>NZ_JAKUGG010000015.1:0-172085 GCF_022663835.1 Bacillus cereus group sp. BfR-BA-01347 | reverse complement strand
AGATGTAACGCCACAAGCAACACCAACAGTAACAATATTAGCAACAGCTGCTGGTGGTGCAGTAATTAGTGCTGTATTACCTACGCTAAAATGTTCAAGTAAATGTAGAACCGACCTTTAAATCCAATAAACTTATTATAAGGATAACTTTAGTTATTTATAATATTAAAGTTAAATAAAATGATAAATTGATATATTATGGTTAATTTCATATTTCTTTTTGTCTATTAAAAAATACCAAAACAATAGTCCTTTAACACTATGTAATAAGGTTAAAGGACTATTTATTGTTAATATTTAAGAATTAAATTCTTCTAAATTGGAGGTACATCTTATGGTTCAAACGATTAATGAAAGTATAGAATTCTATAAAGGAACATATTTAGATGAACGAAATCCTTATGATACAAAACAAGGTCTATCGCATCTAAATGAGATACAAGAATGGCGGGACAAAATAGGAGTTAATAATGAAATATGGAAAAAAAGATTGCATGTTAATAATTTAGTTGAAGAGGATATGCAAAGAATTTTAGCTAATAAAGAAAGACCATTGTTAAAAGAAGATGCTAAATGGATAAAAAATTTATCTAAAATTGTTCAAACAAAAACAAATAACAACTTAAAAGATAAACAATGGGTTATTACTGAAAAAAATGATTTTTTCCTTGAATTTTATAGACCTTTTATAACTTATGCCTATGAGCATATCTTAAGTGAATTTAACAAACTACATGATATTAAAGAATATATTGAAATTACATCAGTAACTAATTCAATTTTAAAAACACTTCACCAAAAAATTTATAATATTAGTATTCGAACGTTAATCTTTGAATTAAATCTTGCTCGTATTGGAAGCAGTTTAAAAGGCAATACTCCTACGGAACGATACAATTATTTCACAAGTACGTTTTTAGCTGAGAAAAAAAATAGAATAGAGATTTTTAAAGCTTATCCTGTTTTAGCACGACTCATAATTGAAGAAATTGAAACTTGTATTTCTGTTCACCTTGAAGTTATTAATAGATTTATAAGGGATAAAATTGAAATAGCAAATACCTGCGAAGGCAATTTTAATAGGTTAATCCATATTCATGGTGGAGCTGGCGATACACATCAACAAGGACAAAGTGTAATGATTCTAGAATTTACATCAGGAGATAAGATAGTATATAAGCCTAGGTCATTATCAGTAGATAAACATTTTCAAGAACTTCTTTTATGGATTAATAATAAAAAAAAGACAATCACATTAAAAGAAAATGCAGTGGTTGATAAAAATAATTATGGATGGCAAGAATTTGTTCAACACCAAGAGTGTGCTAGTTTAAAAGAAGTAAAAAACTTTTATAAACGACAGGGTTCGTATCTTGCAATTTTTTATCTTCTATATTCTAGAGATTTTCATTATGAAAATCTAATTGCACATGGGGAGCACCCTATGTTTATAGATTTAGAAACTTTATTTAGTAATAATATTGAATTAAAAAATACAGATAGCGTATTAGTAGACATGCAACAGAATTTATCTAATTCTGTATTAGGATCAATGATGCTTCCTGTTAAGTTTTCAGACGACAATTTAATTGATTATGACTTAAGTGGTTTAGGTGGAAAAAGTAATCAAGAATCTCAAAAAATTAAGGTGTGGAAAATTGAAAAAGCAAAAACAGATGAAATGTATTTAACACAGGAGTCAATGAATTCAATTGGGAGTGAAAATTTACCTTTTCTTAATGGATTGGCTATTAATGCCTATGATTTTTCTTCTATAATTGAAATAGGGTTTAGGGAAATGTATGATTTATTTTTAGAAAATAAAGAAGAGTTATTATCATTAAACGGCCCATTATATAAATTTTCAAACGATCATTTCAGGCATGTTGTAAGAGCGACAGAAGCATATAGTAAATTTTTAACGGCTAGTTTACATCCGGATTATTTACAAGATGGTCTAAATAGAGTTCAACTATTTGATTATTTTTGGCAAACCTCCATCCATATCCCAAAATTCATTTCTTTAATTCCTAGTGAGTGTAAGGATTTGTTACATAATGATGTGCCTTATTTTACATTTAAAGGGAATAGCACCAGCATATTTGATAGTAGGAAAAAAGAAATTAAAAACTTCTTCCCCAAAAATAGTTTACAGCAAGTTCTTGATAGATGTGTAATACTTAGTAAAGAGGATTGTGAGGATCAATTAGAATTAATTAAGCTCTCTCTACAAACCTTAAAGGAAACAAAAAAAAATCCAAGAGAAAAACAATCTAAATTAAACTTAAATACATCTAAAAATAGGTTTAAAGATAAACGGTTTCTATCAGAAGCAGAAAAAATCGGAGAATATTTAGTTGAAAAAGCTTTTTGGAATAAAAATAAAACCGAAGCTCACTGGTTTGGTATTAATTGTGATACAAATAATAAATTAAGGCTGTCCCCTTTAGGATTAGATTTATACGATGGTTCTTTAGGAATTACAATTTTTTTAGCACTGTTAGCTGAAGAAACTAAACGTGAAGATTTTAAAAGATTATCAAAAGCTTCACTACAATACGTTGAGAGTGTATTTAGATTACATACGTCTCAAGAGTCTTCAAGTGTTTTTTCTGGGTTTGGATCTATTGTATATTCATTAGCATATTTAGGGATAATCTGGAAGGATAAGAGTGTTTATAATAGAATATATGAATATACATATGATTTCGAAAAATCAATTGAAAATGATAGTAGCTCTGATTTTATAGGTGGTTTAGCAGGTGCACTAATAGTTTGTCTAAGGGTATATTCTGTTGATGGTAATATCATGATTTTAAATTTAGCTAAAAAATGTGGTGAAAGGCTTACTATGCAAATTTCAAAACAAATTCGTGATAAGACATTATGGACAGGTTTTGCTCATGGTGCCTCAGGAATAGCTTGGTCAATGGTGAAATTAGGTAATTTGTTAAATGATGATAGATTTTTACAAATCGGCTTAAATCTTATTAACTATGAAAATGAATTTTTTGTATATAAAAATAACAATTGGAGAGATTTGAGGAATCCAACAAAAGTAGAACAGCTTCCAGTATATTGGTGCCATGGTGCTCCTGGTATAGGGTTAGGTAGATTGATGATTTTATCATATTATCAAGAAGATAGAATTACGAATGATTTGGATACCTCTATAAAAAAAACACTTGATGATGGATTCGGCTTTACACACTGCCTTTGCCATGGAGATTTTGGCAATATAGATTTTTTACTTTTAAGTTCTAAATATCTAAATTCCGAAACTCTAGAAAACATGGTAATTTCGTTAGGAAATGCTACTTTAGAAAATGGATTAGAGGAAGGATGGAAATATGGAAATGATACAGAAGTAGAAATGTTAGGATTAATGACAGGAATAGCTGGTATTGGATATGGCTTACTAAGGTTATGGAATTCAAATATTCCTTCTATTTTAGCATTAGAGATTCCTCTTTATACTGGTTCATCTAATGAATATCAATTTTTAGATATTTAATTTGGATTAAAAATAGTTATTACTTATAATAATTAAATCTTATTCTCATATAGAAAAATTATATTCAAGGCATTTGCTATACGTTAAAAAGAGTTTTCTGTTAAATAAGGACTGTTTTGTGTGAAAAGTAGATATTTATTAAAATATTAACTAAAATAATCCCTTTGCAAATTGAAAAAGCGAATAGCTGTTTATAACGTTATAAGCATAATAAACAATCGAGTGGAAATTTTCTTAAAATAGTATATTGGGCCAGGTATACATGTTTAAAATTAATATAATTAGCATTTAACTTTAACTACATTAAAAAATATAATTTAAAATATCAGGTGAGGGAAATAATGAATACGAAAGTATCTTCTAGAAGAAAAGTACCCTTTATCGAACAAGTGCAACAAACCGAGTGTGGAATATGCTGCATAGCAATGATTGCAGCATATTACAAAAGTGCTGTTTCTTTTTATGAGTTACATGAGTATGCAGGTAGCGGAAGAGATGGAACAAATTTATTAGCACTAAAGCAACTCGGTAAACAATTAGGTTTTAATTCAAAATGCTTTAAATCTTCAACGAAGCAATTAGAGAATATTCAATTACCGGCTGTAATTTTCTGGGAAAATAAACATTATGTTGTTCTAGAAAAAATAACTAAAAAAGGATTTGTTATAGTAGATCCTGCAATGGGTCGTCGAAAATTAAGTTGCGATCAATTTAATAATTATTATTCAGGATATGTTATGACCTGTAAACCGACAGAAAAATTTAAAAGACAAAAAGAAAAGAACTTATGGTTTCCTTTGATTAAGACTTTTTTTAAAAATACTAATTTGGTTATTTTTATTATATTTTCATCTTTAATACTTCAAGGTCTAGCATTAGGTATACCTAATCTTATCCAATTTATTATAGATAAAGTTATTACACCCCAGGAAAAAGAAACCTTAGAACTTTTTTTAATAGGTATTATAATAGTGGTCATGGTGCAAGCAATATTTACTTTTATTCGAGGGAGAATTTTAATTAGATTAGAAAATTATCTTGATAAAAGCATGATGCAAGAATTCTTTTATCATGTTTTAAAATTACCATATAAATTTTTTCAACTAAGGTCTTTTGGGGACATATTATTTCGTATAGGTAGTCTTAGAGCTATTCGTGATATGATCTCTTCACAAATTATAAAAAGTATTCTAGATCTAGGTCTGATAATTTTTATATTTGGCTATATGATGTATCAATCAGTAATTTTAACTGGATTAGTTTTGATAATTACAACCTTGAATATATTATTAACCCTAATTAGTAAACCTTTAATTAAAGAAGCAAACCAAAATGAAATTACCAAAAGCACAGTAGTTCAAGGAATTCAAACAGAGACTTTATATGGAATTTTTGGAGTGAAAATGACAGGGATGGAGAATGTTATTTATAAAAGGTGGCTATCTTCCTTTGAAGAATTATTAAAAGCGTACAAACGCAAAGGAAATATATTAAATTATGTTACCACAATAGGGAGTACCTTAGCTGTTTTATCACCTTTAATGGTATTATGGTTAGGTGCACATCAAGTTTTTAGTGGAATACTTACCCTAGGGGGATTAATTTCCTTTTATGCAATAGCTAATCAATTCTTTTCATTAAGTAATTCTATTTTGCAAACATATAACTCCTTTGTAATTACAGGATCATATCTTAAGAGAGTTCGAGATGTATTAGATACCCCCGTGGAATATAATACCACAGACCCAATAAAGTTCGAAAAACTAAAAGGGGAAATTCAATTAAGAAATGTAAGTTTTTCATATACAAAGTATAGTGAAAAATCATTAAACCAAATTAATTTACATATAAAACCTGGACAAAAGGTAGCCTTAGTTGGAAAATCTGGTTCAGGTAAGAGTACTTTGGCTAGAGTGATTTTAGGGCTGCACGAGCCTACAGAAGGATACATACAATATGATGGGCATGATTTAAATAAATATGATAAATCTTCATTAAGGAAGAATATAGGTGTTGTTCCACAAGATGTAACCCTATTTAATCGTACTATCTATGATAATATCTCGTTAAATAATCCTGAAATTAATTCAGAAATGATCGTAAAGGCTGCTAAAATTGCTCAAGTACATGAAGAAATTATTCAAATGCCAATGCAATATAATACTATAGTTTCAGAGATGGGTATGAATATTTCTGGAGGACAGCGTCAACGTATAGCTTTGGCAAGAGCTTTTGTCTATAATCCTTCTATTTTAGTATTAGATGAAGCTACAAGTTCCTTAGATCATGTAAATGAAGAAAAAATTGATAATTATTTAAGTGAAATCAGATGTACCCGCATTGTTATTTCCCATCGTTTAACAACTATCATGAACTCAGACCTTATAGTTGTAATGGACAATGGAGAGATTATAGAGAGCGGGACACATGATGAATTAATAAATACAGATGGATACTATTCTCAGTTTTTTAATAAATTTAAAGATAGCAATGAAGAAAAATATATCACTTTGCAACCATAAATTTGAAATAGAATAATCATTTAAATTAAAGGCATATATTAGTTATATAAAATTCATACTCGTTTATGGATTTTATATAACTAATTTGGTATAATGTGGATATATAAGGGGTGATTAGGTGTTTAAAAAAGAATATTTTAGAATTTATATAATCGCAGCAGTTTTAGGTTCTCTCCTAACTTGTTTTTATTATTATTATTATAAATAAATAGCAAAAGATGATTTATATATTTAATAGGAGTCTTCTTAGTTGAATTTTTTTGTTTTTGAATTTCTTCCTATTAAACAAGGAGTACCCAATCGAATAGATCCTTTTAAGGATCTATTCGATTGGGTACGTTTTATATTAGCGTCTTTCATTTTTTAATTTATAAATTTTACGATACGATAAGGTATCTAAAAGATTATAGTACGCTTTTAGGTATGGGATGAAAATATCGCTTTTAAATAGAGACACATATTAAGATGCATTTAAAGTTAAGGAATAGAAATCAATACATAATAGAGAATTGACAACTTTTACGGTATGTTAACAGTACAGTATCCTAAGAACTTATATGAACTGTCGAGGGTGAAATGATTACATATCATCATCTTGTAATTTTGTACACCGACGATACCAAAACTGAGCTTTGTTTTTAGTAGTATAAGAATCCCACTGTTTAGATGATTTTAATTATACTAACAATATATATTGAATGATTGTTGTAAAATTCGGACTTATTTAGCGAAGTTTAAATTTTATTATATATTGTTTAATATAAATTAGGTTTTGATAATTAAACTTAAATGACTTGGGTATCAAGGACATCTTGAAAAACTAGTTGTTTATCAAGTACTTCTTGAAAATTATTGCATTCAAGTAAATTATTATTTTTCCAAAACAGATGTTCTACATGATTTTCCGGATAATTAGCAAAGATATATTGCATAGTTTTAAAGACAACTTCCAATGCTTCATTACTCTTTACAATTTGTTTATCACTTAAATATTGAGAAATCAAACTTATATATTCTTCAAATCTTTCTTCACTAGATGGGTTCATTTTTACAATTCCAATCTTTTCTACTATATTTATCCCTAAATAACAACAAATTTTTTCTAGATAATTTAAAACGGTTATCTCTCCATTACTATCTGCAGAAGCTAAAACAATACCCGATTTTCCAGCTAAACGCATTAAATGACACCATGAACTTAGTCTATCTATAAGTGCTTTCATATCTCCTGAAACATTATGAGAATATACAGGGCTAGCTAGAATAATAAAATCTGCTTCTAGCATTTTTTTCTTTAATACTCCCATATGATCTCCTGGTTTTTTATCAAGGTCGCAAATTCCTTTATTAAAACAGTTTTTGCATCCCGTAGAATGATTTATGTTTGTTTTATCAGCAGTAAACAAATCATATTCAATATCATTTATTTTATTTAGTTTATCCAATAAATTTTTAACATATAAAGTTAAACTAGATTTTGGATTTCTGCTACCTATATAAGCGAATACTTTTTTTTTCATAAAAATTCTCCTTTTTAAAATTTTGAATATTTTTATATTTTAATTGCCAACTAAACAAAATTTACTATTTTTTCCGTAAAAAGTCAAGTTTTTGGTAATATATGTAGTTTGGGTTGGACATAAGATATTCGTCTTTGTTCCACTTGTTTTTTTATAGATCTCATGATGCGGAAAAGTATTAAAAATTAATGGTTTAGGATATGAAAATCATCAGTATTTAATTTTATAAATCTGTCTAAAAAAATTGATAGTAGTTTGCTAGATAAGGGGTTATTGGTATGAAGAATCTAAGAATTTGTGAACTAGGTAGGGAGTGTCTTCTTTGGAATGTTATTAATTCCAGCGGGTGGGTGCAATAATTTGTGAAATATTTTTTACAAAGGAAATTTAATGTTTAAAAAAGAATTGATGTCAATTAATATTGTAACTGCAGTAGTTACGTTATGTGTCATTAATTAATTTACAGCTAAGTCCTGTTGTAAGTAAAAGTAGCGTCTGTATTTTAGTTTAAAGATAGTGACCTAAACATCGCTGCTCGTTATAGAAAGTTAAAATTACATTATATTTTTAAGGAGATGTATAGTTTATAGGAAAGCCCCTTAGTGTTTTTGGTTTAAAAAAGGCTCTATTACTTGAGCCATCAAAAGTATTATGAGTAAATGAATTAAAACAAGTAACAGACAATTATCATATATAGACATTTCATAAGTAAATCTCTTTATATAATATTATGTAATACCGCCATAATAAGCTTAATCGATGATTTCTATCTTTTTTAACGTATTAGGCAATATAAATCTTTTTAACAACACAAGTGTGTAGATAAAAGGAGACATCTTAATTGATATAGTAGACAGTAAAAAGAAAGAACATTAACCATATTTACTATGGAGGGGATTTTTTTATGGGAAAAATTAGAGTCACTTACGATGTAGAATTTAAGAAAAAAGCTATGGATTTATACTTAAAAGAAGGCATGAGCTATAAAATTATTGCGAAAGAATTAGGTATTCATCACTCGGTTGTAAGTCGTTGGGTGAAATACTTTGAGGCTGAAGGAATCAAAGGACTAGAAGAAAAACGCGGTAAAGCAAAAGGACCAGGTTTAGGTAGATCAAGGGTTAGACCCGAAGATCCCGAAGCTAAGATCCGACGATTAGAATCGGAAAATGAAATGTTAAAAAAGCTCTTAGGAATGTTAAAATGTACCCTATAGAATAGACACTTAAAAAAAGTCTATTCTATAGGGTATTTTTTGTATAATAAAAGGAAAATTGGGATCGGAGAATGTTGAAAATGACAAAAAAACTATTCACAGAAAGAGAAATTCAAATTCTATCAAATAACCTATACGTAAAATCTGTAAGTCAGAAAGGTATCACTTATACAGAGGAATTTAAGCATATTTTTATTGAGGAAAATGAAAAAGGAAAGCTACCTCGAAATATTTTTGAAGAATGTGGTTTTGATATAGATATGATTGGAATGAAACGGGTTATGTCATCGGGAAGTGGATGGCGTGCTGCTTATAGAAAAAATGGTGTATTGGGTTTAAGGGATACACGTATCGAAAACGCTGGAAGAACTCTTGAGAAAGAGCTTACGTTAGAAGAAAAGTATGCCCGTTTAGAAGCTGAACGAAACTTACTAAAGGCGGAAAATGAATTGCTAAAAAAAATCAAACTTATGGAAGGGAGGATGAGAAGGAAATAACACTACCACCTAGTCAGAAATTCATCTTGATTCGTTCTGTCATCATGAAATACAACTTAAGGAATATGGTCAGTCATTTGTGTAAAGTAGCTGGTGTATCCCGTTCGGCTATAATTACTTTTCAGTTTCATCTCAAGAACAACGGAAACAAAAGAGTGATCGAGATGAAATCTTGAAGGAAATCATATTAAAAGCACTTCGATTTAGAAATAGAAAGAAGGGGGCTCGTCAGATAAAGATGACATTGGCGGGTCAGTTTCAAGTTGTCTACAATTTAAAGCGTATCCGTAGAATTATGAAGAAATACGAGATTGTCTGTCCGGTTCGCAAAGCGAATCCTTATAAAAGAATGCTTAAAGCTACAAAAGAACATCGAATAGTACCGAATCAATTAAATCGGGAATTTAAACAAAATACCCCAGGGAAAACACTTCTTACAGATATCACCTATTTAGTTTACGGTAAGAATCAAAGGGCCTATTTATCTACAATTTTAGACGGTTCAACTAATGAAATTTTAGCTTACCATGTTTCAGAACAGATGACATTAGAGCTCGTAACGACAACTCTCCATAAACTAAAAAGGAATCGGCGGATTCGATTGACTGAAGGTGCTTATATTCATTCAGATCAAGGATCCCACTACACAAGCCCTACCTATCAAAAGCTAGTCAAAAAGCTAAACCTTGGACAATCCATGTCAAGAAGAGGAAACTGTTGGGATAACGCCCCACAAGAATCGTTTTTTGGTCATCTGAAAGATGAAGCTCATATAAAACCTTGCGCGTCCTTTAATGAATTGAAACAAGAGATTAAGAAATATATGACGTATTATAATCATTATAGATATCAATGGAATTTAAAAAAGATGACTCCTGTTGGATACAGAAATCATCTTCTTGATGTTGCCTAACTTTTTTCAAAATGTCCTTTACAAAGGGTACAGATTATTTTAATGTTACCTTTTTGTAGGGTATATGCAGTGTACAGAAAGTATTGAAAAAGTGATTTATAGTAGTAATATAAGATTTCGACGAAAGGGCAACTATTTTTATGGTTGCTCTTTTTGTTGTGAAAGAAGGTGAGCAACATGAAGTAATTTTAAAAAAATTTTTCATTTAAATGTTAGATGTACTTAGTAAATTAAGAGTCCTATAAAAAAATAATAGGAAAATAAGGAGAGATTTAGTAATGAGTATATTAGCTGCTTCAGTTAAAACAAAGAATCTGCCACAACAAGTGTTACGTTGGCAATCAATGGTAGAAAGTGAATGTTCAGCACAAGGTGTGTCTGAATTAGCTCCCTACGTACTTGGGATTATTATGGTAGAGAGTGGAGGAAACTCTGAAACAACACCTGATATTATGCAGTCCAGTGAATCACAAGGTTGGGCGATGAATACAATTAAAAATCCAAAAGATTCAACTTATTATGGAGTAAAGCATCTAAAAGGAGCTTTTGATGATGCAAAGAAAAATGGTATTACAGATTTAAGTGCTATTGTTCAATCATATAATTTTGGACGAGCTTACCTTCGTTGGTTAGCTTCTAATAATAAACAGCATTCATTACCGGTGGCAGATTTGTATTCTAAAACAGTTGTTGCGCCATCACTTGGTAATACAACTGGTGCTATGGTCAAGTATAGTCAGCCTATTGCCATTGCATACAATGGTGGCTATCGATATAAAAATGGAGGGAATTTCTTCTACTCTGAAATTGTTAAGCAATATGTAGATTTTGATGAAGCTGGTAATAACAATAAACCAATACAACCGGTGGGCTTGGGTATTGCTGTAAATAAATATCCGAATAACGGGGGGATTAATCTATATAGCCAACCACAAGGAGGATATTTTACGAGGGTAATTTATGATAAAACACCTTACCTTATTATAGATGCAGCGTGGTATGAAAATCCTATGATTTGTCTTGGAAACGAGGTATGGGCTGCTCTGGAACATTTCGATGTGCAATGGTTTAGTGCTTATTCAAAATATCCATCAGGCAGTGGTATTAAATACGTATGATAGCCCTAATGGAAATTATACAGGTTTTGTAGACGGGTCTGTTCCATATAGAATTTTGGCACGAAAAGATGGTTATTTGGCGATTGGAAATAATGCATGGGTAAAAGAAGAACATTTTGATGTGAGATAAGCTTGAAGAATTAGAGTCACTCGTATGAGTGGCTATTTATTTTTTGGATTGGAGTATGATTGGAAATAGAAAATGTCAGTGGTGTTATATACTAAGATGTTTTTGTGTATCGATTCGAGAATAAAAGGAGTAGTTTAGTGCGTAATTTGTTTGAAATTTTTATAAACGCTGAGACTATTTTTATAGAAATCTTAGAGATCTTGCATTCAAGTCACCAAAGAGATGATCATTCAAGATTCTAGATTAGTAATTTATATATTGGTTTGTCAAAGTCGATATGATTTAAATAAAAAATCAGTAATGGTGAGCTTGTCTTATTAAAGCTATGGAATGGTACATGTAAGAGGTTTTTTATCCCTGAAGTAGAAGCAGTAAAGAAAGAATTGATCAAGTTAATAAAGACATTGTATTCACAAAAAAAGAATAAAATTAAAGAATAGAAGGTATAAAAAGAAGATTTCTAAAGTGCAATTAACAACTGAAGAATTAACAAAAATAACAACTGAAACCAAATAGAAAACGTAGCAAACATAGTCTGATTTGTTTTCGGTTTTTTACAAGGAGAGATAACAAAATGACAAATCAAACTCCAATTTAAACACAGAATACAAATTCAGAAAACAATTGATTACAGAACCAAATTATTAATCATACCATACAAGCCCTAGAGAAGTTAGTTATGCAATTCATTCAAAATCCGCTCCGAATAAAGATATGACACCAGATAATAATAATTAATTTATGGAAGTTAATAACTTTGTAAATAATTTATTGAATGTAGGAAATTTTATTGAATTATATGTATACAGCTGATAAACAAAAAAATAATGAGATGTAAAGCAAAGCGTATGTAATGTAGGCTTTTTTATGTTGAATTAAATAAGAAGTGGGAAAGAGGTGGCAAAATGGATAGTTTACAAGAGGTGAAAGGTGATATTCAGGAAATAAGGCAAGATATTAAGGATATACGATTAGAGATTAGGAGTTTAGAAATGCGGACGACAGGTAATGAAAAGGACATTATTAATATCAATAAGCAATTAGATAAAATCAGTGCTAATACAACTTGGATCCTACGCCTTATTATTGGTGGAATAATAGGAGCTGCTCTTACCTTCTTTTTGAAAGGAGGAGGTATGTAATGATTGAAATTACGGCAATGATTGGGGTTGTTGTAGGAATTTCACAAATTGCAAAAACAACTGGACTGCAAACAAAATATATTCCGTTATTTAATTTAACACTTGGCATTACGCTAGGTGTTTTATTTTTGTCTCAAGATATTAAAATGAATTTATTTCAAGGAATGATTATCGGATTATCAGCTAGTGGATTATTTGACCATACAAAAATTGTGAAAAGGGATGCCGATAGAAAATGAAAAAGAAATACAAATACAAGCATATATTATCCATAGTTGTTGCTATTATTTTAGTATTATCAATTGAAACAAATGTATTTGCTGATAGAATTCTATTTATTCCTGATTTACCAAAACAACCATACCGTTATGGTGTTGGAGCTTATGAAGGTGTTGTGGCACATTCTACAGCTACCCCAGAGGCGCCAGCAATTAATATTCAAAAATATGAGTCTCGTACATGGCGTTCAGCGTTTGTTCACTACGCAGTAGATTGGGATGAAAAGGTTCAAATTGCATCTACAAAACATCAGGCATGGGGGGCAGGTCCAGCAGCAAATGCTAGATTTGTTCATGTTGAATTGTGTGAGACAGGTGATCCATTGAAATTTAAACGTTCATATGAAAAATATATAGAATTAATTGGGGAAATCTTGCGAGAACGAAATATTCATCCCTCTAAAGGATTATGGACACATAGGGATATTACGTATAAATTAGGTGGGACAGACCATGAAGATCCAATAGATTATCTTCGTAGTCATGGCGTATCTGAGGCTAAGTTCCGAGCAGACGTGTTAAAGGTTTATAACGGGAGCACGGTTACAGTGGATACCAAACCACAAAAAACAAATGAAATATCTGGTACAGTAGAGTCGAATGGTATTGCATATATTGAAGGATACAATGTAAATCTCCGCTTTGGACCATCAACAGAAAATAGTATTATTCGTAAGCTACAAAAAGGTGAGGCTTATAAAGTATGGGGTAAATTAGGAAACTGGTTACATCTTGGTGGTAATCAATGGATTTATTATGATTCTTCATATATTCGTTACCAAGGTAATGAGCCTGCTACAGTAATTGATAAAAGAGTTATTTCAAAAGTAAATAATTTACGTTTCTATGATTCTCCATCTTGGCAGGATAAAGATGTTGTTGGTACTGTAGAAATAGGCTTAGGATTTATTATTGATGCAAAGGTAATTGTAAATAATTCACTACAATATAGAGTGCACAATAGTAAAGGTACAACATATTATGTAACAGCAAACGAAGCCTATGTGTATGTGAAGTGAAAGTGAGGATCTGCTCTACTATGGGGCGATCCTCTTTTTTTTAATTATGTATAAATTAGGTTTAATGGTGAAAAGAGGAGGCTATGAATGATATTTATTTGGAAAAATATTCTTGATAGAAACATAATATAGTGTTATATTTAAATTTAATGATGTAATGTTGGAAATGGATTTGTATATGATATAGATTTACTTAAAGATGTCAATTTTGAGAAAACAGAAGGTAAGGTATTAGGTAAAGAGATATAGTTTTTATAGGGGCTTTAATCCTGTATTATAATTTAGGAGAAATATATTAAGTAAGGAGTTTTTTTATGCCGAAATGGGCTAAGTGGATTGCCATGTTTGTTATTTTTCTCTGTAGTATTCTAATTATCGACGCTCTTGTTGGTAGCAAAAAAGGTATAAAAGCCATTACAGCAGCAGTTGAGGAATTAACCGCAGATAAAAAAAATATAGGAAATCAAAAAGAAGTAAAGCAAAGAGCCGAAACAAGTGATTATAAACATTTAGACAAGCAGCATTATGCATGGGTAATGGACGATTATTTAAAGGATCTATCTGATGTGGCGACCCGATTTAGCATGTTAGAGGCTGATGCAGAAATTAAGGGTACTATAAACAAATCATGGGTTTCAGATGTAGGCGATGTTTTCTATAAAATGTCTTATCTCATCTCAAGTATACGATATGTAGAACCCCCAACAGAATTAAAGGGTCTACATTCATCTATTTTAAAGGCGATGGATAACTTGCAATTTGTTATAGACAACTATGGAGATGCTGCGAGCCAAACAGATTTAGCGAAACTAGGTAAATGTTTAAAATCATTAAGAATTGCTAGGGATACAATAGACGAGGCGCGTAGTGAATTATCTACTTATGAATAATTATCATAAAAACCAATTAGTATTACATAACATCCTCAAAAGTATATATGAAGTTTAGCGTTTTCTTTGCGGTTAAGGAAACAGGAATCTCAAAGGTTTCAATTCTAATGCTTGGTACATGAAAGAGTATAACAAGCAAGGAATGGAAGGGAAAAGATCAAAGCAGTTGAGTTCATGGACAAGACTGGCATGAAGAAATCGACATTTTACAAGAAAATGAGGGAATACGAGGAAATTAAATCATTATAATGATATAGAAAGATATTATGCTTTTAGTATTTGACAATGCAACCACAGTCATTAGAGAGGATATAGTAGTCTGTGTAGGAACTAAACCAAAACTTACGTTAAGTATTAGCGGACATAAAAGACCGATTTTGAATGTTATGATGTCCGCTAATGCTTATAGCGTGATTTGGTTCTATTGCTATACAAAGGCCATCATCACCATACTGAATAAAGTGAACAAAATATAAATTTGATTCATAAGTAAGAGGAAGGCACCTTAGGGTGTCTTTTTATTTTGGTTTTTTTTAGAGAATATTTGAAATATAATACAACGAATTATATTATTGTTTGTATATGATTTTAAATAATTCTGAAATTTGGCAGGGGGAAACAACAATGAAATTAGGAAAAATAGCATTAATTGGAGCGTTAACATTTAGTGGGTTTACTGCAGTAGAAATGAGTAAGCCTACCTCACAAGCAGCTGCAGCTTACTCAGATCCACTTAATGATGATTGGGGATTCAAAACCATTATGGATTTACAAAATTCAGAGGAAAGTACATACCAACCTGATTGGAAGATTGGGAATTTAATAACTGGTGATACATTTTACTTAACACAGCATTTTGGTAGGGAACATTTTGGTGCACAAATGAAAATTTTTAAAATCCACACAAATGGTACCCTAGAACGATTCCAAATAATAGAACCAGAATTTATTCCTGGAACAGAAATTTGGCAAACATCTATCACAGATAGCTATACAAGTGGTACTTATGTCGCTGTAATTAAATATCGTGGTGAATTCACGTATTCCAATCATTTTACAATCAATTAAGGATGTAAACACATTAGAAAAAGGCACTTGAAAGAGGGCTTTTATAATTTCTCAATAAATGCAACTATTTTACGACAGTTCAAATCGCAAGAAGGCACCTTAGGGTGTCTTTTCTTTTGTCCATTACATCCATTGTTTACACATTGATTTTTTGTGTTCATTGAATATAATTATTACTACAGTAGTATTGCAGTAATACCTTGGGTATATAATAAAAGAAGAGATGCTCGATACATCTCTTCTGGTAACTGTTGCCGTAAGGCGGGTAGTTACTAAATAAATTTATTTTCTTTTTCTAGAACTTCCCTTTTGCTTCCGACGGCGTAGGGAGGTTCTTTTGCGTTTTTTTGCCAATGTTATTCACCAGTTTGTTTCCATAACCAGTAACAAGGATTGTCAAAAATACTTTCACCAAATCTTGTAGCAAAGACAGTAAATATTCCATCATAGGAGTCACCTACTTTCCCTCTACATAAAAAAGAGAAAGGACAGCACCGACCCTACGTCATACAGTTAAATCTATTCTATCATTCTAGTACAATTTCACCAATATAAACAAGACCACCATTATTGATAGTCTTTTTAGGTAGATTTATAACAATTAATTACAATGTTTTTATATATTGTTTACTATATGCATTCATATTCGCCTTATGATCTTTAGCATAACCTATTATATGGCATATGTTTTTTGTACCAAGCTTTGTTAATGCATTTCGCCTTCGTAGGTGTTGAAGGTTTAGAACTATCCTTTAGTATAGTCATATCATTAGAACATCCTGCGATATTTAGACAGAATGTAGCTAATAAACACGATAGTAATAATTTATTCATATAATCACTTCTAATTCTTTAATAGTTAACATTTTTTCATGAAATAAGTTTCTTACTAATTTTACATTATATTAAAGCTCAGAAAATATTCTTATACTCATAAGTTATTACATTTGAGCTAGTGAGATTTTGTTAATAATAAAAGTGATTCTAGTCGAAGCAAGGCATTTAATTGCTGATAAAGGTAAAACTGCTAGTTATCTAATTCTCTCAGTCATTATGTATTTGATCTATTTAACACATGAACTAATAGCAGAAAATGAACGGAAAGGTACATATAGCTAATAATGTAGCGCCAATCCACATGGCCATGTTAAAAAAATCAATATAAACTATGTGAATTCTTTCTTCCAAAGAATTCGATATCTACAGAAAGGGATTTAAGGTTATTGTAAGGTAAATGAAAGTTACCTGAAAGAATCTCAGTTTAATATAAAATTATGAATTATCACAGGAGGGATGAAATAATGTTAAAGAAACTGGGAATAGGTTTAGTAACTTCCATAATTTTGTTGAGTACAAATGGTATTGCTGATGCATCTACTAACAGCGTACATGTAAAAAATGAAATGATATCTAAGAGCACAAAAAAGTGCAGTGACTGTTGGCGTGTTGGTCAATCTAGAACAGAAGATGGAGTTGCAGCAAAGCATACAACAATAGATGGAGAAAAAGTTGTCAAATATACAGTACAGGGCAATGGAAAGGTTAGAATGGATGTCATTGGTAAAGGATTTGCTGAAATTAAAGTAACTAGGGAGAATGGGAAAAGTGTATATTATCAGTTTGAGGTAATTTAATTAGTAATCAAATATAGGTTTTCATTTTAGAACGTGGCCTTCCTATAATTAGGAAGGCCTTTATTATTACATAAATAGGATAAAATAATAGTTCGCTAAATTGGCTAGGAACATAACTAAAAATGTCAGAGGAAATTTAGTAAATTGTTTCACATGAATCATCTTCTCTTGTTTGGATTAATACATATTAAAGTTTATTCTTTGCTTTTCTTTTATAAGAAAAAATAATGTATTTTTTCATTTTAGTTTAAGGAGTATTTTGTTTGCTTAGCTTGATAGCAATGTGGTGTCCTACTTATCATTATGACATTTGCACTGGCTATGGTTAAAAATGAATATAATAAGATTTTCTATGTAAAAGAAAAAATCTTAATTAGTTAAATTAGAATTATTTCTATAATTTAGATAGGTGAGATGAATAGGTAGTTTAATTAGTTAACTATTTGAGCTGCCTATTTTTATAAATTTGCGAGTGGCTCCCAAAAAGAAGGGATCGTTGACGTACCACATGATAAAGTGACAAGCTTTAAAATGTTTACCTTCGTCTAAATACAAGTTATACACACATATATTGATTATATAAAGATATATATTACAGATAATATTATGTTAAAGGTGGCGAAATGTATCATGAAAGATTTTGTTCTCGAAAAAGAAAACATAATTCGTAAATATGGTGAATGGACCGCTTATGATATTAAATTAACGGATACTCTATATACAAGAGATATTCGACAACCAAATCCTGCATTAAAAAAAATTGTGACAATGATTCAAGATATCACACAATGTGATTTTAAAAATCTTCGAATCTTAGATTTAGCTTGTTTAGAGGGGCATTACGCTATTGAGTTTGCTATGCAAGGAGCAACTGTTGTAGGGATAGAAGGAAGGGAATCAAACATACAAAAAGCTATATTCGCTAAAGATTTATTAAGGTTGGAAAACTTAACTTTTTATCAAGATGATGTAAGAAATTTAAGTGCTGAAAAATATGGTCAATTTGATATTGTTTTATGCTCTGGTATTTTATATCATTTAGACTGCTCAGATGTATTCCCCTTTTTAGAAAAAGTGTATGAAGTATGCAAAAGGTTTGTAATAATTGATACTCATATCACTTCTACTCCTAATGTATCAGTACTTTATAATAATTATGAATATAAGGGACACACAATGCTAGAACACTCTGCTAATTCATCAATAGAAGAACGTTTAAAATCAAAATGGGCATCATTAGATAATGTTTCTAGTTTTTGGATGACAAAATCCTCTCTATACAATTTTTTAACGCGAACAGGTTTCTCTTCTATAAATGAATCCAGAAGTTTAGTTCAAGAAGATAGGATTACTGTTGTAGCTTTTAAGAAATATCCTATAGAAATTAAAAGCTCTCCTGAAACAGAAAAATACATTGAACCCGATTATTTAGACTGCTAAAAATAACACGTTTAAGTTTAATATTCTAATCAATCTGTATGAGGTAAAACTATATGTCATTTAAGCTAAAATCTTAAAGTATCCCTAAACAAAATTATTAGTTTTCCAAAAGCTATTTATATAAATGCAACTCGTTGTTTCCGTTTTGGGGCACTATAAAGTTTTAGCTTTATATAGATGGGATAGCACCACATTGCTATCATCTTAAAGAAATACTTCCGAAAACAAAAAATGAAAAGAATAATAAAAAAGCTTATCATTACGTTTTAAAGGATAAGCTTTTTTATTTTAGTTTAATTACAAGTTTTGAAATTCTTTTACTACTTTCATAATAAACTTAAAGATGCTCTTTTCGACCTTGTAAAATTAACCCTTCATTATTTAAAAGCCGTGATATACCAAATAGCAACAACATTTCCATTTTTATCGAGTACTCTGCCTTCAGCTGCTCCTTCTTCATATGCTGTTACTACACCAGTTTTAGGGTTGACATAAATTTTATTTTCACTAAATAAGACATATTTGTATTGATTTCCGCTTGGCGTCATTGACCAAGGTTTCCCCACTTTAATGTGCATAAATTCACCTTGCACATCAGATACTTGATAAACCGATTTTGTTGATTCTGGATTGTTTACTGCAGCGTGAGTTTTAGTAGTAGCAAAAGTTCCTAAACCTCCAATTCCAATGGCAGCTGCTAACGCAATTCCAACAAATTTTTTCATGTGATAATGCCTCCTTTTTTAATTCATACCTGTATATTAAACGGTTAGTCTTTCATGTCACTTTCATTTACCTTACAATAACCTTAAATGGATTTTTGAAAATTCTGACCGATGCGAGGGAGAGTATGAAAAAAAATATATTAATCGTTGATGATGACAAAGATATTATTGATCTTTTAAAACTTTTTTTAGAAATGGAAAATTTTTTTGTTGTAGAGGCTTCAAATGGCGAAGTTGCCTTAAAGTGTCTAGAAGAAAATCATATTGATTTAGCTATTGTTGATATTATGATGCCTAAAATGGATGGTTATCAATTAATTAAAAAGATTCGTGAGACGTTACAATTCCCGATACTTATATTGTCAGCCAAATCTCAAGAAGTAGATAAAATTATCGGTTTAGGGATTGGAGCAGATGACTTCATTACAAAGCCATTTAGTGCTTTAGAAATTATAGCTAGAGTTCAAGCTCACCTTAGAAGATCCTATGAATTTAATGATAAGGCTGTAGAAGGTAAGGAGAAGCAAATTCATATGGGTGATTTAGTATTAGATCATCATTCTTGTATACTCTATAAATCAAGCGAATCCATTTCTCTCAGTGCTACGGAATATAAAATCTTAGCACTTTTTATGGAAGAACCAGGGAGAATATTTACTAAAAAACAAATTTTTGAAAGTGTATGGTCTGATTATTACTGTGCAGATGATAATACGATTATGGTTCATATTAGTAGACTACGAGAGAAATTAGAGGATTCTCCTAAGAATCCAGTTTATATAAAAACGATCCGGGGACTTGGGTATAGATTTGCTAGGAAGGAAGAACTTTATGAAAAATAAAGTTTTATATATCTTAATTAAAAATTACGTTATATTTGCACTAGCAATAGGTTTCACGGTAATAATCTTATTTATATTTTTGATGTACCAAACAGAAAAGCAACTAGGAGAGCTAAATAATTTAAAAGCAAGTGAAGTAGTGCGTGAAAACTTTGAAACTATTAATTCAGAATCAATAGAATCATTTGGTGGTTGGGTAGAAATTCTTAATGAAAATTTACAAGTTATCTATACCAAAGGGGAAAAAAAGGATAAGCTTTTATCATATTCACAAAGAGAATTTACTACTTTATTTTTTGATAATGATCAACTTCCTTATTATTCATCTGTAGCAACATTTGTAACGAAAAAAGGTGAAAGATTATATTGCCTTGTTAAGGTTCCTAAAAAAGCAATAAAGTATGGATATACGTTTTCTGATAAAAATGAGGAATACGTATATGTTTTTTATAAGATATTACTTACTACAATCGTTTTATTTTTTGTATTTTTCTCTATGAATGTATATATATTTAGTAGGCAAATTGCTAGGAAAATAACCAGGCCATTGGATAAACTAGCAACTGGATTTGAGGAAATTGCTAGTGGGAAATATGATAAAAGGTTAAACTATGAAACATATTTTGAGTTAATGCAAATACAGCATTCGTTTAATGTTATGTCGGAAAAACTGGATAAAATAGAGAAAGAGAAGAAGAAGTTAGAAGAAACCAAGCAGAAGATGCTTGTAGATTTGTCACATGATTTAAGGACACCAATTACAACCGTTCAAGGTTATGTTGAAGCATTACAACTAGGGATCATTACTGAAAAAGGTGAAAGAGAAAGAACTTTGAATGTAATATATAATAAGATTCGAATCATTGCGGTATTGACTGAAGATATTTTTGAACTGTCTAAATTGGAGCATTCTGATTACCCTTTTGAAGTACATCCAACTGATGTATCTGAGTTTATTCGTGAATTGCTTGTAGAATATTATGATTTATTTCAAGCGAAGCGCTTAATCCTTCAATATCAAATACCCTTTAAAGAAATGATTGCTCCAATTAACAACAGGTTACTATACCGTGCTATCTCTAATATAATATCTAATGCTCTACAGTATAATACGGCAGGTACGACCGTGTTTGTATCGTTAATTGAGGATGAAAGCAAAGTATATATAAACATTATAGATAATGGAATTGGAATACCTGAGGATATGAAACAAAGTATTTTTGATGCATTTGTTCGAGTAGATGATTCTCGAGAAAATAATGGGGGATCAGGTCTTGGATTAACTATTGCTAAACATATAGTAGAAAAACATGGAGGGAGCATAAATCTAGATAGTACAAAGAAAAAAACACATTTCTGTATTTCTTTACCTAAATGCAGTGTGTAAATATCTTATGAAAAGTGTTAGTAAGTTAAATGGTTGAATAAAGAGAAAACGCACGATTTAGTTCCTTTAAATTTAACTCTGGTTCATATAAAATTGTATAAACATAGCAATTTAAAACTGCTCTTCTTTTTGTTAAACTTCGTGACTTTATCGGAAATCTATATTAGTATTTCTGCATATGAAGTAGGCATAAAAGGAGATACCATATGAAAATAACAAAAATAACATGTAATATGATGTTTAGTTTAATACTATTAACATCATGTGATATATCGGATAAAGAAATTGAACAAAAAGCTCAAAGTTATACAAAATCGCAGTATGGTTTTTCTATTAAACTAAATGAAGTTGAAATACCGGGGAATTATAAAGATTTACTGGGGCCAGATGTACGGATAGCTCATGTACAGCAAGTAAATGAACCGTATGTGCAGTTTCAGCTAGCTTTGGATGGACGAATCTCTCCAAAAGTAGATAGTGATAATTATAAAATCAAAAAAGAAGCGAATGATGTAAAAGAAAAGTTCAATACATATTATGTTGGAAAAGAGAATAACGATATATTTACGTTTGAACAAATGTATACGGGAAATATTGTTTTTGATAAAAAAGAAGAAGCAGAAAAAGAAAAGAAAAATGTAAAGAAATATGTTACGGCAGTTTTTAGAAGTAATATATTTTTGGATGTAAACAATCCTGTGCATATGGAAAAATTAGCAGAGCTGGCAAGAAGTATTCAAGAATTTAATAAGATAAATGGAAATAATAAGAGTAGTGTGGAAGAGATAACGATTCAGTTGCCAAATGCGGATAAGGAGCTATTACAGAGCATTGCAGTAGATTATATATTAACAGCTGATGATGCAAAAAAAGCTCTTGAGAGAAAAGAGCATTATATGGAAGCTTTACTGCTTACAAAATAAAAAAGGGGCTCATTTTGATTTCTTGTTTTATCATTTTAGTCAAGGTGGTTCTTTTAAAACCTCGTATAGGTAATCAGTACGATAAAATGGGAGACATTAGTCATATTTAAAAATTAAAAAAGTCCCTTAGTCATGTTAAAGGGAACTTGCTCACGCAAATGATCTGTAAATCAATTCATTTTTGATATACAGATCATTTGTATGATAATTTTTATAAATAATTGCTAAATAGTGAATTTACATAAATGCTTTTAGAAGTTCTTGAATTAATGGGATTGCTCCACCTAGAAATTTTAAAACTGCCATTGCGATTTCCATATTATTTGCTCCTCTTTTTTCGTATTAAGATTTGGTGAATCTTTATAACTTTATTATAGTAAGCGTTTACAATTATAACAATACATTTATGTATGCAATATTGCATATTTATACATTAGGCCTCTATTAGCCATTTTTTAATGTTACCATAGCAAGGTGAGAGTCTATAAGGGTTGTCCTTAATAGGAGGAAATATGGAAAGAGTGCAAGCGATTTACAGTAATCAAAAATTTAAGAGTTGGGTTAAACAGGTATTAGCTGTAGGAGGAGTAATAGGGTGCTGCTATTTGGTGTTATATGTTTTCTGTTTCTTAGTTATCATGTAAATATTATACAACTAAATTAGTAGAGTCTTGCCTAGAGAGGTAAGGCTCTTTTATTGTATGTAGTACCTGGAGATGAGCAAACTACATACAATACCTCTTAGGTTTTTCAGATCACTTTGTATAGTTCCTTGTTTAGAACACTAATTCCTAGCATTGAAAACAGAATTCTATTGATAAAAAATATGTTTGTACTAGATACATATTACAAAGACAAGCATAAATTATATTAGATTTTGGCAAAATCTTATTGACTTGGAAAAGGATTTAAATCTTACTTATAGATTTGATTCCTTTTCATATACCATAATCCTTATATTGCTACGTAAACATAATACAGTAACAATGATTTAAAAGCAAGAATTTTAGTAGCGGTACGTTACACATCCATCAATTTAAGAGATTTCTTCAGGTAAGCTAATAAGAAGTTATTACAGAACATTGCAGTAGATTTTGCTTGCATTAACCGCTGAGGATACAAAAAGGCTCTTGAAAGAAAAGGGGAATATATGAAAGCTCTACAGCTTACAAGGTGAAAAAGAGACTCATTTTAAAACTGTTTTAACATTTTATTCTTATGAAGTAATAAAATAGAAAGTGAAGGGTAGTAGTTTACAATTAATGAGGGATAAGCAAAAATAATTGTTAACAATATTAAGTGTAGCATCTTAATTGTAAAATCTTTTATTTTCCTGCAAGTACAATCCCTGTTAAATAAAAAATACATCTCTATAGAGATGTATTTTTTATTGTTTTTCTATTTTAGGGTGTTAAAAAATTTTTAAGTTAATGGATGTGAAGTCACGCCACATAATAAAAAGGTAGGAATATATTAAATATATTTAATATATTCCCGCCTTTAATTTTATGAGTTTAGCATCTACGATCTAAATATAACAGAAGGTAGTTTTCTTTTATACTTCTATATCTTTCCCTTCTGCTACCACTGTATCTCGCCACAACACAAGTAGTTGTCTAAATTCAGAGGTCTCAATTTTACATTGGTTATTTGGGGCACTCATAAATAAGTTAATAGCACTGGTGTAATTAGGTTCAATGTAGACTGCTGCTACGTTCCCTTCTATTTCATATTGCGGAACTTTTTGGTCTACTACATTATCTAAAATTTGTATATACTCATCTGCTTCATCATCTAAAATATCTTCCAAGAAATGAGAAATTATAGAAATTTCTTTTGGCAAACGTATTCTTAATCCGCCAAGTCCATCACGATAAAATTCGTATGTATATTTCATTTTTTCCCTCCTAGTATAAACAGGATATTCTGTTATTATCTCATTATTTTGTATAATCATTTCTACTTTAAATCCGTGGGATGTTTGTCCTACATATCTAACTGTATCGACTTGAATCTTATTATCGTATGCTTCTTTGATAGAATCAAGTACCTGTACTCTATCCCAATCCTTAGGGAAAAATGAAGAAAGCGCGTTTTTTGTTTCACCGTCTACTTTTACTTTTGCTCTATATACTCCCGCAGAATTTGGTGCATGGGTAATTCTAACTATTTCTCCTCCACCCATCATACTTTCATGGTGATATCCAACAGCTTTTAGTCCCCACCATTTTGTTTTAGTTCCCCATGAAAAAGGTGCTCCATAAGTGATGAATCAAAACTATACGGAACATTGCCACCATTAGTTCTGCTACTATTAATTCTTCCACTACTAGCAAATTGATAGGTAGAGAGTTTTTCTTCAGCTTGTTTAAAGTCTGGTGTGTCAAATCTAGATCGCAAACCATCTCCACCAGCAAAAGCAAATCGATCTTTTAATGGTAATGGATTTGAAATAGGGGGGAGATGCTCTGAAAATCTTGTTAATTGTACAGAGCCTCCAAGGGAAGTTACTTTTCCAATTTGACCTGCTCCTTTATCTCCAATCCATCCTAAACCAAACTCTATAAAAATATTTGTTCCCCATTGCACCCATACCTGCTACTGGCATAACTTGCTTCGTAACTTCAGTATTTGTTCTAATAGTTCTATTTCAACTACATCTGTTGAAGAGATTCTTAATTGAAATTCGGTAAGAAAAGCTTCATTCTTATCATTAAGAGCTATCAATTCCTTACTAGAAATATTTGATACATTGAAATATTCTTACATGGTATAATTTCCTTGATGATTTTGGAACTAGAAGGGGTTTAAATGATGGGAAACTTTCAAAGTAATTTTCAAACAGCTACACAAATTGCTACACAAATGAAAAATGCATCGGATACAATTCAAGGTGCGACAAATCGTTCTATAACAAAGGCGAGCCGTACTACACTATCTGTTAATGCTCAGGCGCAAGAAGTGAATCAACAAATGCTAGATTTAACTAGACAATTTTGTGGGGCCTTTCAACAAGCAATTGATAATATTCATTTAGTAGCTAAGGATTTTGAAAGAATGGATAACGAACTACAAAAGACATTTCGCTAATATGGCAACCTACGGTAAAGGGAGAATAAGATGAGTCAAGATGTGGAAAAACAAATAAATGAATTTAATCATGAATTACGGATAGTATTTGAAAAACAGGATCGAAATCAAAAAGAGATTCAAATCCAGAGACAAGCAGAAATGGACTTTCACGAATTGAGAAATCGAAATAATCGTTTATTTAATAGGATTTTAGTAACATGGCATGGTGATAAAGATGTTTCTCATTTTTTTATGAATAAGCTTCAAGAGTCGCAACATATTGAGCGGAAATTAACATTGGAATTGGAAAATCAAAAAGAAACATTACTTAAAGAAAGACGCAATCTTATTGATTTAGAAACCGACCTTACCTATCGGCAACAGCGATTAAAAAGGGAGGACAAAGCATGAGTTTAAATATGTATTTAGGGGAAGTACAAAATCAGACCCAAAGCATGAATGCTGTATGTGTCGCTACTATCCAAGCTATGGAGCAAGCAATCCAATCAATTGATACCTTTGCAACTGATACAGTTTTACAAGGGCAAACATATAGTAGTGCAAAAATATTTTTTGTCCAAACTTTTCGTCCTTTAGCACAAGGTATCATTTATTTATGTGAAGAATTAATCCGTCAAAATGATGCATTTCCAAGCGATTTTCAATCACAAGTTGCTTCCACAGATGTCATTGAACAAGAAATAAGAGAGCAAATTCAAGAAATTAATCGAATGGTAGCAAGTATAGAAGCGATTAGTATTGCTACAGTATTGCCTGGAATAGATGCCATGGTTATTGTTTTAGTCGAGATGAGAAAAAAACTGCAAGAAAAATTAGAGCATCTATATGAATTTAACTATACGTCCAGTAATAACTACCACACAGCTCTTCAACTTGTAGCTAGCCTTACTGCCGGCCTTGCTGAAGTCCAAAGTGGAAAAGGATTTAGTCCTGTAAGTGGTACGTTTAGTACACAAGGATTAAATATGGATTGGACCGTTTCGATCCAAGAAATTGCTGATGAAAGAAAACGTCAAGTTGATAATCTTTTAAAGGAAGGATCAATGGAAGAGGGAGCGGTGTGCAAGAAACCTCCTGAAAAATCTACTTCTGAAAAAATTATAGATGGTATTTTAGAAGGTACGGGTCAAGCAGTTGAAGATACAATAGATGGTGTTGTGGCACTTGGTAAATGGGAAACATGGGAGAACATGGGGTACGCTTTTACTCATTTAAATGAAACCTTACCTGCTATGTGGAACACATTATCAGATTCGTTTATTAATGATGTAATAAATGGAGACGCTGAAAGTCGTGCTAAGTGGGGAAGTTATGCTTTTACACAAATTGGACTTGGACTTATTGGTGATAAGGGGATAAGTAAAGTCACTACATTAGCAAAAGGAGCAAAATTCTCTACAGGAATGTCTTCTTTCGTAAATAAATTGCCACTGACGGATCGGTTGGCATTTGCAGGTGCAAGTGGATTTGGAAGCAATCAAATAAAAACATTTGAAGTTTTACGCAAAGCTCGTGAAACATTTATGTTTTCCAAAACTAGTGGAAGAAGTAAAGTTAAAGATGTTCAAGAAGTAATTCAGGAATATGCAGATAAGGTTCTTGATAGAGTAGAGGTGAAAAACGAATATCCTGATTCTTATACAGCATCTCAAAAATTACGTGCAGAACTTAAAGATGCAGGAGTTGACACACCTCCATATCCTAATGCGGCACATCACATAGTACCTTGGAATGATAGTAGGGCTGTGGAAGCTCAGGAATTATTACAAGAGATAGGGATAAGTTATGATGCTGCGGTCAATGGGGTGTTTTTACCATATAAAATAAATGATTATGTAACTACTGAAGTTTTACATATAGGTAGCCACTCAAAAGAGTATATAAGAGAAGTAACAGAAAGATTGAATTCTGTTATAGAAATGGGTGGTACTCAAGCTGATATAGCTGAAGTGTTACATGGGATAAGAAGAGATTTATTAGAGGGTAATTTGCGATTAAATGAACCCAAGAAATAACTATATAAATGGCAATAATAAAGGAGAATATATATGAAGATTTGGCAATTAAAAAGCTCGACTGATGATTATGAAACCTTTCAATTATTGAACTATGAAGAGGATAAAAAATATTTTAAAACTGGTTTTAATTCTATGGTAAGTTTGTCAGATTCGTGGACGCCTAAGTTTATTGAGGTAACAGATGAAGGGAAATCAAGCGATTCTCCTATTTTTTGGGGAAAGTCTGGTGTACAAATAATTAGTGAAAAAGCCAAGAATGTTTTAGAACCTATAGTAGGAGATAATATTGAATTTTTACCATTAATTCATAAACAAACAAACAAAAAATACTATGCTATGCATGTTTTAAGGGTGTTGGAAGCACTTGATACTAATAAAACAATCTTTGATAAGTTAAGTTCAGGTTTAATAATAGGATGTAAAAAATTTGTATTTATTCCTTATGTTGTCCAGCACGAACCGATTTTTAAATTGAATATAAATGGGAAGGTACATCCTAACTATCTTTTAGTATCAGATCAATTCAAAAATGCAATTTTAGACAGTGAATTAAAAGGTTTTCAATTTACTGAAGTGTGGGATTCAGAAGAGGGTGCGTAAAGAAATTTAATCTAATTTAATTAGATTAGTAATGTGAATCCATATCTAATAGAGTAAAAAATAAGAAGCTTATGCACTTGTATAAGCTTTTTATTATGAATAAGTATAGAAAGTGATGGTAATTTATATTCAAGATATATTTTAGAATCACAAAGTAAATAGTAGTAAACGATTTTTTGTTACGTAATATTATATTTTACTTTAGAAGATAAAAGAATAGTTAAGGGGAATAAGCATGAAAATATGGGTATTAAAGAGTGTATTAGATAACTATGAGTCTTTCCAGTTATTAAATTTTGAAGAAGACCACAAAAAATATATTGATGGAAAAATAAATTCGATAACTCATTTAACAAATTCATGGGGAAAAATATATATAGAGTGTATTGAAGGAGATAATCATAGTGATTTGCCTAAATTTTGGGGAGGGACTGGTGCACCAATGATTAGTGAAAAAGCCAAGCAAGTACTTGAACCTTTAATTGGTGATAATGTTGAATTTTTACCACTCTTACGCAATTCAACTAGTGAGGTATATTACTTGGTCCACGTGTTGAATGTACTAGATGCAATTGATGGAGATAAAGCAATCTTTAAAAAACTGATTACAGGCCTTATAGTAGGCTGTGAAAAGTTCGCATTTGATTTTAATATGGTTCAAAATGAAATGATTTTTAAAGTTTACATAAATGGAAAAATTCATCCGACGGTTGTCTTTATTTCAGACGAGTTGAAGGCACTTATTGAACAAAGTGAATTAAAAGGTTTTGAATTTATTGAAGTGTGGGATTCGGAAGAGGGTGCCTAAATAATCTAATAAAATGCCCCTATATCTAATAGAGTAAAAAATAAAGCATTAAATTCAAGAAACTTACACAATCGAAAAGAAATATAACTATTAAATTTACCATATGCATAAGTCAATTATAAGATCAGGGAAATTCAAATTTTGTAAATGTTATCCATTTTTGTAAAAGACATTCATTGACACTTGTGTATATAAGTAACTATACTCGTTACATTAAATTGAATGCGTGATAATACGATTTCATTATTATTACTAACATGTAAATATAAAAATACAAAATCTCAATTTGATAAATACAATGGTAGAGGTGTTTATTTTAATGAAGCACAAATTAATTGCAACAGGTATCCTTGCAGGAGCTATATTATCCTATTCTTCTAATATTTTAGCAGATACTCATAAATTCCCTGATGTTCCTACATGGGCGGACAAATCCGTTAATTATTTAGTGGATAAACAGGTATTAAATGGTTATCCAGATGGAACTTTTGGTTCAAATGAATCATTAGACAGAGCTTCGGCTACAAAAATTATGACAAAAGTTTTAGGTATACAAATTGATCCTAATGCAAAACCATCTTTTACAGATTCACAAAACCACTGGGCTACTCCGTATATTGCTGCTGCTGAAAAAGCTGGTATTGTTAAAGGGGAAGGTAATGGAATCTTTAATCCATCCGGAAAAGTAACTCGTGCTGCTATGGCTACGATGCTAGTAAATGCATATAAACTACAAAGCACAGCAAATCATAACGAGCAGGTTAGATTTGAAGATTTAAAAGGGCATTGGGGAGAAAAATATGCCAATATTTTAATAGATTTAAAAATTTCTAATGGCACCGAGAACGGTTGGCAACCAAATAGATTTATAACACGTGCTGAAGCTGCTCAACTTACTGCAAAAACAGATATGTTACAACAAAATTTAAACGATGAAAAAGAGGTTATTACTGCTACCTCATATGAAGATTTAAATTTAACAGTGGCTTCGAAAATTACAGCTCAAGAGATTGATAGTTTTATTGCAAAATATCATTCGGATAGTCCTTTAGTTGGCCATGGGCAAGATTTTATCAATGCACAAAATCAATATGGCGTGAGTGCTCATTATTTAGCAGCGCATGCGATTTTAGAATCTGGATACGGAAAATCAGAAATCGCATATCAAAAACATAATTTATTCGGTCTACGTGCATATGATGGAGATCCGTTTAAATATGCGAAATATTTACCAAGCTACGGCGATAGCATTGCTTATAATGCTAATTATGTACGAGAAAGATATTTGGAAGAAAGTGGTATGTATTATAACGGGCCAACATTAACTGGCATGAACGTGAAATATGCATCAGATAAAGGCTGGGCTACAAAAATTGCGGGTATTATGGAACGTATTAAACCGTTTCGTGTAGAAGACTATACATATGCAAAAAAATTACCAAAGAATCCTGAAACATTAGATGTCGACGCGTTATCTAATGAAATTCCATATAAAATGTATGCAGACGGTTCAAGCTCAAATATTGTATCATCAGCTACTTACTATCAGGTACCTTATCCATTTAATTTAAAAATTAAAAGTAGACCAGATGTAGCTGTCGAGGAGAATAAAGTTGGTACAGTAACTCCTGGAACAACCATCTTTATTTATCGTGAAGATCCAAATGGATGGGTAGAATTCTCTTTTGAAGCTAATGGAGAAAAATACTGGACATTAAAAAGTAAATTAAGTATGTAATTAAAAAGATCTATTTCATTACTTTTAATCGTTTAAATTATAATCACATATAATTGAGAGACAAGTTTTTTACTTTCTTAAAATAAAGTTATGTATACAAGAAAAGTTAGAGAATTATTTTCTCTAACTTTTCTTCGCTAGTATTTGAAATTAAAAAGATGGTGGAGTTACTCCAAATATAACAGTGACTTTGTTTAAAGAAGTGTTTTCCCATTTATGCTTTGCATAAGGTGGGATTTTAACACTATCACCTGTATTGAGAAGTAAAACCTCATCATTTAGATATAGTTTCACTTGACCTTCCATAATAAATGCTATTTCTTCCCCTTTATGTGCCACAGGCTCCATAGATGAAGCAGTTTGAGGTAACAGATTCATTAAAGCCAATTCTAGTGCTCCATCTAAATTAGGAGATAATAGCTCATACGAAACATTGCCGCTTTCAGGAAAAGTTATTTTTTTCCTTTGGTTAGCTCTTACAACTAATTCTTCTGTATTGGTATCCTCTAAGAAAAAATTAAACAATGGAATATTTAATGCTACAGAAATTAATTTTAGTGTTTGTAATGAAGGATTTGTGATTCCTTTCTCAATCTGACTTAACATGGAAGGTGTTATATCAGCTAACTCTGCTAAACGCTTACTGGTTAATCCGGCACCTTTTCTAAATGCCCTAATTTTGTGACCAACATTAATATCGTTCATATATGTAATCCCCTTTAAATAAGTAAATGAAATTAAATTTTGGTTAATTTTATTTACTTATACTTAATATATTGTTAATATATACTTAATTATAATAAAGTATGGTTAATTTTAAAACATCATATGTACATATGGCAGCAGCTGCGAAAAAGTGGGAAAAAGATTTACTTAGAAACAAAGGGGCTACTATTTTTGAATATACAGCTGGTTATAGTAAAGCAGTAGAAGAATGAGGAACATAAGTTAATAAGAATCAAATGTGCTATTTTATTAACGATGAAAAATCAAAGTATGTTTTTAAGGTAATGCAGTAGTTGCTACTCGTCTGAATAATTGATATACAAATAAAAGTTGATGGATCGCATCCTCTATTTGTATATCTACCATGTGGAGTAGGATTTGGTGGAGTTTCGTTTAGTTTGAAAATTATGGGATCATGTACATGTAATTTTTGCTGGGCCTACCCATTCTCCGTATATGCTAATAGGTATGATGACCGGATTATACGATGGGATTTCCATGCAAGATTTTTAATGAAAAGGATTCTAATAAGTAAAGGACAACTTAAGAGTAGACTTCAATGCTGTATTGTAAAATTTTTAAGGAAGTGAAAATAGTATGAAATCAGCTTTAAATAGTATTATGATCTCCTCGATTTTTGCAGTAGGAGGGATCCTTTCGCTTTTGTTTAATTTAATGGGGGATCAAGATTGGATCTGGAATTGGGTAGGGCTATTACTGGCATATTTATCTTTGGGCATTTTAATCGGTTTATATAATAAAACTGTGGATCACAAAACATTTCCTAAAATACTAAAAAGAACTTTGTTTATTTCCTTTAATGTTACTATATTAGGGATAATCATAGGGGTAACATACCAACTATTAGGAAAGTGGAATCTTACTATAATGATGTATTATTGGTTGATAATTTTATTATTACATTTAATTACTATAATAACATTAGTCATCCTAGTATTTGAAAACCGTAATAGTAAAAATTATAGCTTACTATATAGTTTTATTATACTTTTAAACATTGTCCTTACCTTAGGACCAGTATTATTTCCAGTAGTTCTAACTATTATAGGAAATGCCATGAACGCTAGTGCAGGGCACTAATTTTCACCTATACAGATTATTATTAAGATAGAAAGAAGATTATAATATGAAAATTAAGCTTAAGAAAAAGAGAATTATAAGTGTATTGTTGGCTATTACTTTAGTAGCAATAGGGTATTACATGTTTCAATCTATTACGAATCCTAAGCTGGTAAATGCGGAAGAGGCAAATAGTGTTCAGCAAGTGAGCAGTCTACCTAAAAATGAATTGAAAAAATTGATACCTAGTCGTTTTGATGGTAAAGAAAGAAAAGTTGCATATTTAACTTTTGATGATGGACCAGGAAAATATACAGCTAATCTATTAGATGTACTAAAGAAAAATGATGTGAAAGCAACATTCTTTTTAATTGGCGATAATGTGAAAAGGTTCCCAGATTTAGTGAAACGAGAGCATGTAGAAAACCATTATGTGGGCATGCATAGTATGACACATGATTTTAAAAAGCTATACACCAATCAGGAATATGTGAAGGAAATGAAAGAAGATCAATCTTTAATTAGAAACGTTATTGGAAACACACCGAAATTAACACGTCCACCATATGGATCAATGCCTGGTTTAAATGAATCACTTCGAAATGAAGTGGTAGGAAATAATTTGAAAGTATGGGATTGGACAATTGATTCTTTAGATTGGAAATACAATAAATTACCCGTTGATGTAGCAGCTGCAAAGATTGTTCAAAATGTCTTAGCAGGTGCGACGTCTTCAAAGGAAATTGTTTTAATGCACGATATTCATCCACAATCTGTCGCGGCAGTTCCAGCAATTATAAAAGGGTTAAAAGAAAAAGGGTACGAATTTGAAGCTTATGATGAGAACAATCATTTTCCAATAAACTTCTGGCATGATAATCGTATATAAAGAGATATATTAGTTAAAAGAAAATCAGAATGGAATAAGCAATTCATATAGGGTTTAAATATTTGTAAGAGCGTGTTTAGATAGATGAAAACACGCTCTTTTTACTGAACTATTTTATTGTAGATTTAAGTATAGGCTTTCTAATTTTAGAAAAATTTATATGATTTTTTCATTCATTTCTACATAAGCGTTGGATATTTAGTATGTTTGTCCAGAATGAAAAGAGTTTATTAAACCATTCATTATTCACGTTCTTCTTCATATATTTGTACCACAATTATTTTTTTGTTGTTAAAACTAGTTTTTAAGAAGCATATGTTTTAGCAATTGTAGAAATTCTGTATCACTTTTATCATCTTTTATATAATCCTGTTCGTAGTTAAAAATCATTCGTACTAACATAAAAGCTGTAAGCGGTAATGGTACCTTATGCAAAGCTCCTTGCTGATAACCTTTTTCGAGTAAATCACTTATCATGTTAATTGCTTCTTCTTCAGATTGTTTAAAACAAGTTGTAATTTCAGGTGAATGGTACTCTTTATATTCTTGAAAGAGTGTAGAAACAAACGGATCTTGATGATATTCTAGGCTGATATAATGAAGAATTTTTTGTATTCGAAGTAAAACATCTTTTTCTTCTTTATATAAATTAAATAATTGTGAGCGTTTGAGCTGAATATGACGCATATAGCAGTCGCATAATATTTCAGTTTTATCTGTATAGTAATAATAAATAGTACCTTTACCAACTTTAGCTGTCTTTGCAATTTCATCAACTGTTGTGTTACGGACACCACGCGTAGAGAACAGTATTGTGGCAGATTGAATGATTTTCATCTTTTTATTTTCTTTTTCTAATTTGATCATTGTCTACACCCTATCCTTGAAATATTTAGCGAAGTTTTCTGTCTTTACATTCTGTATCAGTTCATTTGTAATTTTGTAACTCCTAATAGAAAGTCCTTTATTTGCTTCTTATAGAATAACATACACCATTCTTATTTCTAGTATATAACTATAATAGAATGCAACTTTATAACCTAGGGATAAAGTTGAAAGTTTGAGGTAATAATTTTTATAATCGGACGATGAGAATTCAAGTGAAAGGGGACAGTGATTTCTTTCTTGAGTGAATTATTTGATTTTTTATTTAATTCATTTTATTATATAAACATGACTAAAAGATGTTTTTAGTCGGATTTTTTTACGGAAAACCGACTGATATTGGATTTTAGTCGGTTTCTATACTATTTGAGAGAAGGTAGACACTATGTGTGGAATTGCAGGGTGGATAGACTGGTCTAAAGACCTGTCTCATGAACAAGAAACGTTAAAAAAAATGACAGATGCTATCATTCACCGAGGACCTGATGCAGAGGGGCATTGGTTTTCAAAACGAGCGGCATTAGGTCATCGACGTCTCATCGTCATTGATCCTGAAGGTGGCCTTCAACCTATGCTGTATAAAGATAGAAATGATACGATTGGCCTTACGTTCAATGGAGAAATTTATAACTATCAAGAATTACGTAAAGAACTTGAGGAGAAAGGTCATGAATTTCAGACCAAGTCAGATACAGAGGTATTACTACATGCTTACTTAGAGTGGCAAGAAGATTGTGTTCAACACTTAAATGGGATTTTTGCTTTTGGTATTTGGGATGAAAGATTTGGGAAATTGATGCTTGGTCGTGATCATCTAGGTGTGAAGCCTTTATTTTTTGCGCAAAGGGGAAGCGCAATTCTCTTTGGTTCAGAGTTAAAAGTTTTACTTTCGCATCCGCTTGTAGATGCAGAGGTAGATAAAGAAGGACTTTCTGAAATATTTTGTCTTGGACCAACACGTACTCCTGGTCATGCTATTTTCAAGGATATACATGAAGTGCGTGCTGGGCATTACATGACGTTTACCTCTAATGGCTCGACTACGACACAGTATTGGAAACTTGAAAGTAAAAAACATGTAGATGATATTGATACAACAGTTGAAACAATCCGTTCCGTTTTACAAGATACGGTAAAACGTCAGTTAATTGCTGATAAACCAGTGGTATCTATGCTTTCCGGAGGTTTAGATTCCAGTGGTTTAACAGGTTTAGCAGGAAACGAATTTGGGAATAAAGGGGAACGTCTTCATACATATTCCCTGAATTTCATCAATGATGAAAAAGACTTTGAGCAAGACTTCCTTCGTTTTGATCGTGATGAACCTTGGGTGAAACGTGTGGCTGAATATGTAGGAACAAAGCATCATTCTATAGAGTTAGGATCAGATAGTTTAATAGAGTATTTATTAACTCCAATGCGAGCGCGTGATCTACCTGGAGTTGGAGAACTAGAAACGTCTCTTTATTTGTTATTTAAGGAAATGAAAAAAGATGCAACAGTTGCACTTTCAGGCGAATCCGCAGATGAAGTATTCTCAGGATATCCATGGTTCCATCAAGAGAAGTTTCTAGATGCAGAGATATTCCCTTGGAGTGTTAATTTATGGTATAGTACAGAAATTTTATCAGAAGATTTTAAAGCGAAGATTAGCCCTGAAAAATATCAAAAACAAAAATTTGAAGATGCAGTTGCTGAGGTTCCCTTTTTAGAAGGTGAAAGTGATCTGCAAATGAAGCAACGTCAAATGTCTTACATGTTTATTACACGTTTCTTGCCATTTATGCTAGAACGAAAAGATCGCACAAGTATGATGAATGGCTTTGAAGTACGAGTTCCATTTTGCGATTACCGACTTGTAGAATACCTATGGAATGTCCCATTCGAAATGAAAAGCATAGACAATATTGAAAAAGGTATTTTACGTAGAGCTTTTGAAAATGTACTTCCAGAAGATGTACGTTATCGTAAAAAAAGTGCATATCCAAGCACTAAGGATGCCTCTTATCTACAAGGTATTAGTGATTGGATGTTACATGTGTTGAACAATCCTGAATCACCTATTTTGCCATTAATTAATGTAGAAAGAGTTCGTGCTATTGCAGAAGGAAACGACGAAGTAATTTCAGGTAATGATGCAAGAGGTATAATAGATTATTTACTTCAAGTTAATAGTTGGCTTCAGGAATATAATATTAAATTAGTATGGTAGATGTAATTTTCAAATAAAGAGAATAGCTGAAACATTAATGACCTTAGTAAACCGCATTTCCAATGGATTAGATAGTTATCTAATAATTGGAGATGCGGTTTTATAAAAAATAATAATATGTTTATAAATGTAAAACCTACGGAAACTTTTCCTGTGGGTTTTTTAAGTAGTTTTTACGAAATTATGAGTGTTTTTTATTTTGTATTTCAATAAGTTCATCTTGTACCATTTTTATATAATATTCTTTTTCTGTTAGTTCAAATATAAATAATGCTTTTTTCCAGTTATAAACAACATCTTCTACATTGTGTTGTTTAATCTTTAATAAACACTGACCTTTTAAATAGAATAGTTCACCTAATAGGTATAAAGTATTTAGATTAATTGCTAATTTGATGCCCCTATCAATGTATTTTATTGCCTCTTCATGTTGATATGTGAAGTCTAAACATTTTGCTAAATTGAAAATGATTTTTAATTTAATTTCTTTATCCCTAGGAAGATCTAACTTATTAAAATTAGTTAAACATCTTTTTAATATCGTAATACTTTTTTCATATTCTTTGTTTTCTCCATGAAATATAGCCATTGTTTGCATAATATGTATTTCTCTTTCTGATAAAAAATCAGAATTGGTTAAAGTTAGTTTTAATGCATGATTTAAAAGAGTTAAAGCAGTTTTTGTTGATCTATTTACCTCAAATATAGCGATTGCTTCATGCCATATTAGAAATTGTTTCTCTTCTTTTGTTTGAAAATTATTTAAGTTTTTCTCTTTTTTTACTATTTCATAAAGTTCTTTATATTGTTTTTGCTTTAAGCAATCTTTTATTACGTATTTTACATTTTCTGTATATTTTAATCTTTTGTTTTGAGTTAGTGCAAATATATGATTCGGATCAATGCCAAGTCTTTCTGATAATTGATATAACAATATGCTAGATGGATAAATCACACCTTTTTCGATCTTGCTAATTTGACTTTGTGAACAAATTCCATGACACAATTCGGATTGTGATATGTTTTTTTTTATTCTAAGTTCTTTAATGGTAATACCCAAATCGTTAAATTCCATTTTTTCACCTACTATTTAGCACTGTATTAGTATAAGAGCTTTCTCTAACTTTTAATGTAATGTAAAATTAATATATTTACAATTATTATTTGTTTTAAAGGAATTACCGTTTCCATAGGATGGTGAGGCTTTTATTATGTACAAAAAAAGACACCCTAAGGTGCCTTCCTCCGACTTGAACCACGTTCATTTAGTATAAACTTATCCGTATTATCCCTTTGTTATACGTGTAAACACACCCTATAAAACAGAATCGTCTATATACACCAGATTGTTAGTTTACAAAGTACAAGAGATTTGAGATCAGTATTAGAGTGACGCGACACCTTCTAAAATGATTGGTATGTTACGCCTTTCAAAAGAATCTGCTTTATAGAATGTATCCACGTTTATTATTTTACTATATATAAAATTCATTCGGTGTATTTTTTTCGGATATGTATAATTGCATAAAGTTGATGAAAAAATCAGAGTATAATTTGGATTGTGTAATAAAGATAATGCCCACCTACGGAAATAGGTGGGTTTTTGTTGGGTATTACTATCTCATTGCACACAAGGGAATTTCTATTAAAATCATAGCATATTTTTATAGCTCTTATATTGAGAAATAAAGAAAAGACACCCAAATAAGAGTGTCTTTTCCCTTAGTATTTTAGCAGAAGCAACTGCATCCAATAATGATTAAAAGTATAAAGAGTACAACGAGTAAAGCAAAGCCTCCAGCAAAACCGCAGCCTTCGCTGCAACTACCACCATATCCCATAATAATAGTTCCTCCTTTAGATAAGAGAAAAAGACTAGGGGCCATTCCATGTGTTTTAATGGGTTCACTTTACCTTATGTTTTTACGTATGAATTGAGCAGGTCCTTTTGAAAATAAAGGAAAGATAATTTAATGTGCTTCCCCTGAATGTTGTACACATTTTCTGAAAAATAAACTATTTAATTATATCGATAACGGGGTTATTTAATATAATGTATTAATCCTAACATAAGGGAGGATTAGCCATACAATTAGTTTGTTTTAAAGTAGTAAATGGACAATACTTTTTAGTTGTAGAAGGTATCGGAGATTCCTGCGCCAATTCCAGCGTTTGCTGCAGCTTTATTAATTGGTTTAGGAGTAATCCCGCTTTGTTCTTAATTTAAGGAATTCCAAACAGCTCTACCTTTCAATTGATAAACCCTTAAGCATATGAATGCTTGGGGGTTTTTATATTAAAAAAGAAAAGACGCCATAAGGCGTCCCCACAAATAGGTAGATAAGACTTTAGTTTTCCAATCTAAAGAAATTTTGTATCAGTTCTTTGAAAGTATATCATAATATCCAGTTGATTTATTATGCATCATTACATACTTCTCTCAAACCTTCTAGTTTTTATTTGATAAAATAGAATCCTAATATTACCAAAAATTAAATAAATATTTCTAAAAACCCTAAATATTTATAGGGATAACAAAAGTGATACATTTAAGGTGCAAATTATAAAAAATATAAAAGGAGGGTGAATAAAGCGGTATTTAAAAAAGACTATTATAAACGGTGAGCAGTTATACAGGTTATATGAACCTGAATCTTGTTAAAAAATGATACTCATTTGAGTGTACTTTCTGATTTGAACCACCTTGATTAAAATAATGAAGAATCATCATTCGTTTATTCTGATTTCTGGAAAAGTTTTAATAGATTCATGTTGAACAAACATACTTTTTAGAAAGAGGAGAGATTATTGATGGATAGTCAATTACTATATCAACAGCAAAAAAGAGAAAAAGCAATTGTGATTGGAGCTGGTATTGCAGGCTTACTTACTGCACGCGTGCTTTCCAGTTATTTTGAGACAGTGATAGTTGTTGAAAAAGATGAGTTACCTCAAAAACCATCTGAACGTCCAGGTACACCTCAAGACTTTCATCCTCATCGTGTATTACCACGTGGAGAAATAATTATGAACCGTTTCTTTCCTGGATATGTTGATGATCTATTAAATCTAGGGGCCCATAATGTCAAAAATGATAAAATGATTCGATTTTCTCCGTATGGGACACTGGAACTAGTTATAGAACGAAAAGGTGCAGCAAGCAGTCGAGCATTGTTAGAATGGACAATCCGCCAACGTGTGCAAGAAATTCCGAATGTACATTTTTATTCAAAGCAAGCGGTGAAAGGCCTTTTAGCTTCGTCTGATCACAAGCGTGTTATTGGAATTAATATTCAAGAACGAGACGAATTAAAAACAAAGCGAACTGTGTTAACCGATTTGGTAGTTGACACATGTGGTCGTCAATCTAAACTCAATAAATGGCTTACATCTATGGGATATGATGTTCCAGAAACAGAACGTTTAAAGGTGAATTTTGGATATAGCACGAGATATTATAAAGTACCTTCACATATCAAAGAGAAATTGAGTGCAATTTCTGAAGGAGATCCTGCTAAAAAAGTTGGTGCTGTAGGGTTATTATATATTGAAGATAACATAGCCCAAGCACTACTATTTGTTGCTGGAGGTACGCACTATCCACCAATCAATTCAAAAGAATATGAAAAAGAACTGGACTCATTAGTTACCCCTATGATGAGGGAGTTAATTAAAGAGTTAGAACCAATTAGTGTCCCAAGAGGATTTAGAGCGCAGGAGTCAACTCGTCAACATTTTGAACAAATGGAAAATTGGCCATCAGGATTATTAGTGTTAGGTGATGCTTTTTGTAACTTTGATCCCATTTATGGACAAGGGATGACTGTAGCTGCCATTGAAGCTGAAATGTTAGATACTTGTTTAAAAGAACATTCTACTCATAAACCTGGATTCGAACGCAAAGTGCTGCAACGTATGCAACAAGCTATTGAGCCGGCATGGTGGCTGAGTTCAATTGCGGATTTACGTTGGAAAGGTGTTGAACATGTAGGAGCCGTTCCGCTAAAAGGTGTGAAATTTGCACAGAAATATTTTGATTTATACCTTAAACAAGCTGTAAAGCAAGCGAATGAGGGTAATTCATCCTTGGTCCAAAAATATATAATGATGAATGGGCTAGTTCATTCGCCTCATGAAATCATTAACTCAGATATGTTAAGCATGTTAATCACTGGAGATGAGTCTTCGGAAGGGAACGAACTTTTGAACGAACTTGGAGAAGTAGATAAGAGATCACTGCAAGAAAGAATACATGAATTAATCCCTTCCTTTACATTAGCTTTTGAGAATAGTATTCCAAATCTGTTCTCATCCATTTCAATTTCTAATGCCAAATGAATAAAAGAAACATTGCTCTAATTAGGGCAATGTTTCTTTTATTAGATAAGCAGTATTTAATCAACTACTTTTTCAATTGTTGGCATTATAGCGATTGGTGGTAAAGAGTAAGTCCAAGCAGCAGCGTATACGTTTAATTTTTCACCTAATTTGTAGTTTTCACCATTGGATACAGGTACTCTTAAAATTTTATTTTGGGAAACTAGCTCCCACCAATTATTCTGATAATAAAGTGCTTCTTCTTTCGTAAAAGTATCAGCAACAATTAAGTAATTATCGTCTGCTGAAATAACATAGCCCGTGAAAGGTATTTGTATTCGTACCTGTTCCTCCTTAATTGGAGAAGTGTTATTGGCAGTATCCGCAGAAGCAGGTGTTAAGCCAAAAGTAAATCCGCACCCTAATGTTAATGTTGTAATTACTGTTAATAATTTTTGTTTTTTTGAAAACATAATAGAAAGCCTCCTTAAATTTTATTACCACACCAACACCTTTCTATTCATATAGATATAAAGCCTTTTTGTATTCAAATATTTAACAATTTTGTCATAAATAAAACAAAATTGTATGTGATATGTATTTTTTTAGAGTGATTTATGATATAATTCACTAGGTAAAGTATTTTCGTGGTTCATCTTTATATAGTTTTTTACCCTACTTACTCTGTAAAATATTATTGGTGAAGAGAGAATGTTTTCTCTCTTCTTTTTTTATTTGACGTTAATAATATCGATAATAAAGGATGTTTAATATTTTTTAGGCTACTTTGTTGTTGATAGTGAGTTTTGGTACTTATAATAAAATATGGTTTGATTAAGAGATTTAGTCTTGACGTACAGAATTTGCAAAATGTTGGTGTTCCGTCTTTATTTACATCAAATGTATTCCAATTTTAAATGAATTCAACATAATATTTTGTATCTATAATCCCAAAGGAAACTTTACATGGAAATGAAATTTTTCCTGCAGAAGCAGCCTGCATACAAGAAATTACCCAAGATTCCAATTCTAAAGGCAAGCGGTATACTTGAATATTACCATCACTGTTTTTTTATAGTTACAATCGGTGCATTTACTCTGGTTGTAGCAAAATCGTCCATTGTTATCATTCTTACTGCATTATTAAGGAGTTGGTTCAAGAAATATGCGGAGAATTGGATATTTCTATTGTTGCAATGGAATGCGACAAAGACCACGTTCACTTGTTCTTAAATACACCACCAACACTTAGTCCTGCTGATACAATGGCAAAAATTAAAGGAGTGACATCAAAACGTTTGAGAGAAGAGTTTCCACATCTTCAACACTTGCCGAGCCTATGGACGCGTTCTTATTTTGTTTCTACTGCTGGAAGTGTATCAAGTGAGACAATAAAACATTATCTTGAAAATCAAAAAACGAGGGGGTGAAACTTGTGCCACAAACCATCACGGTTAAAGTTAAATTGCTTCCAACAAAAGAACAAATCATGCTATTGGAACAAAGTAGCCACGAGTATATAAAAGTCATTAATGCCCTTGTATCTGAAATGGTTGAAGCAAAGAAAAGCACGAAGAAAAGTACAAAGGATATTGAGGCCAATATCCCAAGTGCGGTGAAAAATCAAGCAATTAAAGATGCGAAAAGTGTGTTTTCTACAAAGGTGAAAAAGAGTAAATACAAAATCGTTCCGATTCTAAAAAGACCTGTTTGTGTATGGAATAACCAAAACTATTCATTTGACTTCACACACATTTCAATTCCGTTTATGGTAGACGGAAAGTCAACTCGTTTAAAGGTTCGCGCTTTATTAATCGACAAATATAATCGCAATTTCGAATTGTTGAAGCACAAGTTAGGTACACTTCGTATCACAAAGAAATCTGCTAAATGGATTGCTCAAATATCTGTCACGATTCCTACAAACGAAAAAATGGGAACAAAGATTTTAGGAGTAGACTTAGGTCTCAAAGTTCCTGCGGTAGCCATCACAGATGATGATAAAGTTCGTTTCTTCGGGAACGGTAGGCAAAACAAATTTATGAAACGTAAGTTTCGCAGTGTTCGCAAGAAATTAGGAGAAGCTAAGAAACTGAATGCTCTTCGTCAACTTGATGATAAAGAACAAAGATGGATGCAAGACCAAGACCACAAAGTAAGTCGTGGAATCGTTGATTTTGCAACGGATAATAATATTTCTGTCATTCGATTAGAGCAACTAACGAACCTTAGACAGACGGCACGAACAAGCCGTAAAAACGAAAAAAATCTACACACTTGGTCATTCCATCGTTTAGCACAATTCATCGAGTACAAAGCGACATTAGTTGGCATAAAGGTCGAATATGTGAACCCTTCTTATACAAGTCAAACATGTCCGAAATGTTCTGAAAAGAACAAGGCGCAAGACAGAAAATACAAGTGTCAATGTGGGTTTGAGAAACATCGTGATATCGTTGGGGCGATGAATATTCGCTACGCAACTGTGATTGGCGGTAATAGTCAATCAGCCTAAGAACCTATATGGTCTGTCTTAGGAGGGGTGATGGCACATCCTCATCTTGAAGGCTGTTCAAAACAGAAATGGACTGCGAATGCTTAGTCATTCAAGAATCCCATCCGTTACACCGTAAGGTGTAGGACTTGCGGCTTTAGCCGTGGGAGTGTCAATGGGAAGATGTTCAACGTTGTATTAAAAACAACTGGAAAACTATGCCTCAATGGGCTAAATGGGCTTGCGAAGGTGCATGTGGTGATTGTCTTGGATGTCTAGCTGGTTACGCAATTGTTTGCGCTGCTAGTCAAATATAAAAAGAAGGGTGTGATTCCTCAAATGGAAATGTCTAAAGGAATACTGTTTTATAGACTAATATTGATTATTGCTTGTTTCGCATTAGTTGCCTTCACATATCCATCTGAATTCTCTAAATTCGCATTAATCGCAGGTATTGTTGGTATTTTTATTACACTAGATAAAATAATAGCAAAAGATAACAAAAAAAGAGTTTATCTCCTCGTATCATTACTCTTTTTAATCGGATTTGCTATAACCTTCTACTACACATTCTTATAAAAATACTTTACAATAGGCGATACTTCAAAAAAAAGAATCCTGATTTTTAAAGGATTCTTTTTTTTGCCCTCCTTCTCTTTTCCCCCCTTAACAAACCAGATTAGCTAGCCAAAACAGGATATGCGAAGGGTAGGGGGCAAAGCTGGGGTGTGGAAAGCCTTTTGACTATGTGTAATTATTTCACTGCCTCTTTTAATTCTTTTCCTGCTTTAAAAGCAGGTGCCTTTGAAGCCGCGATTTGCATTTCTTCACTTGTTTGTGGGTTACGTCCCGTACGTGCAGATCTTTCACGTACTTCAAATGTACCAAAGCCAAGAATCTGTACTTTATCTCCATTTGCTAACGCATTTGTGATTGTATCTAATAACGCTTGTGTTGCTGCAGCAGCATCTTTTTGTGTAAGTTCAGCTTTTTCTGCTACTACTTTTGTTAATTCTGTTTTATTCATTTTCTGCACCTCTTAATATGTAATTAGGTGACTATTATAACGTGTGTGTATTCATGACGCAATTATACTGTACTTAGAAAAGGCCATAGCAAGAGATAGAGGACAATGTCTGTGTAAAAGGCATAAGAAGGATATTAATTATCGCTTTAAACTCTGTTCATATTTCTTTACATCTTCCATGGTTTTAAATATTAATACATCAAAAATTCCTTTTTCATTCCCACATACGACAACAAAACCATCTGTTGCTTCCAAAACTCTACCGACGCCACCATCTGTAAGTGTAATACTGGTGATATGTTTTACGTTCAGTTTATCTTCTTTTTGAATGTAAGTAGTTATGGGGGTTCCTACAGGAAATGCGTCTGTGATTTCTTTTGTTGTATATGCGCCATCATCTACTGATTGAGTTTTAGTTGTAATAGAATCAGTTTGAGTGGCACATCCTGTTGAACATATTAAAAGAATGCCTGTAATCATACTTACACAAGCTGTTTTGACCATTCGCAAAATCCTCCTATAACTGTTCATATTGTCAACCCATCTAGGGTAACAAATTATATATACGAAGTTTGTTGGTTTATGCGAGTCGTAATTCAACAAAGATACAGGTATTTTGGCAGAATGTGTTTCAAACAAAAGAAAAGACACCCTAAGGTGCCTTACTGGGACTGGAACCATCGTAATATGGTATTGGGTGCCAACCCGAGTATTATTTTGCCACATTAAGTAATTTTAGTTGTTGAGAAATATAATTCAAATCTATATGTTGTTTACTTTTGCTTTTGCTTTGTTGGCTTTTTTGTAGTGGATTCTTCAATCTGTTCAGATGTACTTTTAATTTCATCGGTTATTGCTATCTTGCTATCCGGTTGCACATAATAACGGTATTTTTTGCACCAGAACAAAAAAGTAATTAAATGTAAAAAAGTTAAAAGTCGAAACGTATGTTATTATTATATTGAGAATTATAAATTAAAGGTGGCATCTGGAAGGGAATAGTTAAAAATGAAAACAATAAAGGGGAAGTTATCTTTTAGCATTGATATTATAGGTTGTATTCTTTGCATTATAATGTTTATTATAAGTCTTGTTAATTTTAGAACATGGGTACACCCATTTTTATTCCTTATCTTCGGACTAATTTTCTTCATTAATATAGTAAATACCCGTAAGAGAAAAGGGCGTAATTCAAATTAAAATAAAATTGTATCCGTATAACCAAAAAACGCTATTCTTTTTGTAGAAATATACAGAGAGGATGGCATTTTTTATAAATTTTTTGTTTCAAGATGAACTTTAATGATTTGCTGAGGGATTATATCAATATTTTCCTCCTTCACTTTTAGAACAGCTTGCTAGAGGGGGAGATTTTGTTTAAAGAAAGGGAGCTTTTGCGATGTTACCTAATTATATAAAAATAGCTCATGAGATAGCCCAAAAAGCCCATGCTGGACAAGTAGATAAAGCAGGTATGGATTATATCAAACACCCTGAGGCAGTTGCTAACTTTGTAAATACGACCGAAGAGAAGGCTACTGCTTATTTGCATGATGTTCTGGAAGATACTGAGATAACTGCTAATGATCTGTTAAGTGCTGGTATACCTCATAACGTAGTTGAGGCAGTGCAGGTACTGACAAAAGAGAAATACACACCTTATTTTGAGTATCTGAGCAGAGTGAAAGAAAATTCTCTTGCTCGTACAGTTAAACTTGCAGACTTAAAACATAATTCTGATCGCTCAAGACTTGCTAGGATAACAGATAAAGACCTAAAACGATTGGAGAAGTACCGCAAAGCGATTCAGTTTTTAGGGAAATAAAAGAAACAGCAATTTCTTAAGTGACAATTTCTTATAATACTAGTTGTTTAAAGAAACTCCTTCTTGCAATGTTTTAAGGCATGTAAGAACAATTCTCTGGTTGTTATAAAATAAAAAATAAGAGACGATATTCTAAAGGAGTCTAGAATATCGTCTCTTATTATAAGCCTTAAAACGTTAATTCAGGAATATGTAAATGGTTTTTTAATAAGTTCCAAGTCTCATCTAGAATGGGTTTTGGTGGTATGTAAATAATTGTTCCATCCCGACCTCTTGTTAAAATAACTCTATATGCATTGAGTTTAATTTGGAATGGATCTTCAACACCCCATTGATAGTGTTGCCCCTTCCAAGTCCCATTTTGTAGATATAGATCATCATCCCAATGAACAAGCGTCATATCTAGTTCAAGTCCCTGTGTTTGGAATTCAGTTGAGCTGTAGTTGAGCGCTCTACAATAGTATTGGGATTCGGCATAGTTAAAGTATTGAGCGATCTTACTAGGGCGTTCATATCGTTCATCTCTTGGTAGAACAGGGACTTCTTTTTGATGATCAGCGCCACCAGCACAGACAACGCCAACTGTTTTTGTATCATCCTGATAAAGCTGATGTAAAGTGTGTTTGGCTTTGGCTAAATCACGCGTAATAAAAAGTTGATAATGTTCTTTTGGTAGCTTATGAATAAGCTGTTTTGTTTGTTCAAAATTAGCATCTAATAAGGTATTAATAATTCTATAGTATTTTAAAGCTGCATGAGCACGGAAAGATGAGTTTAAATGTAGCTGAGAATGTGTTCTATAATGTGCTGCATTTGTGAATATAGAATTAGAATGTTTAGAGTGAACAGTCACGTTTTTTCCAGCGATCGCATGATTCCACAGGGCGAGACCGCCTTCTTCTCCAGAATAGATCTCCTGTCCGTCTCCGATTAAGCCAATTGTTACACTCCACGGTTTATTGTTTGTTGTAACATTCATTATAATATCCGGTTCACTTAAGTTTTGAACTTCTCGATTTCTTCGAGTGAGTGATTGATCGACTTTTTTTGTATCCCATGCTCGTTGGGCCTCATCAAAAATGATTATTTGTTCTTTTGGAATCATTCTCTTTTCGAGAAAATCCATTTTATAGCCATATAGACCTTGTACGAAGGTTCTATTTTTCAACGTATCTTGTAATACGTCTACTAATGGGCCGTTACCAGATAAATAAACTGCATTTTTCATCTCGTGTGCAATGGTCAGACCTAAATATGTTTTACCTGCTCCCGGCTCACCAGATACTAAAATGAGATGATGGGTATTTGTACGTTGAGCTTCTTCAATAATTGAGCGTACAGTTTGTTGTACTTCTGGAAAGTTACTGCTTGATACAGCTTTAATGTCAGGGAGCGGTTCATTATTTAAAATGGATCGAGCAGCTTCTAGCATAGAAGGTGAGGGTTCATAGACACCATCGATTATTTCCTCTAGCGTCAAAGTTGGTACTTTTGTTTTATTGATGATTCGTTTAAGAATGCTTTCCAATCCATCAACAGTGGAGAGGGTTACTTGATATTCTTTTTGGAAAACCCAGCGTTCACCTTCATAGTTTGTAAGCAGCAAAACACCTATGACTTGCATGTTAGATTGTTGAATAGCTGAGTGATAATGTTCAAGATCACGCATATAAAGAGATGTTTGGATATATTCAGAAGGTGAAACGCTATTATAACTTTTACATTCGAGGACTATCAGATAACCATTGATCAGTAAAAGTAAATCTGGGCGACGACCGCCTCCGCGTAAAATCTCATATTCAAAAATAAGTGATGCATCTAAATTAGAAAATCGATTAAATAAATCTTGTAGTTTATTATAACTATCAATCCATGCTCTCTTTTGAGAATCTATTTTTGGATCATTTGTATTGTTTTTATAAACATGAGCTAACAATTGTTTAATAAAAAACTGTACATCTAATTGCTTAAATTGTTCAATAGTTCCAGTCCAGCCATAGTTCAAGATAAAGGCCTCCTTGATGTGTAGTAGGATATATTCTTATTATAAGGAATAATATAACTAGCTTGGAATGAAAAATATTTAGGTCGTATTTTTCCTGAATTATTGTGTTTCAATCTATAATTAATGAGGCAAGCTTTCAACTAGATACATAAGAAATGCCTAGAAAAAATGCACATTGAGTGTTAGATGTAGTTTAATACTCAATGTGCAATTAATATTGGTTTTAGTAAATTGTAAGTAGAGCTATAAATAAATTTGGTAGTTTTTTTATTATTAATTTATCCAATTTTTTATTTTATCTAGTAAGCTATCCTTATAGCGTTCCCTAAATATAACAGTATTTTTTACGTCTTCTTTTTTTAGAATTCTTGTGTAGTTTTTGTTAGGATTATTTTTGTCTATTTTCTTTAAACGTTGGTGACTATATCCTAATATTTCGAGTTTATTTAGACTTTTTATAAGATATATTTTTGAACCATCATCTTGTTTAATATAAAATGCATCTTTACCTAGTGGATCAGAAAGGTAAGGTATGTATATTTCAAGCACAAGTATTGTACTCACTAAAAGTGAAACTATAATAAAACCTATAATTTCATTAATATCCGATATATTTAACGATCTATCAGAAAATATATAGAAATATAATACGGTAATTGGTGTTATGAATACTGTGAAAATAATAATGTGAAGTATTTGGATAAGTAAAATTTTCTCTTGATTGAAAAATAGCTTTTCTATACTAGAAGCCCTAAGTATTGTGCATGTTTTTAGTAATAGTAGACCTGCAGCAACGTAATATGTAATATTTAAAGTTTGAAAAATGTTTGTTAAGTCCATATGATGATATTAACTCCTGTTTGATAATATTTATTATTTATTACTTATAGTACACTAGTTATTATAAGTAATAAGTAAGTATTGATTAGCGGGTTTATTAATTATTTAAAAGAAATCCTCCTTCACAAAGTTTGAATTTAATAAACTAAAAATTAAGAAAAATGAATAAAAAATTGGAATGGATTGTTTTTTAAAGGGGTATATATGGATCTACATTGCTGCTTCTTTAATCTATTATTAAGATACTAGTTGAAATAAATAATATATTTTTCTACTACATAACATTATTATATCATATTATTATATCGTATTATAATGTTATGTAATATGAAATGATCTTAGTCTAGAAGTAGAAAGACATTTTTTATTATAAATACTCATCAAAAAATATTGATTATCCTGTTTCTTGGAGTAGTGGATAATTGAAGGCTATAATTTTTATTTATAATAGACTAAGATCGATAAGTAGTTATATTGGCTAAGACAAAAGAAAAGTGATTCAAGTCAATCAAAGATTAAGCGGTAGATCTAATCTGTTATAAATTTGGAGGATATGAATTTTTTTTATGGTTTTTACCAGTGAATTATGCTTTTGAAAATTAAATGATTTTTTTAAAACTAGCTTTCTTTTTAATAGAAAGCTAGTTTTAAATTCTTTCACTTAAAAAAAATAAATATTATATTTTTTCTTTAAATTTTATATAGGAGAGGAAATAGGCTAAGATAAAGATACTATTAGTAGATTTTTTTATTTCAAAATTAGTTTGAATGAAGGGACAGTTTGCTAAATACACTATGTTGTTCATTTCCCTCTTGGTTCATACTTGCCTGATAAGATGAAAATCCTTTATATGTTTTTCTTTTCCATTGCCATAAGCCATTACTTTGATCGAATTCACCATAGTAATGATTGTAATCAAGCTTGTTTCCTGTGTTTTTATTAAAATTATTGCTAATAAAAATACGGCTATTACTTGCATAGATTTGGTTATTGGTAATTACATTGTTCCGGGTATCGTAATTTATTTCGATTTGGCCACTTTCTTGATCTTTTGTATCATTTTTATAAATTACATTGTTCGTAATCGTGTTATTTTCAGCATATCCTTGCTTACTGTCATATCCACCAATTGCAATACCACTCATGATATTATTGGATATTGTATTGTCTCTAACAGTAATTTGGCTTGCGCTTTTTCCTGCATGTTCGCTGGCTACTTCAATACCGAGATCATTTTCATAGCTTTGATTTTGCTCAATGATAATTTCCTTCCCACCATCCACGTAAATACCATCAGCTGAATATTCATTGTAACTAGTATTATTAATGGATGTATTGTGATGGACAATGTTATTACGAACAACTCCATTTCGTGCCTGATCTAAAGCAGCTACTGGAGATACGCCTTCATGTCCAATCAGAACAATTCCGATGTTGTTGTTATCATGCACTTTGTTATTGGTAACTTCAAAAGAATCTACATTCCCATTCACAGCAATTGCTTCACTCAATCCTAATTTCAAATTTGCTACTTCGTTATTATCAATGACAATATGATTTAAATTATTTTGTGCACTAGATGAAGTACCGTAGACAGCAATACCGTGTGCGTTTCCATCCTTTACATTCGCTTCAATGTGATGGATATAATTATTTCTAATAACAATGTAACTTCCTGTTCCAGTGATATAAATTCCAATAGGGGTTTCGCTAACTTTCGTTGACTTTAAGTTACGAAATTCTAATCCTTTTACTTGAATATAGTTTTTGTCTTCTATTGTAAATAACCCATCATCTTCTAACTTGACATTAGAACCATCAAGAATGACTTTTTCATCTTGGTAATTTTGAAAAGTAATGGGTGCGCCTGAGGCACCAGAATGAGCGACACGAACTTTTTGTTTATAAACTCCGCCTCTTATGTAGATTGTACTTCCTTCTTTCGCGACATTAGCAGCTTTTTGAATGGTAGCGAAAGGTTGATCTAATGTACCGGGATTGAGGTCATTTCCTGTTGGAGATACATAGTAATTTGTAACAGAAATTACATTGCTATTGGTTTGTGCAAAGGTAGAGGTAGGGAGTGTGAAAATTAACATACTGAAAGAAAGTATAAAGATAAAAAGCGATTTTTTTAATGAGGGAAATATTGTTTGATATTTCATCATGATCCTCCTTCTTTTTTAGCATTCCTTCTCAACTATATAGTTAAAACTGACGATTTATATCTTGTATCAATAAAAAAAACAGGAATGTATTGCGGGTTAAGGGACATCAACTCCTATGGTCTACGTCTTCTATCTGAAACTAAATTTTTAATAATTCATGGTTTTTCGTATAAAATCAAATCATATATACGTGTACTTAAAGAAATATGGAAATTAAAATCGGTAGACGAGGGAATGAGAGATACTGATACTAATTTTAAGGAAAGTTATTCAAAATATGTTTTCTATTCAATTAAAGCTTCCCTGTGTATCATGTTAACTGTTGTACTAATTTGATTGGTAAGATTAACAGATATTTATTTAAAGTGGGGGTGGTTCAATAAATCTGAAATTAACATTGTTTAATATGAGTGTTCGGAAAAATTTATCAAGTTTTAATATTCGGAAAATCATTTATATAAACAAGTATGTTATGGTAACCTTTAATAAAAGGGGGTAGCGTATATGAATGTTGAAATTATTTCTAAAGAAGAAATCACAAAATTATTAAACGACTGGTATCAAGCTATAATTTCACAAAGTGTATTACAGTCTAATAAAATAAAAGAAGAGATTGCAGATAAAATCAATAATATTAAGGAAGACCAAACAATATTAGTCTACTATGCTTTATTGAATGCACGGTATAATCTGCTAATTCGTGATATGGATAGTTCAAAAGATATTTTGGATAAAATTGAGCCATTACAAGAGCCTACAGAAACATTTTTAGAGTACTATCATCATTTATTTAAAGCAATTTATGCTACTAATACAGCAAACCATAGTGAAGCAAGAATGCAATTTGAAGAAGCTGAAAAGTATTTAGAGTACATGCATGATGAAATCGAAAAAGCTGAATTTAATTATTGGCTTGCAGTTCATTACTATCACATATTGAAACCAATCCTAGCAGTTCAATTTACTACGAAGGCAAATGAAGTATTTTCAATTAGTCCAGGGTATGAATTAAAAACTGCTGCTTGTTTGAATACTTTAGGGATGGCACACACTCGCTTAAGTGATTTCGAAAGTGCAGAAGAATATTTACTTTCAGCATTGGGTACTTTCCAAAAATCTCATGACGAAAGTCTTACTAAACGTGTAAAGCACAATTTAGGACTTTTATATGCAAGTCAAAACATGTCAGAGTTAGCAATTAAGCATTTAGAGGAATCACTAGAAAACAACGCTAAAACGATGTTTCTTTTAGCAAGAGAACATTTTAAGTTAGGTCATAATCATAATGCTAATGAATATATTGAGAATGGCTATAAGATTAGTGACTTATGTTATCGTCATCATTTTCAAATTTTAAAAGCAGTACATAACTATGCACCACAAGAAGAATTAGAAAAGGTGGTCATGGAAGGTATTTCGTATTTTGAAAAAGAAGAATTATATGATTGGGTAAAAGAATATGCTTATCTTTTAGGTAATATATTCTATGGTTCAGAAAATCACAAAAAAGCCAGCAAGTATTTACACATCGCTTTAGATGCAGACAAAAAGAGTATAGAAAGAAGGGCGCTAAAATGAAAAAAGCAATCTTATTAATGATGATGTTATCCGCTGTTTTTACTTTTGGTCTTACTAATGTAAAAGACGTATCACAAAATGAAACTATTGAAGTGTTTATGGATCATGGAGAGCATATTTAATTATCTAAAAAAAGAGGGAGCTGCGAGCACCCTCTTTTTTAATTATGAACATATTAATTTAGAAATAACATAAGTAGCAGTAGGAATGAAAAATATAAGGGATAATGTTCCATAGTACCAAATACAGTCTGATTTACATTCTTAAATACCAAACCATACATTCTTCTTTACACCCAATGCTTTTAAGGGGGGAGTTGCGGCTAGAACGATGAATCGCTTCTATTTACATCACCTACTATTGCTAATTTTGTATGCATAGGGTCTAATCCCATTTTGATGCAACTTACTGAAGCGTAAAAACTTCATAGAACTACACATAAGATGATTTTATTCGTTGGGATTTTAAATATAATGTAAAAAGAATCTTTTAAATGCAAAAAAATTCTCTTTTATATTATAATTACCAAATGTTGTTAATTGTGACTTTGAAAGCAGTGGAAATAATGGAATTATATTCGATGAAAGGCATGGATAATTTAGAATATGCTATTAAAAATAATGGTAATTTATCCAATCGGTATTACATTGTTAATCTTTATTCCTATAAGAACAATGGGTATCAAGAACCAAAGGAGACTTTAAAATTTGGAAATCGAGATACTGATAAAAATGAATGGATGCATATTGAAATATATCCTGATGAAGTATTTATGCGTATAAATACTTTTGGGGGAAGAAAACAAGTAATTCATCTAACTTTTTAATTATTTTAGTTACAATGCTTTCCTTTTCCTATTTTAAAAATTCGGTTGAAACCAGAATTATTAAACTGATTTTGGATATTTTGTTAATTATTCTTTTAGTCTTTTATATTATAAATGTGTCATTAAGACTTTATGGGATTTTTAAAGAAAAGAGAGGTGAATAAAGTGTACAAGTTCGAGAATAAAAAGAAATTCCTTTTTTTACATAATTAAGTATTAACGACAGCAGATGTAATGGGTGTTATAGGTATTAGTAAAGCGAGAATTAGCAGAATGATTAAAGGTGGTAAACTTGTGCCATTTAAGAAAATGGAACGAGTGAGTTTATTTCTTTGTGAAGATATTGGAGAAAAGAAATAATTAGAAAAATTACTTGATAAGTATAGACCGCATGATGAAGACTAGAAACGTTCTAGAGGATCATTTTATATATAACTTAATATTTAGTTTTATTGATTTTTTATGTAGTTTTCTTTTATTCTTGTATAGAAGGAGGCTATCATATATGAGAAAAATCCGTAAAGACATTCGATCTATTACTCGATTAGTCGTTGCTTTAGCGATTATTACAGTGATTATTGTAATATGTAATACCATAGGAAATATGAAAATGTTAACAGAGATGCTTCAGGAAACAGCAAAATTAGGAATAAGTACAATTATAGGTTTAATTGCAATTTCTATTGCTTGTATGTCTTTTCAAAATCATGAATCTAGAATGGAAAATAAAAACTTTTATTTGAACTATTTGACACTGATGCTCGTTACGTTAACTTTTTTACTCGCAACTTTTTTGTTCCCTTATTTGCCGATAAATTCTAATTTGTATTTGTATTATGCAATTTTTAACATTTATTTTCTTTTGGGGATAATTTTGTTGGGGGGATCATTAATAGCTACTTTTGGGGTTATTAAGAAGGCTTTTGAATAGGAAGGAAAAACTAATAATCATTTCCTATAAATAATTTTTGATTTTTTTATGGAGATAGACAAAAAGGGATGAAGATAATTCATCTCTTTTAAATGTTTTATTGTTTTCAGTAACACCTAAATGCTTTTTAATGTATCTTGTAGCATTTGAGAGTAGTTTACATTATTAGCTGTTCCTATCTTATTTATAATCATTCCTTCTCAACTAAATAGTTAAAAATGACGATTTATATCTTGTTTCAATAAAAAAAGACCCGGGACTGAATTCCGGGTCAAAGGACATCAACCACCGTGGTCTTCGTCTGCCATCATACTTTGAACGACTTTTACTACGTGACTATCTGTTTGAGATGTAATTCCCAATTTAAATATTAAAGCAGTAGCAATACTCATTACTTTAATTAGCTTTTTCATTTTAAAGCTTCTTTCGCATCGGCTTTTTTCTTAGCTTGAATTGCTTTATAGAAGTATGTACATGTTTTGGAATGCGAGCCTTGTTCAAAAATCTTTTCTGCTAGTGCGTTATAATGGGATGGAATTTTTATTTAGGTGGATTATCTTAATGAAAAAACAAAATGTTTTTTCATTGACCTAAGTTTTTATTATGTGTATATTTAGCTTTAACGTTTTTTGTAATTAGGAGGAAATATGAAAATGGCTGATTATTTTTATATGGGAATTTCAAAAAGAGAACTAAAAAAAGAAATTGAAAGAACACTAACTAAGTGCAAGATAGAGGTAACAAATTTAGGAATTGAAAATATGGAAATAGAGGATTTAAAATTATTAAATGCTTTTATTAAATCAAAAGCAGAACAAATAAAAGCTACACAAATATATACTGCGAAGCTTGCATTTGGAATAGGCATTATAACATTAATGATGAAAGAAATTTTAAATGTAAGTCCTATTTTGGGTATGTTTATATTATTTTTGATATTTATTAGTATGTCTGTTTGCTTCAGAAGTGATGAAAAAATATTTAGAAAAAAAGTACAGGCATTTTATTATCTTTCTAATTTACTAGATTTGTACATTCAAGAAACGGAGAAGTGTATTCAGTCTAATAAATAAAGAAGTGAATCCTAATTATTATTATGTCTACATTTTATAGAGGCGCTATATTAATTTTGGTCTAGAGGGATTATTGTAATAATATAGCTTTCTTAAAAACCATCAAAGAAATTCTTGGTGGTTTTAATTTAGTTAAAAAATACTTTGGTAGGAGTAGTTCTAATATTTTAACAATATTTTTTAATGAATCAGGAAAGTGACCATCACCAATAATATTTCCACCGAATTCTATATAGTTTTATTCAGGATCATGACAAATATAAATGGTTTCAGTTTCTTGTTTTTCAATCGTATTAATATATTAGGAATAAATGTTACTGTATATCTAGAAATATATGCAATAGGGAGAGGCTAAAGTGGGAAGAATATTTTCTAATACAATTGAAGAATTTGAAGCATTTATACAGCTAGTTACTTTTTATTGGCCCCGAGCGCTTGCAAAAAAGACAAAGTATCGACAAAAAGGTAATGAATATGAACAAATTGAAGAAATGTTGTTATAAGTAATAGAAAAAGTAACAGGATATTATTGGGGATTTCAAATAATCATTTTGTAAAAAGGCGCTATCTTATAAAAAATGTATTGAAATAAAAAATATAAATATATCTTTCAGATTTTTATGAATACATGTTAATTATTGCTTTTTCAATAAAAGGAATGAGTGCTCTCCTTTTGAAATCAAGGGTGTCTTTAAAAAACTTACAACTAAATATAGCTAATACTTCACCGTAGTTATTGTGGTAAAATCCAGTAGAACTTAGAGGATATTCGTAGCGTACTTCTTGTTGCAATCTTTTAATTAAAAGTGTAGAACCATGTTTAATCATTACTTTGGTGAATGGAACATAACCATCTCTTGTTGTGCATTCATCAGTAATATAGCCTTTAATTTCAATTACGTCAATTATAGAGTGTAATTGATTAATTGTTAGTTTTTCAATGGACTCTTTAACTGCATCTTTAACTATATCAGCCATAAAAACCTTCCTCTCATTTATGCATTTTAACTTAATTATACATGAAAATAATGGTTAATATATATTTTTGAATCTCCTCTTTTGTGAGTTGGATAAGTTTTAAAATTCTTTTTGATCTATAGTATATTCTTGACTACAAAATCTTGTCTTAAAATTGTTGAATCTTCAAAAGCATATACTTGCTATTTGCTAATTTATGATTGCATGTAGTGTTCTTCAAAAAATGTTTAGTACGAACGATCTATCACTTTAGAGTATTAGAAAAATGAAAGGTTAGTAAGCTTCACAAATTTTTCGTTTATGATTCTTTGTAATTTCTTTTTCTCTGGAGTAAGTTGAAAATATAAAAAACTCCTCCTTCATTCTAATTTAGAATGAAGAATTGGCTTTCTAATAAGGATATATTTTCCTGATTAGTGTATGATAATTAGTGTGTTATAGCGAATTATTTTATAAAAAGATACTGTATTTAAAAGGAAAGGGGAGGGGAATAATGAGTTTCTTAGATAATCTTTTCGGTAAAAAAAAGTTAATAAAAGAGATAGAACAATTCCAAGGAAAAATAAAAATTTTAGAAAGGGAACTTAAGGAAAAAAATAATTCATTAAAAAATTTATATGTGAGTAATGAAAAGTTAAAAGAAGAGAAGAAAATACTAGATAAAACATTAGATAGAAGAATAGTAGAGCTTGAACATGCTAAAGATTCTATTGATACCAAAATAAAAGAATTAGTGCATGCTGAAAATGTTATGAATCTTTATCAAGGTATTTATGGAGAACTTGAGTATGATGAAGGGAAAGAACAACATATTCTTACTAATTTTGATGAAGATAAAGGATTTTTTGATTTTTTAAGGCCTAAAAATGATAATAATGATTTTAATAATGAGCAAATTGAGGCTATTAGATATGATATGGAGAAGAACCTTAGAATTATTGCGGGTGCTGGTAGTGGAAAAACACAGACAATTTGTGCGAAAACTGCCTATTTAATAATGATGAAGAATGTCCCTGAAGAAAAAATAGCCATGATTACATTCACGAAAAAGGCATCTGAAGAGATGAAAGAAAGGGTGAATTTTTTCTTAGGAGAGGAAAAATCTAAAGTAGCAGTTGGCACCTTTCATAGCTTTTTTATACGCTTGTATAATGAGTTGAAAAAACAATTTCCATATGTAGAACATATGGGTATTATTGGAGATAATCCAGATGAGAAGAAGTATAAGGCGGAATTAGAAGACTTAATTAAAGATTATAAACTAAAAAAATTAGATGAAAATGCTGGAGAGAAAAATTTATTTGAAAAAATAAGTTATTGGACGAATATGGGGTTCTCTATAGAGATGATGACGAAATATATAGAAAAGCACTTTAATATACTTGAACCAACAAGTGATGAAACATTAAGTCAAAGATTTCAAAAGATGATGCGGGAATTTTATGATAAACGAAAAAGTAATAGAATTGTAGTTTTTGACGATTACATGTTAAATTTGCTTCATGTTTTAAAAGATGATATCCAAGCGCGTGAATATGTACAAAAAAGATTTCAGTATATATTCATTGATGAGTTTCAAGATACTAATCCTCTTCAAATGGATATCATTAAACTTATTTGCCCACCGGATTTAAAGGATGGTGCTAAATTAATCATTGTTGGTGATGATGACCAGAGTATCTATTATTTTAGAGGCGCAGAGCCAAAATACATAAAAGATTTCGACCAAATGTATGAAACCCAAACTCTTAAACTTATGACAAATTATCGTTCTACTTCAAAAATAGTTCAAGCTGGGAATCGGGTAATTGCATTTAATGAGAACAATAGGATAAAAAAATCAATGAAACCTTTTCATAAAAATGAGGGTGATTGCTATATTCGAAGTTTACCTACTCCAGAGGAAGAAGCTGAATGGATTATAGATCAATCTCAGTATATTGGTTTATCAGGAAATAAAGCTGTCCCAGATTATAGAGAAAGTGTAATCTTATATCGTTCTACTTCCCAAATTAAAACATTACTCCATAAACTGGAGGTTAATAATATCCCTTTTGTAATAGAAACTAATGAAGACTTAATGGGTATTTTTAGCTTGGATGCATTTAAAAGGGCATATAGATATTGGAAAGCTTTTTTAATATCTAATGAAGATAGTGATAAATTAACTCGGTGGAACCAAATAATTTCAGAAACTTCATATGCATTCTACAAGAAAAAACAAGAAGTTGTTAACTTTATTGGAGATAGTTCATCATATATAAATCCACAAAAAATTGCTGATTTTATTTGTGGAAATAAATCTTTGGATAGAAGAAAAGAAATTATTGATTACTTTGAGGGGTTAGTAAGATTAAAAAATAATAATTCAGTATCTATGGCAAATACTATTAAAACCTTCTTAGAATTTCCACTCGTTAGAAACCAATTAACAAAGGATGAAATAAAATGGATAGAAAAAGAAACAGAACAGTTTCATTCATGGGAAGGTATGGTTAAGAGGTATAATGAGTTAAACCAAAAAAAAGAAGAGATGAAGAAAAAGTTAGATAAATACCATAAAGGTACATTTAATGCAATTTATTTATTAACTATACATAAGAGTAAAGGATTATCATTTAAAAATGTATTTTTAATAGGCTTATATGATGAAGGATTACCAAGTAAAAAAGCCACAAAAGTTACTCCAGAAATAATCCAGGAATCCATAGAGAAAGCTGAACCACCGACTACTATAGAAGAAGAAAGGCGCTTAATGTATGGTGCGAAACGTTGGTTTGAAATCGCTTAACGAGGGATAAACCACATTATAAATTTTTATAATGATAACTGATATTGTGAGACCACAGTAGGATACCTTTAAAAAAATCCTATGATAAGATGGCTGCTGATACTCCCACATGCATAACTGGTAACGGTTTTGTATGAAGCTGGGTGAAGACGCATTGAGTAGCCCTAACAGATAATGCTGAGGAAAGGTTAAACACTACTGCGAAAGTAATGCGGGCAGGGAGCTATATATGGTTAGTATTCAACATAATTGATGACGAACTACTGAATGTACACCTCGAAAAGCTTTATATAGAAATGTATAAAATAAAAAAATTCACTCCAAAGAAATTATCGTACGGATTTTGATGGATAAAGCTAATGGGTTGCTTTAGTTTAAATAACGTGAATTCGGGGTAAAGGTAGAACCTAAGTATAGTTATTTACCTAGCAATATCGGAACGTTTGAAGTCTCTAACGTCTAGTAATAATCTGGTAAAAAGGATTGTGAGTAGAGATGGCAGTAGAGATGTAGTACCAATGAAACCATGATAATAAGTGGTGGAGGGAAGGTCTCAAGTCTTTTTATATAACAGTTGTAAAGAATAAATAAGAAGATGGAGCGCCGTATGCGATGAAAGTCGCACGTACGGTGCGGGGTGGGGGAAAACTTGGAGATTAATTCAAAGGGTTACCTATCACCATTTGCTGTAACTCGTCCAAAGAAGAATCTATATATTACATTCCCAGCAACAATTAATGGGAAACCTTCTAAAAGATCGAGATTTTTAAAAGAGATTAATCTCCCTATTCAACAAGGTGAATAGGGAAGGTTAAGTACAAGAAAGTGATTTTCTGGATCAATATAATATACCTAATGAGATTTTCAAATAATTAATAAAAGAAGATAAACTTTTTTATTCTGATGAAGGAGCGCGTTATTAAATAAAATTAATATATCTTAAGAAATTGTTGGTAATTTTTTTTATAGGATAGTCAATAATCAATTTTTATGTACAATTGTTGATAAAATATATGTTCACAGAAAATTCCCATTCAAATGGTTTTATTTACATATATTTCATGTTATCTTACTAGTAGGGTAATAAATCCCTATTGTTATTTAAATCATTTATAAAGGGAGGAGTTAATATTATGAAACTTCGTTATGCTCTTGTAACGTCGGTTGCTTTTCTAAGTATTTTAGGTATCGGAACCACAGATTCACAGGCTTCCACTGATTTTAATAGGGAAGACCAGAAAAAATTAACACAAACTCTCAACATTAGGGATTACACAGTTACTTTACCAACATTTTTTAGTGGATATCAACTTACTTATCATGAGCCAGGAATGACTTATCGCACTAGTAATGATTTGATAAAGGTTTCTTCTACTGGGAAATTAACAACTTATTTTTCCACAACAGCAAAAGTATATGTTTATAGAAATGGTGTATTAGATCATACAATTACAGTAATTGTTGGACAAGGTTAAAATTAATTGATGTATTTTATATTTCTTAATAGATAACTAGTAATTGGGATAAGTATTCTATGAGAAAATATTTTGTTCGTAGATCGTACAAATCATCAGTTATTAGTTGATATTGGATCTAATTAAAAATAATGGAAACAAAACGTATTAACTGTTATTCTTTATTTGAAGGAAAACCTATTTGAAGTGTAAAAGCCCCTTACAATAGAGGGCTTTTTATTTTATATTTATATTTTTTCGTGAGATAAAGCTTCTATAAGATTAAAAGGTTGTAATTATTTATGTAATAAACCCACAATTGGTCCGGGTAAATCTTTAATTGCAACTCCTAATGATAAAACTTTGTTCATTTAATTAAAAATGTTAAAGATCCCTTTAACATTTTTGTCTTGAGCTACAGATGCTATAAATTCGTTATTTACAAATATCAATGAAACTATGACTTAAATTATTTTTGCACTAGATGAAGTACCATAGATAGCGATATCATATGTGTTTCCATTCTTTAAAGTTGTTTCAATGGTATTGATATAATTATTTCTAATATTAATAGGGGTTTCGTTAACTTTAGTTGATTTTAGATTGTAAAACTCTAATCGATTTACTTGAATATAATTTTTATCTTCTATTGTAAATAAACCTATTATTATCTATTTTGACTTTAGAATCATCGAAAATGACCTTTTTATTCTGGAAGTTTTGAAAAGTAATGGGTGCTCCTGAGGCACCAGAATGAGTGACATGAATCTTTTGGTTATAAACTCCGCCTCTTATGTAGATAATACTTACTTCTTTTTATAAGCATTCCTTCTCAACTATATAGTTAAAACTGACGATTTATATCTTGTTTCAATAAAAAAAGACCCGGGACTGAATTCCGGGTCAAAGGACATCAACCACCATGGTCTCCGTCTGCCATCATACTTTGAACGACTTTTACTACGTGACTATCTGTTTGAGATGTAATTCCCAATGTAAACATTAAAGCAGTAGCAATACTCATTACTTTAATTAGCTTTTTCATTTTAAAGCTTCTTTCGCATCGGCTTTTTTCTTAGCTTGAATTGCTTTATAGAAGTATGTACCTGCTTTGGCATGCTAGCCTTGTTCAAAAATCTTTTCTGCTAAAGCATTACAGCATTCATAGATATACTCATATAAATCTTCTCGTTCAAAGTATTCAATTCCTACAAGAACCGTAGCTTTAATTTCTCAGCGGGTTGATGCCATTTCCAAAATATTCTCCGTATAATACTCCCCTTGCGTTGAATTGAGAGTCGTTACAAACTATGTTTAGTAAGAACATTGAACTATCTATTTTTTTTAATTATAATAAAATTATATATAAATATATAATTTTAACAAAATTCATTTCAAAAGGGTGGTAATTCAAATTGAATTTAGGACTAATTGTCGGTATTCTGCTAATACTTGTTTTTGTATGGGTTATAATATCAGGGATTCGTAACGGAGACGCTACTATCTCACAAATGTTTGGAAGTGTAATTTGTATTTTTGTATTAATTTGGCTAACTAAAGGTTGCGTACCTATATCAAAAGAATCGTATGAAGAACAAATTGTATCTAATGTTGAAGGCTTCCAACATGATGCTATACAATTTCAAAAAGCTATTGAAAACTCCTTTAACTACTATGAAAAGGGTAATGTAGTGTATTCGAAAGAAGAAGTAAATACTATATTAACAGATATACTTAATATTCAGGACACTGTAAAAAATCTAGAAGAATCACAAAGAGAAATCAAAAAGATGAAAATACCTGATGAATACAATTCCGCCCATACAGATTTGGAAATAGCTACGCGTTACCTTGTATTAGCAGCAAAAGCTATTAATTTGTTTAAAGAAACAAACGACCCTGAAGCTCTAAATAAGGCACATGAGTACCTTAATCAGTACAGTGCCAACATAGAAACCGCAGTTATTGAGTTTAAAAAAGTAAATGATATAGATATTATTAAAAAATAACACATATTAAAAGGATTATGTTCTATAATTTGTGGGCGGAAAATACAAGGAAGGGAAAAAGATATACTTTATTGAAGACTTAATGTGTTATAAATAGTTTAAATTGTTACCCTGGGACTAGGTATATAACCCAAGACAAGATCAGTTGGTAGCATAATTTTTTATTGTAGGTTAATGTAAAAAGAGAAGAGGGAACGTAAAGAGATAAATTTCTAAATTGTATCTAATATCTCAAAAAGCTTTTTAAAAGTCTTATCAGTTTCTGAAATAATAAAGGATACGAATTTTAAAATGTCCCCTATAGAATAGACACTTGAAAAAAGTCTATTCTATAGGGTATTTCTTGTATAATAAAAGGAAAATTGGGATCGGAGAATGTTGAAAATGACAAAAAAGCTATTTACAGAAAGAGAAATTCAAATTCTATCAAATAACTTATACGTAAAATCTGTAAGTCAGAAAAGTATCACTTATACAGAGGAATTTAAGCATATTTTTATTGAGGAAAATGAAAAAGGAAAGCTACCTCGAAATATTTTTGAAGAATGTGGTTTTGATATAGATATGATTGGAATGAAACGGGTTATGTCATCGGGAAGTAGATGGCGTGCTGCTTATAGAAAAAATGGTGTTTTGGGTTTAAGGGATACACGTATCGAAAACGCTGGAAGAACTCTTGAGAGAGAGCTTACGTTAGAAGAAAAGTATGCCCGTTTAGAAGCCGAACGAAACTTACTAAAGGCGGAAAACGAATTGCTAAAAAAAATCAAACTTATGGAAGGGAGGATGAAAAGGAAATAACACTACCACCTAGTCAGAAATTCATCTTGATTCGTTCTGTCATCATGAAATACAACTTAAGGAATATGGTCAGTTATTTGTGTAAAGTAGCTGGTGTATCCCGTTCGGGATACTATAATTACTTTTCAATTTCAGCTCAAGAACAACGGAAACAAAAGAGTGATCGAGATGAAATCTTGAAGAAAACCATATTAAAAGCACTTCGATTTAGAAATAGAAAGAAGGGGGCTCGTCAGATAAAGATGACATTGGCGGGTCAGTTTCAAGTTGTCTACAATTTAAAGCGTATCCGTAGAATCATGAAAAAATATGAGATTGTCTGTCCGATTCGGAAAGCAAATCCTTATAAAAGAATGCTGAAAGCTTCAAAAGAACATCGAGTAGTGCGGAATCAATTAAATCGAGAATTCAAACAAAATATCCCAGGAAAAACGCTTCTTACAGATATCACTTATTTAATTTACGGTAAGAATAAAAGAGCTTATCTATCTACAATTTTAGATGGCTCAACCAATGAAATTTTAGCTTACCATGTTTCAGAACAGATGACATTAGACCTCGTAACAACAACTCTTCATAAACTACAACGGAATAAGAGGATTCCATTGACTGAAGGCGCATATATTCATTCAGATCAAGGAGCCCACTACACAAGCCCTACCTACCAAAAATTAGTCAAAAAGCTAAAGCTCGGACAATCTATGTCAAGAAGAGGGAACTGTTGGGATAACGCTCCACAAGAATCATTTTTTGGTCATCTGAAAGATGAAGCACATATAAAACCTTGCGAGTCTTTTACTGAGTTGAAACAAGAGATTAAGAAATATATGACGTACTATAATCACTATAGATATCAATGGAATTTAAAAAAGATGACTCCTGTTGGATACAGAAATCATCTTCTTGATGTTGCCTAACTTTTTTCAAAATGTCCTTTACAAAGGGTACAGATTACTTTGTTCGTATCCTTTATTGTTATTTGTAAGTTTAGTTTTGAATTAAATCTTTTTGATTTTAGAGAATTATTTATTCATATTACTATTTCAAGTAATATGAAATGTATTTTATTCGGCATGTGTGTTCATATATTGAATGTTTACGTATTTAATTGGTTATTTAATATGATCTGATAATTTGGATATTCTTTTAATAATTGGAGGTCTCCAATTATATAAAATTCTTTCTTAGCGCGTGTGATTGCAACATTTAAAATATTGGGTTCCTTACACGCCCATTCTGCAGCGGTTTTCTTCGTATAATCTGTACCTGTAATGAAGAAAACCACTTCTGCTTCTTTCCCTTGAAATGTATGAACGGTTCCAATATTGTCACTGACCCAATCTTTATACCAATCATTTTCTTGTTGTGCAATATTTATTAATAGTTTTCGATATGCTTCGGCAGCTTCATCAATACCATCATGACGTAATTCTCGTTTTAATGTGTTTAGTAGTAGCGTCCAACAATTGTCTTTTCTTTTTAAGAATTTTATTGTTTCGTTTTTAACAGCCGTAAAAGGCGTAATAATGTAGATGGAAGGTGGTTTTAATTTTTCATCTGCAATTAATGTTAAAAGGTTTTCAAATTCCTCTAAGCGTAGCTGTGGGCTGTACGAAATAAATTGTTTGAATAATTCTTGGAGAGATAGTACGTCTAGCTCTGTTGAAGTTTCTGGCTGTGCCATAAAGTGTTCATAAAACAATTCTTTTAATACCATTGCTGGTTCGTTTCCAGCAAGTTCCCACATTTTCATTAATAGCTGGTATTGAATTCTTTGTTTCCAATACACTTCTAATTTTTGTTCCAGCTCTACTGCTTGTTCTTTAACAAATTGCTGAGTACTAACCTTCCCTTTAACATCATACCACTCACTTTTTCCTATTCCTTCGTTTCCTAATACCATTTTTCCACCGTAAGCTAATTCATTAGCCATTGAAAACATAGGCTCTAAGCAGCGACGATGTACCCAAAGGGGCATACCAATCCATCGATTATCTTGGACAAAAGAACCTTTATGATTGCTGCGATCTGCTACAGATTGAACAGAACACTTGATACCTAATATGTCTTCCTTAAGCTTATAAATTTTACGTAGATCTTCTAACATCGTATTGTCTGTTGTAACCACAGGCTCGATTTGCAGTGGATCACCTACAACCATTACTTTCTGAGAGCGCCATAAAGCTCCGACTGCTTGTGAGGGTACAGCTTGACCAGCTTCATCAATCATTAAATAGGGTATAAAGTCTTTATTAATTCCGCGATACATAGATGCAAAGCTTGCAAAAGTTGTACTCACAACAGGGAAGAAACAGTGGACAGTATGCCACATTATATGGAGCTTTTCAATTGATTCTTTTTGGTTTAAATCTAATGTGTTTCTCTTTTCTAATATAGATAATGCCGCACGTAATTTTTCACCATGAATGAGAATAAAGTGATTTAATACATGAATTGCCTTTATAAATAATTTTGAGCGCTTAATGTTTAAATTATCTGTTTGAAATAATATACTTTGCTGACGTTTTTCGTAATTTGAAGCGGTCCAAAAGTCATCTGTCGACTGTAGTAGTGTTTCATCTGCTTCTTTACGTCCTGCCATCATTTGTAAGATGGCATATTTTTCTGCTTCTACCTCATTTTTTAATTGAATGAATTCATCACAAATTGTTTTCCAATTTTCTTTTGCTTCATCACGTGCTGCTTTTGATTTATTCCATTCAGTCATTACACTGAATTTACGATTTAGTAATTGTTGTGCTGCTTTTTTAATATTAGAACTGTTACCAAGTGCTACTGAAAATAGTCCCCAGCTATCCTGACTAATCATTTTTTTGGCTGTTTTTGGGGCGTATTGATAAGTCATTAATTCTTCTAAAAAGCATCCATCAACTTTCTTTTGTTGAGGTAATTCTTTTGAAATATTTTCAACTGCGCCATTATTACTTGATGCAACGACTATTGCATGTTTTGTAATGGATGGTGCAATTTCATAAATAAAACGCTCTACTTCTTCATTTTCTTTAAATAGATGCGGAATTTTTTCTTTAAGGCTCGTTTTCTTTATCATGTCATTAACGTTGTCTCTAAATCGAGTCATTGCATCTGCTTTCTTTACAACAATTTCTGCAAATATATCTTGTAACAGTGTTGTTTTTCCTGTTCCTGGTGGACCATTTACCGAGCTGACAGGAGTATTTGATACAAAAAATTCATTTACAGCTACCTGTTGCATTAATGATAATCGATGCTTAATTGGCGAAGGCCATCTTCCTAAGGGAAGGCGATCTGGATGTAGAATATATTCGATGTATTCACGGTTTTCATTAATATCTTGCCGGTTTGCTGCTGGTGTTAGAAATGTTGCTAGTGTATCGTTTAAATCATTTTTCGCGTACAGTAAGTCCTCTGTAAAGAAGCTATTAAATTTCATACTTTCTTCATCTTGCTCTTGTTTTAAGATACACTCTAATACATAAATTTCTGCACGTGGTAAAATTCCAAAAAATTGTTTGAACTGTTTGTTAAATTCATCCAACCATTGATCATTGAAGAGACCACCATTAATTGCATTTGCTTGTGTATTTAAAAGGTATTTATGTTCATTATACAATTGCATAAAGTCTACATCCTGTAATCCACCATGCTCTTCCATTAGTTTAATATAGAGCTGTAAATAGGGGATGAAAAGTGATTCATCAATGTATTTACCATCTTTATCAAATTCTACATAATAGCTAAAACAGATTGTAAAAGAGGGATTAATAATCTCTTCTTTCACTTTGTGTAAATAGCGTTGATACTGAGTTAATTCATGTTCGTAATATACATTGCCATAAAAACCAAAGCGTTTCTGAATTTGCTCTGATTTTAATTCAAGTTGCTGCCAAATTTGTGGGAACTCTATCGTTTCCGCATCTTTGAATAGTGAAAACTTTTTTACATAACATTCTTTTTTTAGATATTTTTTTGCTATAGGCTCTTTTAAATATTTCGTTTGAATTTGTCCTGGTGTTAATGTTTCCAAGTTCCACCATGCTTCAATTATTTTTTCTGGTTTACTCATAACTACAATCCTTTATTTGTATTTGTTAAATACATTATATAAATAACCAATGGTTCTTGGAAAGATATTAAATTAGTACCTTCTCTTAGCGATGGTTAGTTGTATTCATTCTTTAATATAAGATAACCATCATAATAAGATTGAATGTAAATGGTTTATTGCTATTAATCTCCTTTTTAAATTGTTAATAAAAAGGTCTAGGGGGAAGCATACTTTTTGTTAATTGTATTAATATATTAGGAATAAATGTTATTATATATTTTGGAAATATAAGCAATAGGGAGAGGTTTAAGTGGAAAGAGTATTTTCCTTTTTTTCTAACACAGTCGAAGAATTTGAAGCATTTATAAAGGCAGGTACTTTTTATTGGCCCCGAGCGCTTGCAAAAAAGACGAAGTATCAACAAAAAGGTAATGAATATGAACAAATGGAAGAAAATATTGGGGATGCAGTTTATATTGTTGTAGGGACAAAGGTTAAAAATGATATAAAAGACCCCATATTAAAGGGAAAGATTACAGGAGCACCAATGATTACGCATAAAGGAATTATAAAAGAGGTATATAACCGACCTGTTATGGGGTATCGATATACACATGGTCGTAATACTATGGATAAATCATTTATGCTTCCTTTTGAATTCCTCAAAGAGATGAAACAATTAGATACATATATGGGGAAGGAATTTTCTACCGAAAATAAAATAGAGTTAGAGCAAGCTATTGAAATGGGAAAGATAATTAAGCGTTTATTAGATCATGATGAGATTCACTTTCAAAGAGCCTTTATTAAAAAAGGTACTATTTTTATTAAAAATGATAATTCAGAAAGTGTTTTTAGGTTGGATAATATGTTCGTAGATTTGTCATATAAGGAAGCTGGTGTCAGTGAGCGACTAACTTATCGGGAAATGCCTAGTAAACAGTCAGTACATAAAATTGTAGAAGAGTGTAATAAAGCTGGGTTAAATGGAAAGAAACTCATTGAAAACTTGAGAACATGGCGTGCTAAAGAATTTGTTAAAGTTGAAATAGAAGAAGGGATTTTTCAGGAGCTAGATGGAAAACTTCAAGAAGGTGTAAGTACAAGACTAATTGTAAAAGAAGATAATAGTGATAGTTTACTTACAGATATAAAGAAGAAAATTGGTTTTAATTCTAATAACACAGAAAATCAAAAGGATGTGGTACATATGAATTTACCTAAAAATCAAATTTTGTATGGTCCGCCCGGAACCGGAAAAACTTATTCAGTTGTCCGAAAAGCGTTGGAAATAGTTGATCCAGAGTTACATCAGCAGTTAATAGAAAATAATGCTGATCGTAAAGAGTGGATGGATGCATACCAGCGATATACTGAGGAGAAGCAAATTCAATTTTGTACATTCCATCAATCATATTCATATGAGGATTTTGTAGAAGGCTTACGTAGTGACGCAGAGGGAAACTTTAGGCCAACTAATGGTATATTTCTAGATATTTGTAAAGAAGCAATGGATAGTAATAAAATTATTAACCCGGCTTATGAGTTTGATGAAGAGGAAATAAACTTTTACAAAATGTCTTTAGGTAAAAAAGACCTTGATACTGATATTTATAAATTTTGTATTGATAATAAATTAGTTTCAATTGGTTTTGGAGATGATTTAAATTTTTCAAAATGTAACACAAAAGATGATATCAAAGAATTAGTTGAAAAAGATTATAAAGGGAAAGATAAAAAATCTACAGTTTTAAATAATATTAATCGTTTTAAACACTCGGTAGAAATTGGTGATATTGTTGTAATATCATATGGGAATTCATATATTCGTGCAGTTGGACGTATTACAGGAGAATATGAATACAAAGAGAAGACAGGAATACGCTATCACCACTTTAGATCAGTAGAGTGGCTATATAAAGGTAAGTTAGTTCCTGTTGAAGAGATTTTGATTAATGGGGAGTTTACTATGCAATCCCTTTATAATATTCGTAAAGAGAATTTGAATTTAGAGACACTTCAAGAACTTATTAGTACAGTTGAAATCGCTCAAGAAAAGAAGATGAAAAGCTATGTATTAATTATGGATGAAATTAATAGGGGCAATATTTCACGTATTTTTGGTGAGCTTATTACATTAATAGAAGATGATAAAAGAATAGGAAAGAAAAATGAGATATTTGTAAAGTTACCGTATTCTCGCAAAAAGTTTGGAGTACCTTCGAATTTGTATTTAATTGGGACAATGAATACAGCAGACCGTTCTATTACATTGATGGATACAGCTCTTAGAAGACGTTTTGAGTTTATTGAAATGGTACCGAATGTCTCTCTATTACCAGAAGATATTGATGGCATAAATGTAAAAAAACTAGTGCATGCCATTAATCAAAGAATAGAGTATTTATATGATAGAGATCACACAATTGGACATGCTTTCTTCCTGTGTAATGATTTATCAGAAACAGAATTAATAAATATTATGAAGAAAAAGGTTATTCCTTTATTACAAGAGTATTTTTATGATGATTGGGAAAAGATCGAGATGATCTTAGGTGGAGCAGCCAGTGACGATAGTTCTAGTTATTTCTTGAAAAAAGAAAAAATAAAGCCAGCAGATATTTTTACCGGGTTAAATAATCATTACTTGGAAGAGCAAGTTAAATATTCAATTGTTTCTCAGCCAAATAAGCAGGCATTGATGAATATTTATAAAGGGCAAAATAGTTAATGAAGAACATTGTATTAACGGAATGTCATGACGTTATAGAGATTAATGAGAATGCAGGGGATGACAAGACAATTACACCATCACAAGCAGATGAACTGGCTAAGTTTATTGAAATCCAAAAGCTTAAAAGTGAGTATATAAGCTGGGGAAATAAGAGTATTAAGTTTATAAATTATGTTGGGTGTATTCAATGTTCAACGTTTTCTATAGAAATCTTACCCAAGGTAGCATTACATAATGATTTTAATCAAATGCGTAAGGTGTTAATTGGGATGCTAAATGATTGCGGCTATTTGAATGTTAAGACTTCGACTTTATCCCAGTTACAATTAATAGATGGATCTTTACTTGAAATCTTTGGACGAATTTATGCATCCCATTTATTTAAAGAACTGAGCAAAGGTATTATGATGGAGTATCAGCAAGTAGAGAATAATTTAATGATGTTAAAAGGTTCTCTTATTATTCAAAAGCATATTAATGAAAACTTGAGCCGAAATAAGAAGTATATGGCATATTGTGAATATGAAGAAAGAACTATTAATCACGAGATTAACCAAGTATTTGTAGCTGCTAACCAATTACTATTGAAAAATATTAAAGATATAGAGACTCAAAAACTCCTAAAGCAAATAGATCATATGTTAGATGGGGTACAGGCAAGGGCATTCTCTAAAAAACAGTTAAGGAGTATAAACTTAGATCGAATAAATAAAAGGTTTGAAACACCTTTATTGTTAGCGAAACAGTTTCTAATGAATGTTACAGCGAGTTTTAGCGTGAAAAATAATAACTCATTTTCATTTCTCTTTGAGATGAATGATTTATTTGAAAAATACATAACAGCTTTAGTAAAACAAGTAACTAAGCATGCTCTATACGAGCAGCATAAAGAATATAAATTACTTGTAAATGAACACAATGGTAATGATATTTTTCAGCTAAAACCAGATATTGTTGTTGATAACGGTAATACACAAATTATTATTGATACAAAGTGGAAAACATTAACGAGTGGAAATCGTTCAGGAGTAAAGCGGGAAGATTTATTCCAAATGTACGCATACTTAACGAGATATGAACGTGCCAAAACAGCAATTTTGTTGTATCCAAAGCAATTAGAATTTGAAATAGATAACCATGAATACGTTCAGTCTTGGTATTTACATGCTGATAAAGAGAAAAAATTGCGAGTGTATGGTGTGTCACTAGAAAGTAAAAATAAGACAAGTCAAGAGCTCTATAAGATTCTTCATATGAACGGATTGTAAAAAAATAACGAGAACCAATTAATTGTATATAAAGTGATAAATGATGAATCAATCACTTTAGGGAACGGTAGAGATTTTAAATATGTTGTAATAGACTTGAGGAAGGTTTAAATATTTAAATATATGTAAAAATAGTGTGTTGTCTAAATTGTGTTTGTCTATAAAATTGATTGTTATGAAAGAGCTTAAATTAATGGTGGGTTTGTTGAAGAATTAGTATATATTAAAATTTTCACCTGCATATATAATTTAATTGAAAGTGAGTGTGTGTCATGTTTATAAAAACTATAAGAATTGGAAAATATAAAAAACTTAATGATTTCTCTCTTGAATTTCAGCGGGATATTAATAAATTTGATGATGCAAATTTTAATTTATCCGTATTAATAGGAGAAAATGGAACTGCAAAAACTACAATATTGCAAGCGATCGCAAACGTTTTATCCAATTCTAGCGAGAAGAAAAAAATGTTAGATTACTCTATAGAATATCAGGTAAATGGGATTAATTACACATTGAATACTGTGAATACTAGTGTAGAATTACCATCTAAATTAATTATTTCATCATTTACACCAGTTGAAAGAGTATACATGCGGGCGAAAGAATCTAAGTATTCTTTATGCCCTATAATTTATTCGGAGATGGGGATAAGTAAATTAAAATATATAATTGGAAAGTATGTTTTAGAAAATATACGCAATATTAATAAGATGAATGAAATTGTAGAATATATTGGTTATAGATCTAATGGCTATTTTTTAGAATTTAACCAAGTGACAACTTCGCCTGAGACTGTAACTGTTTTTATTAGGAATTTATTTAACGGGAGATTTGATGATATATTAGAGGATATATTAATAGATAAAGGTTCAAATGAAGATTTAACTAATTTGATTTTAGAGTACGAATATGAATTGAATATTCTAAATGATAATAGGTCCAGGAAAACGTTAACTGATTATATGGAAAGGTTTAAACATTATAAAAGAGAAGAATTAAATAGAGTAAATAGTCGTTCTAGGTTTCGGTCAAAATTTTCATTTTTTGATTTAGAAAGAGTATATTTAGAGTACATCTATATACTTTTGAAGATGCAGATGTTTTCAAAGAAATACAATCAAAGAAGAGATACAAATTATAAAAGTAAAACTCAAAGACTTGTATCTGAGTCAGAATTATCTTATTATTTCGGTGGGTTAAATCAATTTGAAAGGGACATCCTTATACTAGATAAATTTGATAAATATATCTTTAATGATATATGGTTTGAAGCGACGGACACAATTGATTTGATACCTCTATCTTTTTGGAGTTCTGGAGAATTAAGTTTGTTTTTAAGACTTGTTGAGCTAGCGGATTCAGTCACTGAGAACTCGATAATTTTGATTGATGAACCTGAAACGCACCTACATCCAAAATGGATAAGGAATTATATTGCAATTTTAAAGAGTATTATTGGTAAAGTGAATTGCCATGTAATTATTGCGACACATGCCCCGTTAATAGTATCAGATATTCCAAAAGAAAGTATAGTTATGTTGAAAAAAGAGGGGCACATGATTCAACAGTCTGAGATTTATGAAGAAACAATAGGGCTTGAATATGAAGAAGTTTTGAAAAGGATATTTCAGGTTGACACAAATAGAGGATTAGTTTTAAAAAATTATGAAAGTAAAATTTTGGAGGGTATTGAAAAGGATGATTTAGAAACGGTTGTAAGGCTCTATGATCAACTAGGAGATAGCCCAACAAAGTTTGATTTGTTTTTAAAAATAAAAAAATATTATACAGATAGAAAGCGAAATGAATAAATATGTTTAAAGTAGAAAACAATTTAGATTATCTTAAACCGTGTCATACTTTTATGTGTAATCTTTTAAAGGCATTAAGAAAATCTATAAGAGAAAATATTGATTTTAGTAAAGAAGATTTATCGGCAAGTTTAATACAAATAAATCCTAATTTTAATGCTTTCATCAATAGGGGGAATTTTCTGGGGAACATTTACAAACTAAAGGGTTCGCCTGTGGATTTATGGAAAGAATACGGAGCGTTTGTAAGACGATATAAATCTATTCTTGATGGGAAGTGGGAAGGAAACAGTGAGTTGACCAATGAGTTAAATATAGAAATTAAAAAAGTTTTCATATTTCTTTACGAAGGTTTATTGGATTATAAAACTTTTAATAGAGAATTCTTTCAAACTTCGAGCTCTCTTGCAGATTTTAGAGCTAGTATGTCGCTATATAAGGTTTGTCCATATTGTGATATGAATAAGATTAATAGAGATTTAGTATCTGTGGATCATTTTTTACCAAAATCTAAGTTTCCGATTTTATCCATATTCCCAGATAACTTAATTGTTTCATGTAAAGGGTGTAATGAGAATATTAAAGGGGAGAATATTAAGACCCCCATAGCTCATCCTTATTATGATGAAGTTGCAAATCACTTTACATTTCAGGTAGACGATAGTAATTTAGATCAATTTAAAATTGAGGTCAAGATGAATGAAGACAATTCGAGTTTAATGAACAAAAAAATTGAGAATTTCTTATCGTTATTTGAAATTAAAGAAAGATATGATATGAATATGACGGCTGAGCTAAAAGATTTTCGAGATGAAATAAGAAAAAAGGCTATAGCGGAACTTGAAGGAATTGCTCAATGTCGTGATATTTTGCATACAGATATTGAAGAATGTATTAAAAAATATTTTCAAAAGGCTTTTATTGATAACAAAGAGCTTCAAAGAGCTGCTGATGGTAGCAAAATAAAAAATGACTATATAAACCAGATTATTGAAGATAATAATTTTCAAAGCGATATAGAGTATATAAAATCACATCTTTTTGGAATAGGACCTACATTACTTTAAAGAGACAATTTTGGAGAAATACCCTTTGAAATTAGCTCTATAACTATAAAAAATGTTTGATATAACATGGTGATTCGTATCACAAGTGACGATAAATAAGGAATTTTAATTTAAAAATTATATTATAAATATATATAGCGTAATGAGGTTATTTTAGAATGAATAAGTGAGGAATAGTGAAATGAAAAGCGATTTTCTAGATGATTTAATTAAGGGGAAATACAGTGGTAGAGAGACTATTGCTGATATTGAACCTTATTTATTAGAAGGTATTCTTTATGGATTACCGATTAATGCTTCACCAGAATTAAGACGATATATGGCAGCTGCAATATTCAAGAATATAAAACCGGAAACAGACTTTGAAGAAATTGTAGCCGATTTAAATATTGATAATTACTCAGATGAAAAAATATATCTAATCATGACAATATAATTATTGCAATTACTAGATCTGTAGAGCTAACTACATGCATTATGAAGGAATTATATCAAAAGTTGGTGAGTAATAAACCTGAAAGTATTACACAAGGCGAAACTTTATTTTTTTCATCATTAATTAGGTTAAAGCAAAGTTTCAACAGTGCTGTTAGTTTAATAAGGTACGGTTATTTTGTAGAAGTTATCACTGTTTATAGACTTATTTATGAGCAGTTATGTTGGGCATGTTTTGTTATTGGTGAAAAATCTGAAGAAAATATAATAAAAAATAAAACATCCAGTAATACTAAATATTTAAAAGAAAAAAATAATGAAAAATATGGTAAATTATATGATGACCTATCGAAAGAAGCTCATCTTGCTCCGAAAACGATTGCTAAATATTTGTTTTTAGAAGATAAAGAGCTTAAAATCTTAGAACGTTCTAGTAAAAAATCTAAAGAAGGGCTTTATTATTTAATACTGCTTTTTAAAATTTATATTGAAATTTTTCAGTATAGTATTAACAAACATTTTGCATTAAAAGATAGTGATAAAACTTATTATAACGATTTTGTTAATGTACAATTAATATTGTATTCTAAGCTATGTGAAATTTACAAGAAAAAGTAGTATTTCAATCAAAAAAGTATCTAAGTAATTGAATTGTTTATTAATGTTTTATATTAAAATATAATGATTTATTAATATATATAGTTAATGAGTCGCTGTATATATTTAGTAAGAGCAAGAGGTGCTCTGTTTTAATGATTAAGACATGGCAATAGGGGTATTCTCAAAAAATGAGATACTCCTTTCAATACTTATACTCGGAAAATTGTAATTAAAACAAAGTTCAAAGGAAGAAGTAAAACTGTTTATTTGATTGTCAAATGATTTAATATAAAAAAGAGCATATATAAAATTTTTATTCTTTATATTAGTGCATTGTTTTTTATTAGTAAATCGAGAGGAAAGAATTACATGAATGCAAAACTTGTTTATTTATATATAAAAGATATAAATCGTTCACTTAATAATTTAGATTTTAATTTTACAGATGAATTTATAGTAAGTTATGATTCGAAAACAAAGGAGTTACTTATAGAAAAAAACGAACCCAAAAGCTTTGAATTGTGGGGGGAAAGAATCAATTCCATTGATTTAATTGTGGGGAAAAATGGAGCAGGTAAATCGACAGTATTAGATTTAATTGCAGAGACTAATATAAATCGTAGGCTACTATTCAATAGATATAGAAAAGGGGTGCATGATCCTCGTGCAGAATGTTTTTCTGAATGGTTTGCAATATATCATGTAGAAAAAAATAAATTTATTGTAGAAGGAGCAGAGCCTAATTTACTATTTAATGATAATCAAGAAATTAAGTATGAATACTCCTTTGTTTGTAGCTATGATTTTGATGAGAAAAAATTACATTGTAAACACTCAATTACAATAGAGAAACGCAACTTGCAAAAAAATAATGAAGTCTCTTTTGATAAGACTTTATTAATTATGTATGGTGGTAGTTTTAAGGAAGAATTTAGGGTTAAAAATAAAAAACGTAGTAGAAGCAGTGATGATTATATGGGGTTTCACAGAATTAGAATTCCACCGGCAAGCACTAGTAATATATATCATTTTTTAACTAAAGAATATGAAATGATGGAGAAAGAGCGATTTACCGCTCAAAATGTAGTTTGCATATTAGATAAAGAAGATTTTTATATAGAAACAGGTATTTCTAAAAGGGAAATGAAAAATTTCAATTTACTCTATCAAGGAGAAACACCCTTAACTCCTCAAATAACTGAAAATAGGCCTTTGGCTTCAGATTATAAATCGGCATATTATTCTTTTAGTACAAAAGAAAAATTTATTATAACTTTATTAGAAAGTTTTATTGTAAAAAGTTGGATTAATCAAATTGATGTGGATAGGAAAAATCGGCATAAGGCTATTGTTTTAAAAGAATTAATAGATTCAATAGAATTTAATGGTTTACCAGAGAAGCAATCATTTGAAAAGTTATTAGAGTACTTATTTTTAGTATTAAATCTGGTATGTGATGCTATTTCAGAAAAGTACCACGGTAATGAAAAAACATACTATGCAAAAGCATTAATTGATTTTATTGGTTATATACAACGCATGCGGAATGAATATTTTATCTCCCCAAACCAAATAGAAATCCCAATTAGTGGTGATTTAGATGAGGAAGTGGAGCGGATATTGACAGTGTATGATTTTTATGCATCTGGAGGAGAAGAAAGAAAAAATGATTTGCAAAATGTTATTAATGTTTATTATGAGAATATGAGTAAAGGAGAAATGACTTTTATTATTCATTTCTCCTCTCTATATAAAGCAATAACAGCATTTGATGATGCAATTGTTGGAAATGTAATTATATGTTTAGATGAACCTGAAGAAAATTTCCATCCAGAATGGGCGAGAAAATATATTTATTACTTAACTACATTTTTGAATCAAATAAATAAAAATCATCATGTCAAATATCAGATTATTATTAGTACACATTCTCCATTTATTGTTTCTGATGTTCCTAAAAATAATATTACATGTATAAAACTAGTTGAAGAAGATGGAATTTACTCACGTATTACTGAAAAGGCGAATTTTGGATTTGGAAGTAATTTGTATGACATTATAAAAGATGACTTCTTTTTAAATTCATCAATAGGTGAATTTGCAACAAATGAGATTAATAGAATTTTAATGAAATTAAATGAAATGAACAAGTATGATGGAGAAAACATAAAAAAACTTCAGTCATTAATAAATATAATTGATGATGACCTTATTCATAATAAATTAAATGCAATTCTTAAGCAAAGGATAAGAGAGATAATGTCGGATGATGAAAAAAACGCACGTATTAGAGAGCTAGAAGAAGAGTTATTACGACTAAAGGGGAGTAAAAATGATTAAAATTAATCCGCAGAAACTTGTTGAATTATCACAAATATATATTTCACAAATAATGCCGATAATTCAACAAAAGTATAATATTTTAAAAGAAAAAAATGTTATGAACCCTTTTACAAATGAGCCTGTTGTAAATTTTTTTGAAAATAATAAAGGAGAGTTAGATATAGAGTTTGTAAAAATAATTTTAATTGATCCTTTTTCTCAAAGAGCAAAAAGAGTATATCCTCAATTAGATTATTATTTTAAAACAGCTGCATTAGCTTTTTATGATGATAATTTTTTAAGATGGCATGCAAAGCAAAAAGGAATTAAAAAAGGGGGGCTACCACAGTTAAGAGAAGAGAAAGTTCAAAATTTAAAAAATCCATGGATTGAGTTAGATATTCTTGACTCGGGGTATTCAGAGTATAAAAAAAACTGGATAAAATATAAAAAATTAACTAATCATATTACAAAAAAACTGGAACAATTCCACAAAGCAATTAAAGAATTTATAGATTATAGTTTTATGACAGAGGATATAAGACATAATTTGTTATGCGGATTAGAAATTAGAGTTTGTCCATATTGCAATAGACAATACATAACTACCTATAATAAGAATGGTGAAAAACTCCGTTCAACAAGTGATCTTGATCATTTCTATCCGAAAGTTGCATTCCAGCTCTATTCATTATCATTATTTAATTTTATTCCTGCATGTTCTATATGTAATAGCAGGTTTAAAAGAGCTAAAAAGCTTAAAATTTTATATTTATATGAAATGGGTTTTGAAGATCGAGTTACCTTTAAAGTTAAACCAACCTCTATATCTAATATTAATTCTTTAATTGGAAACAATAGTGATTTTGATTTAGTGTTGGAAGTAGATAATGCTCATGCAAATAATGATGAACTTCAAGGGCATATAGAGATGTTTAGATTAGAAGAAGTATATCAATCTCATAAAGATTTTGTACAAGAACTCTTGTACAAAAGAAAAGCATATTCCTCTGCTTATAAAGAAATGACTGAACAATTATTAAACACTAGACTATCGGAGGAAGAATTTAATCTTTTTTTATTTGGAGTTATGGGAAATGAAAAAGATTTGTTGAACAAGCCTTTGTCTAAGTTAACTATTGATATATTAGGTTTACGTAAATAATTGATGGGGATTCATGTTATAATAAATGTAGCCGCTTTGCTTCACTTTATCTGTTTTCGTTAACATTTCCTTTATAGGTTTGCTTACAATTTCCTTCATAATAATTCATTCATTTGATAAGAAGACCCTTCTAAACGTGGAAGGGCTTTGTTTTGACAAAAACTAATCAAAATCCTATAATTCAAATATGCTTACATGTAGATATTCTCTTGTATAGCTAAACCTTATTTCAAAGAATAGGAGATGTATATTATGTTGTTTAAAGTACCGGCTCTAAGCTTTAGAAGGCTCGAAAATCCTTATTTCCAAGACAATCATCCATACTGGGCTTCACTACCCGCTCATTACAAAAAAATGATTAAAAATCTTGGATTAGACGAAATTGAAACTTATGAGTGTTTTATTCCTGCTTCTGAGTTACCAAAAGACATACCTTTAGAGGAGACCAATCCTCGTGACCAACATATGGGAAGTAAAAGTCAAAGACAGATTGAATCTTCCTTGACAGATGACAAGGATTTCAATTTCCATATTCTAAATAAGGGAATGGCAATTTCGGTTGAATCTGTAAATTATAACAATAAAACTGGTATCGTTGAGATCGCATTAGATGATTTAACTATTCACGGAGACATAGACGGTGGTCATACTTTCCGTACAATTATTAACCATCAAAATAATCCGTTAATGAAAATAAAGTTTGTAAAAGTTGAATTTATTACAAACTTAAATGAAACTACATTACCTTTGGTTGCTAAGGCGAGAAATACAAATATTGCAGTTCAGGATTTTACAATTGCTGAACTTGAAAATAAATTTAATATAGTTAAAGAAGCTTTAGATGGTGAAAAGTTTCTAGATCGTGTATCATTTAAGCAATTTGAAGATAAGTGGGACAAATCAAAGGATATTTCGGTCGGACAGATTTTAGCTGTTTTAAATCTGTTTAACCTAACTCGTTATGGTGATGACAACCATCCGACAGTATCATATGCTTCAAAGCAAACCCCTTTGAAGTATTACCTTGATGAGTATGATGATACTTCCTCTAATAAAGAAGATAACTCATATTTCAAAATGAGAGATATAGCAAAGCAAATTTTTCAATTACACGCAGAAATAGAAGCAGACTTTATTGCAGTGTACAACAAAGTTGGAGGAAACTACGGGAATCTCACTTTTGCTAAGAGTAAAGAAGGTTATAAACAACGTGTAAGATATTCGGAAGAGCCAAAGCACCTTCCTTATAAGTTGCCAGAAGCGTTGATTTTACCCATTTTAGCATCATTTAGAGCTCTTCTTGAAGAGGATTCTGCTACTAAGAAATATATGTGGATAGCTAATCCATTTACTTATAAAAATATATTACTTGACCAATTGGTAAAACTTACATCTGAAAAATTAAAATCAAATAGTTCTAATCCAAATTCACTTGGAAAAGATAGTTCTCATTACTTGACGCTGTACATGGTAGTACAGCGAGAACTCATGAAGGAGCTATTAGCATCTCGTAAAAATTAGCATTAATTAGAAAGGCACTGCAAATATGCGGTGTCTTTTTTGATTTACAAGTAAAATAGATCATATTAATTTTATTTTATGAAACATATGAAGATAGTTCCACCGCATGGTCAAGTTGTATATACAAAGAAACATAATTTTTAGTGATTATGATTCGATATTATTTTAATTTCCATTGTCCATAATATAGTAATTTAATTTATAATAATATTAAAAACATACACTGGATGGGGGAATTGAATTGGATTTCAGAGACGATGATTTAAAGTTTGGGGTTGTTCAAGGAGTTGATGGTAGCAAAGTTATAGTAAAGGCAGATGCTTTAAAGAAACAACTGGGGGAAACACTTATACATGTTGAGGTAGGATCATTTGTGAATTGTGGAAGTGTTTATCATGGAGATACCATTTGCATTGTAACTAGGGTACATATAGAAGAAGTTGAAAGAAGAAATGGGGATACTCAACAAAATCAGATGGTTGAGCTAGCTATTGTTGGTAGTCTGAATGAAAATAAATTTACCAGAGGGATTGATCAGCTTCCTTATGTAAGTAGTGAGGCATACTTGATGACTGGAGAACAAATGAATTATCTTCTAGGCATTTTGAAAGTTTCTCAAGATCCCACAACGCCGAAAAAGTATTTTAGAGTTGGAAGAAGATCGATGCGCGGTGCGGGAGATGTATATTTAGATTTAGATAAGTTTTTAGGTAGGCATGTAGCTATTGTAGGTACTACGGGTAGTGGGAAGAGTAGTACAGTAGCTCAAATTGCTCAATCTATTTTAAGAGATTATCCTCACCCAAGGGTAGTGTTTTTTGATATTCATAATGAGTATCCTAATGCTTTTGAAGGTGAGTGGAGGCCTAAATCGAATTGTGTTCCTTGGAATGATTTTAAATTACCGTACTGGTTTTTAGACCTGGATGAATTTATTTCTATTTATTATCCAGATGCCGGTGGAACACAAAAAATGTATCTAAAAGATATAATTGAAGAATTAAAGCGTAATTCAGTAGAGGATGAAGAGCTTCGACAAAGGGTGTCTGCTGATAGCCCTATATATTTTAATATGGATGAGCTAATTACAAGAATAGAAAGCAAGAAAGACGCTCAAACTGCTAGTAAAAAAGACACATTTGATAAGATGTTATTAAAGATTCAAAGTAAACATGGTGACAGTCGATTTGAGTTTTTAAAAGAAAATCCTGGGAATATTTTAACTTTAGAGGAATACTTTATATCCTTGCTTGGTTTGAATACGGGAATTCCTACATATATATCTATACTAGATTTAAGTGGTCTTCCTGCTGAGGTAAGGACGGTCTGTGTAGGTATTCTAACAAGGTTGTTTTTTGATTATAAATATTGGGATATGGATCCAGAGAATCTACCGATAGCGCTTGTTTTAGAAGAAGCACATACGTACATACCTGAGGATAGTTCTTCGACATATTCTTTATGCCTTGAAAGGGTAGAGAAAGTAGCAAAAGAAGGAAGAAAGTATGGTTTAAGTTTAATAGTTGTTACTCAAAGACCTTCAAATGTTTCTTCTACTGTGCTTTCTCAATGTGGTACGTTTATTACACTAAGATTAACAAATGACTTAGACCAAAATAAAATTAAGCGTCTTTTACCAGATAGTTTAGGAGAACAAGCTAATGTTTTATCTACACTTAGAGATGGGGAAGCATTAGTTACTGGAGATGCGATGATGCTACCTGGTAAAGTACGCTTTGATGAGCCTGCACCAAGACCAAAGAGTAACGATGTCCAATTTCATAAATCTTGGACTCAAGGCCCTCCTCCGGGTTATAGTGTAAAAACAATTACTGAAGCGTGGAATGTGCGTGAGAAAAGACAGTTAGTAGGAGTAGAAAATAATGAAGATTAATCAAATTGAATTAAAAGGTTGGAGATCTTATTCTGATGAAGAGAGTGTCTCTTTAAAGAATTTAAAGCATATCAATATTATTATCGGGCCTAACAATTCGGGGAAATCAAATATTTTTAAGTATTTATTCTATTTGAGAGAAATTGGTAAAAAAGCTAAAGAAGTTGCAAAGGCACCAAAAATAGAATACGGATTATATAATAATATTCAAGAGGCTTTCCAAATAGAAAATACCTGGGCGGAGAGTTCTTGTGATGTAACAAGTAATGTTATATTAGAGGATATTGCTTCTTCATGGCAGGAAAAAAGTCCTAAATTGCATCTTCAAGAGGGATTAATCAACCTATGTGCAACACATAGAACGAATGACAGTAGTTCATGTCTCTCCATACAGTATGAAGGGAGAACATTATTAGAAGAGTTTCAAAACAAACCTAAGCTATTTAAAAAAGAGACAGGTACTCATGTAAATCCGACGGAAGATATGGAATTTTTCTATGATACATATCAGTATTGGGACGCATTTTTAGATAGTTTGTTTTTTGTAGATGCCATTAGGCACCATAATCGTACCTCACCTTCAGATAAAGAAAGTGATTTTGATGGTAGTGAGATTGTGGAAGAGATTATAAGAATTCGAAATGAAGAAGATCGAAAATGGCCTGTTTTTAAGGAAAATTTAGAAGAATGGTTAAGTAAAATTCTAGCAGAGCCATATATAAAATTGGATCCTGTTAAGGATAAATTGAGGTTTTATATTAAAAGAGGAGATCAAGTCATATCAGCTTATCTTTCTCAATTAGGAACAGGTGTATCTCAGTTAGTTATGTTACTGTCTTTTTTATACTTAAATAAGGAACGCACTTTGAATGTATTTATTGAGGAACCTGAAGGAAATCTTCACCCTGAGGCAGTGGTTCAATTAGTAAAAATTATTAAAGAAAATTTTAAAAATCATCGATTTTTTATTACAACACATTCATCTGTTCTTATTGATCAGGTTGATGATGATTGGACTGTTCATCGAGTGATTAGAAAAGAAAATCAAGCATCTATCTTATATCCTTGTTCAGAAGTTGTTCAGAAGTATGAAGTTCTAGACCAATTAGGCATTAAGGCTTCACAATTATTACAAAGTAATATGGTAATCTGGGTGGAAGGGCCAAGTGATCGTATTTATATTAATAAATGGATAAAAGATCATACACCAGAAGGTATGGAGTTCATAGAAGGAAGACATTATAGTTTCCTTATGTATGGAGGAGCAAATTTAACATCATTTGATATTTTAGCTGAGAATGAATACATTGATATTTTAAAGACAAGTAGATACGCAATTGTAGTTTGTGACTCAGATAAGAGCCAAGAAGAGAGTGTATATAAGAAACGTGTTCAAAATTTATTGGAACGTATTGAGGAACTCGCTAAACAGAAAATAGGGCATGAGAAATCCCTTTCAGATTATGTGTATGTTTGGGTTACTAAAGGTCGTGAAATTGAGAATTACGTTACACATGAATTATTTATGAGTGTGTTACAGCAAGATCAATTTTTAAGAAAATTTGTTAAAGTAGGTCCAGAAAAAGTGAAAAAAGATTTAACTTTTATTAATGAAGAAGTGGGAGAACCATTTGGGCAGTATGATTCTTTTGATGAATTTTTTGCAAAAAAATATATTCTTTCAGGTGGTGAGTTACTGGCAGATAGAGAAAAGGAAAAAATAGCTGATGGTTATTCTAAAAAGAAAAATATGATTGCTAAGGCGTTAGTTGATGCATGGGAAATGGACGACTATAAAATGTATGATTTGAAAGATCAGATATCAAATGTTATAGATTATATTAAGCGTGCCAACTGTTTGTGATAAATATGGTTTATGGGTGTAAGTAAATTAAACTTAATACTTGAGTTAAATGTTATTCTTTTAATACATTGATTTTAATTACATTACAGCCTAAATCTATGTAGAATTTGAAGTTAAGAATCGGAGTGAATATAAAATGGTAAGAGGGGAATTTAATATCAGAAAAGATTTACAGGATTTTATATATAAAAGTATTTCGACTATTAATAGAAAGTTCTCACTAAATCATAGGTAAAATAGATATTGATAAATTAGTGTTGCCGAGTCTCTATGGTCTCTTTTTGGAATGAACACTAATGCAAATAGGGATGGGAAATATATACATAAGAAAGTGTTTTAAATCAAAGAATTTACCTTTTAAAAAAAGATAAAGATCTGCTACATAAAGAAAACCCCTTGACTATCAAGGGGTTTCTCGTATGATCCCGACTGGCCTCGAACCAGCGGCCTCCCTCCTGTCAAGATAGTGCAAGGAATATCCTTTTATAACCTAACTGTTTTGTAATCATAAAATCCCTTATGTTTACTACAGTGTGTGACCAATATGTGACCAAAAATAATCAATTATAAAAGTGAATGTAAAAGGTTGATATGTTCTTTATAATTTATGCTAGTAAGACATCTTCTTTCTTCAATTAAATAGGTCACTTTACTAGCGTTTTCTTCATGTCCGGTTTCTCTTTCTGTCCCAATTATTACTTGGCCATTTTTTGATGTTAATAAACTTAATGCGGAATCGATACTTTTTAAGTTTTCTTCATCTTGACCTTGTTGATTAGGGGTATCAATTACTAAAAAGTTAAATGGACTGTGTTCCCTATTTAAATTATATAAGTAGAGAGAAATATGATATGCATAAATCATTCTTGGATTATCACTTCCAGTTTTTTGTAAAGTTTGTACGAAATCTCTTAGTTTTATGAAAGAAGAAGGGATATTTAAGATATCGTAAACAGTCATACAATAAGATTTTAATGCTTGGGAGATCAAGTTTCTTCTTTGTGGAGATTTCAGTTGATTTAATTGGTCATCAAATATTAATTTTTGACTGTTTTTAGTATCTCTTGCTGAAATAATTTTTTCTTTTTGTTTTATACTCGAATCAATCATTTCGATTTTTCCTTGATCTTGGTAAGATTTGATAATAGATACATTTTCTTTTACTTGTTCAACATTCTTTTTAAGAGATTTATAGTTTAGTGTTAACTGTTTTTTTCTTGTACTTAGTTTATGTATTTTTGAATCTAGTTCTTTTATCTCCGATCGGAAGAGTGCTACTAATTCACTACCTGTCTGTATATCTTTAACGATTTCAATTCTATTCTCTAAAGAGTTTTCATGCACAGAGCCACAAAACGGACATTTTAAATTAGGATCTTCGTGAATAGCAAATGTGTGATCTGCCTCTAGCTCTTTTACATTTTCTTTTATAAAATTGAGCTCTAAGGTTTTTTCATAGCGTTTATTTTTTATTTTAGAGAGTTTTTCTACTAGTTCTAAGATTTCTTTCTCAATGGAGTCCATTTTGTTCACAAGACTTTGGTTTAGCTCTTTATTGTTAGAGTATCTATTATTATCGTCTTTATCAAAAGTATCTTCAGTATTTGATTTGTTTATTGATGCTGATAGATTTTTTATAAATTCCTCAAAATGATTTATTTTTATATCATAGTTTACGATGTCTGTTTTAATAATATCTCTGTCTCTTTTTGTTTTATAAAATTCTTCATTAAGGAATCCTACAACATATTTATTTGTATTGCTATCCCAGTCTTTAATATATTGCATATTTGTGAAGCTTTGACCAATTTTCTCCCAGCCTTTGTCCTGATCGATATATTGAAATCTAAATAATAAAGGAGGAGTTATTGTTATTGGGTTTCCACTCTTTGTTAAACAATCCATGGATATACCTAATAGTTTCATTAATTCTTTACTATAGTCATGGAAAGAATCAGTTTCAATCATTAGTTGATAACTAGTAAACTCTTGATTTGTTTTAAAGATTTTATATGATTTATTTATTCTTAATATACAAAAATACTCATTTCCATATTGGAAATATAGTAGGTATTTATCGATTAATTTTTTCCACTCATCCTCAAATTTAACCTCACATCCAAAAGTGAAAAAAATACTTTTAATAAGAGACGATTTTCCAGTTTTATTTTTTCCAATAATAATGTTAAGGCCTTCTTTAAATTCGATTTCTCTAGATTTCTTTTCACTTTCACTAATTACTATTAGTTTTTTTAGAGTTAATCTGTTCATTTTGGACACCTTCTTTTTGTAATCTAAGTTTTCTAATCAGTATTTTATATTGATTAATTTTTCTTTGTTTACGAAACGATTCTTTCATAGAATAATGCCTCCACTAACACTTTATTAATGCCAATTCCGTCATCAATTAAAGTATTACTTTTTTCTAATACCTCATTTAATATGTTTTTTGTAACAAAATCTAAATCATCTAGTTTATCGTAGTGATCTAATAGGATATCATCAATAGCTTCTAGGATATCTTCGGAAGATTCCAAATACAAAACATTCGAACTATCTAATACTTTTCGTTTATGTTTTTCTAATAATCTAATTAACATTTTCATTTTCATTTTGCCTAAGCGAGATTCAAAATTGATTTTTATATCTTGATATACTTGTTCACTTTTTGAGAATGTAGCAACTTGATCTTTTATTCTAGAGAATGATTCTGAAGAAATTCCTTTTTCTTTTTTAAGAGATTTATAACTAATAGGTGTTTTAATTTTTTTCTTACTTTTTTTCCTTACGTCCTCTAATATATCTTTAAAAATCCTATTTCCTGTTGAGGTTAAAATATCTTCATTATCAAGCATAATGAAGAAGGCACCTGCAACACTTTTTTCATAATTTTCTAAAGGAAGTCCACCGTAATATAAGAAAGTATTTTGAATGAATGTATCAAAAACTGACGTAAATTCAGGTTCTTTTAGGCTAGGATACTCTATTTTTAGAAATGCTTTTATCTCATTGTATAATTTAGGTTCTTTCTTTTTTAGTAGCTTCTTATCTTCAATAACGGACTGCCATTTTCTTACATCTTCATCCATATCTATATTAGAAACAAAATGACATCTAGTACATTCATCTTTGAATTTTAAAAAATTATAGAATAAGAAACCTAAAAACGAGTGCTTAAAATCTCCATTTGGTTTTTTGTATGTCCTGAATAGTCTTTTCAATGTCCATTCTTTAAAACTTTCTGTTGTTTTTACTTGGAAAAACTCTGCACATGAAGGGTGTTCAGAAAGTTCCGTTTTAGTCATATCATCATGAAATTCACAAAAAACATAAAAAGGTATATTTTTTTTATATTCCTCAATCATATGGTAAAGAGTCCAATGAGCTTGATAATCAAATCTATTAAAGCTATTTGATCCAGCTTGTTCGCGAAGTTCTGATTGGATTATTGACTGTACCATTTTTTCACCTCTTGTTAAATTAAAAGTAGTATTAATTATAAAGATTATAGCATATACTTTGGCTATTTATTCCATGATAAAAAATGCTCACATGCGAAGTGAGCATTTTTTATTGTTGATAATTAATCAATAGCGTATGCTACAGATGTAATTTTCCCTAAAAAATGTGAATTTATATCATTAATAATTATTGGCCTTATTTCCTTTTTGAAGGCTAGGAGTACAGCTTTATCTTCAATTAAAATTACTTTTCTTTTACTTAATTCAATTGCTGAATTGTTGAAGGATAATGATCCTATTGGATTTATACGCAATAAAAATAATATGGAAGTAATAAGCTATTTCATAGACTTAGTAAGTGATCAAAAATGGGAATCTAATCCGAATTTTCAAGAGTTTATTTAAGAATGAAGTGACGATTAAACAAAAAACATTTGAAGGAGATTATTGATGTCTTATTGCTATTGTACGAAGTGTGAGAGTGTTTATAGATGTGAAGATGTAAAGATGTAAAAGTGTGTTGTAGTAATAAAAATAATTTAATTGATTGGGCAGAATTTGCTTTTATTATGGGATATCCTTTATATCCTGTTAAGAAGAAATATGCTGGGTTTCATTTAGATTTATATAAACGTTTAGATGCAACATCTATGTATGATCTTAGGGCATATGATCCTGAACTTTTTTATTATGAGTTTAATGGTTGGAAAGAGAGTGAATTAAAAAAACAAAAATGATAAGCGAGTATTAAAACAAAAAATGTAATTTTAATATAATAGAATTTATCGTTCGAAACAAAAGCCGTGAAATAAATATCTGAATTGTATCCTTTACGAAATGATTTAGGACAACGTCCTAAATTATTTTGTAGAGGGTAGCAAGCAAAGCGCGGTAGTTAAATGAACTTCTTCTTTCTGAATTTCGAAATGAGTCGGTTTATGGTTTAAATTGTATTTTGATAGGCATACGATAATAATAGTTAATGGTATAATGATTATTGTGAATTTTAGTGAAATTTCGTGTGTTCTTTGTCATAAAGCTATTTTAGCTATAGAGAGGATGATATCCGGTATGGAAATTGCAGATAATGAAAATAGTAGGTCTCTTAATCAAAAAATAGATATTGCTGTTGAAGAAGCGGTAGAGTATCTTAAGAGTCATGTTACTTTAGAAGAGTATGACTCTTCGACTCATAGAACATTGGTAGTGAGTGGATGGAATGATAACGAAAATACCTTGCGTTCTATCGGGCATTATTTAGTAGGTTTACGGGCAAGTGCATTAGATGTTGCTTTAAATATCTGTTCTGTATTGTTTGATGACACTCCTGAGGGAAAGCTAGATATATTGAACAGCGTATATGAATTAGTAGGGGAAAACGAAAATAGCTTAACAGATATCAAAATACGTGATGAAAGAAATCCATGGTTGGCTGAAGCGATTTGGCACCTTTGTATGTTTATAGCTAAGGAAAGAACGGAATTGCACCCAAATGGAAATATTATTGCCATTGGCCCTGTACATGTTAAAGCAAAGGATCATGGGCTTGATGGTTTAGTTATTTATGAAAGTGAAGAACAAATAGGAATATCATTAATAGAATCTAAAGCATATAAGGATGATCCTAATAGGGCGATTAGAAAGGCATTAAAATTCTTTCAAGAAATCGATGGTGAGGAGCATACGACTAGGATTAGACAAGATGTTAGTAATATTCGTAGTGTTTTGCCTCGTGAGAAACAGAGATACATAGTGGGTACATTTTGGCGACAGATACGTACTTATATACCCAATCCTCATTATGATAGTTCAGTAGAAATAGATTGGTCTAAAAACCGCGATGCATTTACCAGTTTGGAACTAACAAAAGATAATATAATTATAATGCCAAATATTGTTAACGATTTCGAGCGTTTTTTTAATGAAGTCTCAGAAGAGATGCGTAAATTTGTAAGGGGGCTTTAAAATGTATGATAAATATGCTCAAGAATTGCTCAGTAAAGTTCCTGATTTAGATGAGTTTGATTCAGCTTCTTACAGAAGGGCTTTAACAAAGGGGTATTTGTTTATTACTCAGCTGAAATTGGGTGTTAAAGAAGAACTGCTACATCAGGATTTGCTAGAAGTTCGAGATATGCTAAGGAAATTAGCAGATACAATGGAAAGTATAGCTGTGTTTGATAAAATTAACGGACTAGAAGTTTCAGAAGAAGTCGAATCTGCCTGTGCGTTTGTAGCAGCAGAAGCACTATCTTTGTTAAATAGCCTGTTAAGTCTTTTAGATGATAAAGAAGAGGAAGAATTAAGAGATCACTTTAAACATTATAAAAATTATATTGCTTTAGAGTCTGCCCTTTTATACATGATAGGCGGTTTTGACATTAATGCGAAATCAACACTTGAAGTGCTAAAATTTCAAGATAAAATTGATATTAGAGGTTTAACGTATTTGGATATTGGCCAGAGCTCTACATTACTTCTACAAATTCTTAGAACATTTATTAATGGTGAATTGGACAAGGGTCTCGTATTTCCTATAACTGCACCCAAAATAGAATTCTCTGAGAAGTATGATGAATTAATGGAGAAGATTAGGATTACTTTCTATATCAAACTTATAGAATCAGTTAATTATTATATTTCATGGTTAAAAGGCACAGATCAAAATGGATTATTTCAATGTATGCAGATATTAGAAAAAATAAGAAAGGCATCATCAGTTGAACACGATAGACGTAATACAGAATATTCAGATGTTTATCATTTCAGTTCGATTCTAGCTGTTGCTATTCAGAAGACCCGTTTCAGATCATTACTATATGCAACGCCGTTCCCTAATGGTGCGAATGAAAGGTATAGAGAAGAGTTCCAGAGATATCTTATAAGTAGGGCAAAAGGAACTAGCCATAAGAGAGGTAGACCTTTTCTTTGGCCTTCAGCAATTTCGTATGTTAAGCAATGCTTACCTGGCCCATCTAAAGATTGTGTTGTTACGATGCCAACGGGAAGTGGGAAAAGTTTTGTTGCTGAAATGGCTATGGTACAAGCGTTGGCTAGGGGATGGGTGCTGTATCTAGCTCCAACAAATGCTCTAGTTCATCAAATACGTAGAGACTTGAAAGAGGCATTAATAGAATTTAATGATATAACAATACGCTCATTTGTTGGAGGAGAAGAATACACGACACTTAGTGAAGAGGAAATTGGCTTTGAAGAGAAGTTTGTAGCAGTAATGACTCCTGAGAAGTGCGCTCTTGCTCTAAGATTATACCCTGAAAAATTTGAAAATTGTACGCTTTGTATTTTTGATGAGTGTCATTTGATTAATGACCAAAAAAGAGGAACTAATGCAGATATATTGTTAACCCGCCTAATCGAGTTAGCAAAAGATATTAAGTTTCTTCTAATGTCTGCAATGATTAGTAATGGTGAAGAACTTTGTGATTGGTTAAAACATGTCCATGATTCAAATGCTGTTTGTGAACCAATAAGGTGGCGACCGACAAGAACAATGAGGAGTATGCTTGCACTTGACCGTAATGATTTATTAGAAAAATATCCAGAGTGTCAAAAGAGAGCTAATAAGTTAACTGGTAATAGGAAGAACTTGTATTTCGAAAATGATATGTTGTTAATTTCAGGCTTATCGGGTCCGTGGACGTTAGATGGAGATAATGATTATAAAGTAAGTCAGATTCCGGCTTCATTTAAAATAAAGGTATCCAAGAATGAAAAACTGCCAGATATTGAAAGTTGGAAAAATACGGCTTCTCGTATATTAGCAGAGAAAATAGCAAACAGTGAACTACCTGTAATTAATTTTATCCTTTCTAGTAAACATCATGCCTTTAGTAGTGCTGGAAAAGTACAAGGTTCGATAGAAGGGGCCGTTGGAAATCTTGAGGAGCTACCTGAATTAGTAAAATGTTTTTTAACTATAGCTAATAAAGAATTAGGTTTGGACACAGTACTATGGGATTATTTAAGTCGAGGGATTGCTGTACATAGTAGTGCGATGTTGCAAGTGGAACAAGCTGCATCGGAATATATGTTTAGTAATGGACAAGCAAGGCTTATGTTTGCGACAGGTACATTAGCTCAAGGCTTAAATTTACCGGCAGTAGCTGTCGTTATTGCTGGAATGAAAATGGGGGATCCACGAGAGACCGATAATATACAGGGTGTTAATAATGATAGGGCGAAGTCAATGATATTAAATGCTTTTGGTAGGGCAGGGCGTCCGGGTTTTTCAAATCAAGGAATAGCTGTACTAGTTCCAGATGATCCACTGGCGGTAAAGTTAGATCGTAAAAGCTTCTATACTTTACGAGGATTTGATCTTATGAAAGAACCAGATGCTTCTCTCGAAGTGCATAGTCCAATTGAGGGATTTATCGACTATATCCTTAGTAGTGAATATGATGTAGGATATGCTTCTAATGAGGATCTTATATTAACCTCACTTCTAGCAGAATTAGATGACCAAAATAGTATAAGCGGTACGCTAGGGAAAACTTTTGGAGTATTTCAAAAGAAAGAAGCTGTAACTGAGGAATCCTTAGAAATTGCACGTGGACGAATAATAAAAATAAAAGAAGATTTTCTAGATAATTCAGAAACACCGGAGTGGCTTAATTTAGCAACAATGAAAGCAGGTGTAGATTTATTTCGTTCTCTAGAGATGTGGAAAGCATATGAAAAACGAGGTTTTGTAAAAAGTGATGAAGTTTCTTCATTGAATATAATGGATTGGCTAAATGTGTTCTTTGAAGTAATGTCGTATATGCATCCAAATAAAATAAAATTTAGTCCTGATGAAACTATTAAAACAGAAACAGTTCTAACAAAAATAAGAGACTATGTGACAACAAAGCAAATTTTATTGGAGGATACTTTTGAAATAACTGCTGAGTGGGAGGAATTATGGGAAGAGTTAAAAAAACTAGTATGTTTATATATGGAAGGTGCAGAATATAAAAAAATTGCTGAGTTGTTATTGGCAAAGGAAATTACTAGTCAAAATCGTAGTAGTGGTTCCAACCCTATACCTACGGTTTTCAAGTTTATTAAAGAAGTTATTGAGCCGATAGCAATAGATGCTGGTTGTTTTTTAGCTTTAAATGAATTGGGCGTATTTCAAAATGAAGAAATTCCTGAAAGTTTACAGGCGCTACCACTGGCAATTCGTAATGGATGCAATTCGCTTGGAGCTCTATCTTGGTTTAGATTTGGTATTAGGCAGAGGAAATGTGCTCATGTATTAGAAGAGACATTCCCAGTACCAGTAGATACTATTAATGATTCTAACAGAGCGAGTTGGGTTAGGAAATCGAGAATGGAATTTTTAAATGGACCTAAGCAGGAAGATTCATTTTTAGAATGCATAAGAATGGTTATATTGCAAGATTCTCTGAATACTAATTAAAATGTTAAATTGGATAATTTACTAACGATGAGAATACTTTGTTATGAGTAAGGTATTATTTTATATTGAAGTGTGACCAGTAGGTATCTAGATAGATAATTTTAAGAGAAAAAAGAATCACAATTCCACATATAACGGTGGTTTGTGATTCTTTTTTAGTATGACCCCGGAGAGGCTCGAGCTCACGACCGCTACCCTGCCAAGGTGAAGGTCGTTTAAATAATCTAGTCTTCTCTTTGTATTATAAACTCCCAAAACTTCTTTAATTCCTCACGCTTTTGAGGAGTCGCATTTATTATATCTTCAAACCATTGATAAAGCTCAGGATCTTGTATGTCTGTAACTTGTCTCATTTCAGTTGTACCGAGGAGGTAATCAATTGATACTTCAAAGAAAGTCGCTAATTGTATCAATGTATTATAATCAGGTTCTCGATTTCCTTGTTCATACATTGCATATGTAGTTCGAGCAATCCCTAGTTGATTTGCCATGTCTTCTTGACGCAGTTTGCGTTCTTTTCGAAGAGTGTGTAGTCTAGTGCCAAACATATGCTACCTCCTTTTAGGTGTTTTCTATAACAATTATAACGTCACAATTTGTAACATTTAACAAAGTACACGAAATGTGTAAAAAACATTGATTTCATACTTACAATTATGTAATATAATCATTAGTTACACATTTTGTGACAAAGAAAGAGGGGGAATAATGAGGTTTTGGTTATTGGAAAAACGTAAAAATAAAGAGAAAACACAAGATTATGTTGCATATAAGGCAAGAATATCTAGAAGTATGTATGCAATGATTGAAAGTAGTGAAAGAAATCCAAGTGTTCCTGTTGCAAAGAATATAGCTAAGGTACTAAATTTTGATTGGACTCTTTTTTTTGAAGAGTAATGTCACGATACGTGTACTTATTAGGGTGAGAATTTCATTTCTATATTGTTTTCCTAAAACAAAATAATTTATTAATTATTTTTAAGAAAATATTAGATAAGGGAAGTGTTTAAATATGAACATGAAAACATTTGAAATGCGTGAAAAACGATTAGCAGAACTACTAGGTGCAAAAGTACTATGGGAATTTATAAGTACTGTCACAGAGGAAATTGAAAAACAAGAATTAGCGTTTACACCAGGTTTGTTAGAGGATCTATTCATACATGTGAAAGAAACGATTCAAATTCAAAATATGAATCAACGCATAACAAAAGCCCCTGTAAAAACAGAGGCTGACGGTATAAATAAAGATACATTATTTATGGAAGCGTATGTAGAATTAATTAATCATAAGTTTGTTATTTCTGAATTAGCTGTAGAGCTTTCATCTGTTCTAAAAGAATTAAATTGTTTTGTTCAATCATCTTTGCCACAGCTTCAAAGTAAGCTTGATTCTCAAGAACCTCAATCTGCTTCTCTTTAGGAAGTGATTGAAGTAGTTCTTTTATTTCTTTACACTCGTATATATTAGTATATGATTATTTAATTATTTTACAATTAGTCTATGTTTAGTGTATTATTTATTGATTTTACCCATTAAACAAAGGTGCATTTGATGAATTAGAAATTTTATTTTATTCTAAAACGTCTGGGGAAAGTCAGGTGGAATTATATCATATATTAAACAGTATCGTCTTAATCCAATTATTAAAAAAGGTGATGAAAATAAGAATTTGGAGCCCTTTTTTTAGATTGGCTCCAAATTCTTTAAAGTTATTAATTTTCTGCCCACATAATAGCTAAAAGAAAAGAAATAATTTTAGAGCGGGAGCTTAGTAAATTAAAAATTTATTATCCAACTATATGTTTCCATATACTTGTTGCTTTCTCAACATAACTATTACTCAATCCCAATATGGTTTCGCCAAATTTTAGTTTTTCGGTGATAGTATTAAAAATGTTATTTTTAATACTAGGGCTTGCAATGATTACATTTTCATTAACCTCAGAAATTTTAACCTCTTCTCGTTCACTTTGGATATTATTTGTTTCTGGAATTTTTAAATCGAATTTTAATTCTTCCATTAGTTTAGGTTGATTTTCCTCTTCTTGATAAAAATTGAAATTTCTTTTGGGTAATCTCGATAATTTACTCCAAGAATCATTCTTAATAAGCATTTCAGCTAATTGAATTTCTGCATCTACTCTTACTGCAATTGTACTTGTTTTGTTAAAGCGTTGTTTTTTTAACAAGAAGCTCCTAAAAGAATAAAAGTCAACTATATTATTACAATGTAAAAATACATCAAATTCTAAATCTAATAATCTGTTTTGGAGATTTTTAGGTAATTGTAAATAAGCAAATTGAAGTTGATTAGCTAAATTAAATAGGGTAGGATGACCTAATTCGTATTCGTGGATCGTATTTGGATTTGCGTTACTTACTATTCCTGCATTTAAATATTCCATCAGGGCATTAAAGTATGAATCAAATATAGTTTGAAAGTCCTGTACTGCTTTAAGTAATTTAGTAGTTACTTCAATTGATGTGTACTCAAGGTCTGTTGATTGTTTTATGTTTTTCAAAAAAATAACCCCCATTAAAATAAGTAATATTATTAAAATATTATCATGATTTACTTAGTTTAATCGATGAGTAATTTAAATCAGATTGCATTAATTTCACACTATAACTTAGTTTTTATATACTAGAAAAGAAATATGGCAAATCGGTAGAGAAGCGACGTCTAGGAATGAAGAGCAATGAAAGGTATATCGAGAGTGTAGGTACTTATATGTTATACAATATAGGAATGCAATATAATTAGACTTAAAGAACTCCTTAACAATGATAAAAAAGAAGAACTCAGTAAATTGCACTCATTTTTTCTTAATAATCTTCATATAGAACGGTTATTTACTTTACTCAAAATTGTAAAACCAAAAATTTTCTTTTTTGAGCCCTCTATGTACTATTAAAACTTTTGTTCATAAAAGATTGGAAAAAATATGGTGTTATTTATAGTATAATGAATGCTGTAAATAAATTTAATTTTTATATAAAGGGAGTGTATTGGGATGGGTGTAAAACTTAATTTTGCCTTGTGCGGAACGGATATCGTACATATTGAAGATAGGCTATATAAAAATATTAAATACAGGTGTCCACACTGTCATGAGGATGTGATTTTTAAAAAGGGGAATAAAAGAGAACACCACTTTAGTCATAGGCCTGGAAATAATTGTGTTGTCTCTCGTGAAACTCTCCTACATTTTGAAGCTAAGCACTTTCTTGTTAATAAGATGAATAAAGAAGAAGACATAAAGCTTAAAATTGATTTAAGTTATTTTAAAAGGAAATACAAAGAATTTTTAAGAGCAATTAATATAGTTTCTTACGAAATATCATTATTAGATATATTGAAGTTTTACAAAAAACGTTTTGCTGAAGTTGAGCAATGGATAGGAGATTCTATAGCCGACGTTGTAGTAAGAGGAGAATATGATGATCCCAGTCCATTTGTAATAGAGGTTTATGTAACACATGCAAACGAAGAGGAAAAAGTTCAATATTTTGACGAAGAGGATATACCGTTTTTAGAAGTAATTCCTATTAGAAAAAACAGTGAATTTATGTTCGAGATTTCTGACGCTTCTATTTCTGAGTATATTGATCATATATCTTCTAAAATCTCTACGACAGCAGCTGATATTAGTTATAATATCTTTAAAGATGAATTGATAGATATAGATAGAGAAGATTTAACAGATGAAATATTGTTACAATATAAAAAACAAGCAATACACGAAGTAGAAGATGCAATTAAAACTCTAAATTATAGATACTACATTAACGGTGACATTTATAAAAAAATGAATAGCATTGAAGCTAAGTCGTATATGAGTAAGGAATCAAGTCGTGAGGAACTACTTGAGATATCTTATAAGAATTCTTCACGATCTAAAGATAAATACTTGATGATAAATGATCGTTATTTCTTATCTAGCGAACAAAATCTATTATATTCATTAATATACGAAATACAGGAACATTACCAGGTTGAAGCTATTGTAGGTGGTTGGGAACATACCAAAAAGAAAAAAGTAATAGGTTTTAATATATTAATGCCTAATAGTAAAATTGTAGTAGAAGAAATGAATAGAATACTAATTGATATGTTATCTATAATTAAAAGAGACTGGACAAAAAATAATTTTATGCATGGATGAAGTTACATATATCGTATAGGAAACTCGTTTTATTCTATTTAAAGAGGTAGTTTTAATGTTAGACATCATCTAATTTGATAATACCCTTAAAGATTTGAAAATATTAAGGATGAACTTGCTGACGTCTTAATTTATCTACATTTATTTGCAAATGAAATAAATGTAGATAAAGAAGAGCTAATTTTAGGGAATTTAGAGAAGAATGCCAGGAAATGTCCTGTAGAAAAAGTTAATAGGTCTAATAAAAATATAAGGAACTATAGAGGCGGGAATATTTCGAGAAAATATGATTTTTTGATTGATAAAATCGTATAGCTATACTATAAGTACTAAAAGAAAAATATTATATTGATTTATCAATACAAAGCTCAAGGGTAATTTATAATTCGTTGTATTATACTAAATCAGTATAAAAGGTCTATTGTTTTAATAAATTAGTTTTGTGTTTTTATAATAATTGAATATGAGTTGATTTAATATAGTAAATAATCAATTAGGAGAGATTTTTTTGAGTACACTTAACAGAATTAAAGTAGCTAATAAAGAGTTTAAATTTCCTATTAAAGAATTACCTGAACATTTACATTTAAAATCTACAGTGTATATACTTTTCGACAATGATAAAACTCAGATTTATATAGGTATAACTACGTCAGTGAAAACCAGAAGTGTAGATCATTTTAATGATGTAAGAAAAAAAGGTTTTGACAAAATGCTAGTGTTTTCTGGAGTAGAGTTGGATGAAGCTATTGCACGAGGAGTGGAATCAAAACTACTTAAATTAATTTTAGCAGATGGCAAGTATAGTCGAAGTCAAATTATAAATAGCCGTTTGAATCAAAATATACCAGATCAAATTAAGATTATGAAAAAAGTAGACTGGTTTGTTGAAGAAATATGGAACCATATGTATGAAAATAAATTTGTTTTAACAAAAAACTTAGATATAGTAACAAACAATTTACTATTTAAATATTCCCCATTTACATGCTTGGATAAGTTTCAACAAGAAACATTAGAAGATATAATTACCAATTTAGTAAGTGAAACTCCTGTGAAATCTATAAGTGATATTATTGGTGGACCAGGAACTGGTAAATCATTACTTGTTATAAAATTAGTATTTGAGTTAGTTTATACAAGAGGAGTCTCACAAGATAGAATTAGTATTTATGTACCTCAAGTGCCAAATCATAAGAAAATTATTCAACTGCTTAAGTTATTAGACTTAACAAGAGTTAAAGTGCTTAGAGGGAAAAATTTGGTGAATGGAAAATTTGATATTTTAATAGTGGATGAAGCCCACAGAATGAAAAAATATTATGCAAAGCAAGCCAATGTATTAAAATATTTGAATAAAGGGGATTATAATGATTTAAGTTTAGCATTTAATAATAGCAATCACTTGATTGTACTTAGGGATAGTTTACAATTTGTAAGGCCTTCCGATATAAACCATAAAGAATTTACCAATTTAATTGATCACTTTCTGAAAGAAGATAGTGTGAAGTACAAAAGATATATTTTAAATGAACAACATAGAATACATGGCGGAAATGAATATATTAATTTTATTGAAAAATTCCTTGGAATTGAAAGAATTGAATCTAGAATTGATTTAACTAATGACGAATGTGAAAACTTTGGAGAGTATAATATTCGTGAGGCTCAAAATGTAAAACAGTTGCATGAAGTGATAAAGGACCTCGACCAAGAATGCAGTTTATGTCGTATAGCTGCTGGCTATTATGTTGAATGGGCTTCTAAAAGATTTAGTAAGAAAATTGTACGCGATCCTTATAATAGAGACATTATTTATGATTTTGATTTTGATGGATATAAGCTGATTTGGAATTCTACCGATGAAGAATGGGTTTCTTCGAATAATTCGGTAAATGAAGTAGGTTGTGTTCACACTTTGCAAGGAGCGGATTTAAATTACTGTGGTGTAATAATTGGAGATGATGTTTATTACGATATTAAAACAAATAGACTTGAGATAAATGTTGATAAAGTTAAAGACAGAAATGCAATTCCAATAGGTTTTGATGGACAATCTGAATCATATGAGGAACTTAGAGAATATGTTTTAAATGCTTACTATGTGTTATTAACTAGAGGTATAAGAGGCACGTTTGTTTATTTTGTTGATAAAACAGTAACTGATCATTTTTATAAGGTAAAGAAAAATTATCAATAAGAAGGAGGCTTTAAAAGCTCCTTCTTAACTAATTATCAAATCTTTGGCTTATATTTAAGTGTTTCCATGTTTTTTGATGGTAAATGTTTAAATTGCAATAGTTCCTTGGACCATTCAAGTTGAGAACGTTTTAATAAATCGTACCTGTAATTTAATCAATTTTGTGTACCTCCTATTTCGTTTTTGAAAACGAGATGAGGGATGTATAACTACCTGTTGCAGCCGACCGCCACCCTGTTTGGACGACAACTGCCACCCTGAGTCAAATCAGCGGAAAATAAAAACTGCATCAAACGTTAATTTGACACAGTTTCTACAATCATGGCCTTGGAGAGGCTCAAACTCACGACCTCCACTCTGTCAAGGTGGAGGCCTTTTACCTAATTTAGTCTTCCTTTTGTATTAAAAACTCCCAAAACTTCTTTAATTCCTCCTGCTTTTGAGGAGAGGCACCTTTAATAGCTTTAAACCACTGTTCTAATTCTGTATCAGTTACCTCAATATTATCTCTTGTAATGAATCCTATTTCTTCTAATAAGGATTTTGTGCTTATATTCATGGCATTTGATATCTTTTCTATTACTAAAAGTGTGGGTTCTACAGGTTTTCCAGTTCTTGAATCTACACCTTTTTCAAGTTTGTCTATATAAGTATGACTAACATCACATCTTTGGGCAAACTCGCGTAAGGATAGTTTATTTGTTAAACGATAATTTTTTATAATTTCACCAAGAGTTTTCTTCATATATAATCCTCCTAGTACAATTGTAAACAATAATTTACAAAAAGAAACTAAAATAGAGAAAAAACATGTAAAACATTGTTGACGATTAAGTAAACTATGGTTTACAATTGTTTTGTAATCATATGAATACATAAGTGGAGAGGAGTAGAGAAATGAATAAGATAGCTGAATTAAGGAAAGAAAAACTAATATCACAAGAAAAGTTAGCGGCACAAGTTGGTTTATCGCGCACTTATATTTCTGAGATAGAGAATAATAAAAAACAACCTAACGTTAAGTTAGCTATAAAAATAGCAAAAGTTTTAGGAACAAGCGTGGAATCTATTTTTAGCCCCTCTTGTAAACTATAGTTTACAGTAATGAAGGTAGAGAATTTGATTGCCAATATAGCTGTTCCATCATAATTTAGATAGTCCAATTAATAGTAGAAAAACACAGAAGAGGAAGTGTTCAATATGAATATGCAAACATTTGAAATGCGTGAAAAACGATTAGCAGAACTACTAGGTGCAAAAGTACTATGGGAATTTATAAGTGCTGTCACAGAGGAAATTGAAAAACAAGAATTAGAGTCTACACCAGGTTTATTAGAAGATCTATTCGTACATGTGAAAGAAACCATTCAAATTCAAAATATGAATCAACGCATAACAAAAGCCCCTGTACAAACAGAGGCTGATGGAATAAATAAAGATACAATATTTATGGAAGCATATGTAGAATTAATCAATCATAAGTTTGTTATTTCTGAATTAGCTGTAGAGCTTTCATCTGTTCTAAAAGAATTAAATTGTTTTGTTCAATCATCTTTGCCACTGCTTCAAAGTGAGCTTGATTCTCAAGAACCTCAATCTGCTTCTCTTTAGGGAGTGATTGAAGTATTTCTTTACACTCGTATATATTATTTCTTGAGCCTTCATTATATATAATATAAAACTAATAATTATTAAAGTATTAGTTATTAATAGTTATATAGTATGTAATACTATTAGTGGTTTAAGGTTTTTTAGGGGGGCTGAGTCAAGAGCTTTGGAGATGACTAGAATTGATGGATATGTTTCCAAGGAGACAATACGACTCTGGCTGGAGAATTACGAATCGTTCGCTGTAGGTGGATCGGTTCTCTGATACGCCGCCTAGCTTTATTGGACCTGTTACCAGGATTGTTGGCTAGATACGTGGTTTAGATCCCGAGGAAACGGATACTGCATAAGCTGAACATATGCACTAATGAATACTATAAGTATTATGATAAAACTATAGATTCGGTCTATTGAATTATTAATGGTAATATGGTTTGTATGAATGAGTTAATAAAAACATTGGATAGGTCTTGTCATATTTGAATTACGCGTTGCTAATACACCTAAAACGGTTCCTAATCCTAGTAAAGAAGCCTAAATCCATCCTCATTTCTTGTTTTCATTCGTTAAAATCTACAAAGATGTCAGAGTGTTGGGAAATCCCTAAAGGATTTTCCGACACTCTGAGAAAAGGACGCTTGTGAGAACGTCCTTTTTTATTCCTTTAGAAGGTAGGTTACCTTGTTTAAAATAGCTTCAATTTGCTGTGCATTTTTACTATACATTTCACTTGCCGTTTTTGATTTCGTTTCCAAAGAAAATAGCTTAAGATCAGCATGGCATTTTTTTAAAGATGCTAATAATAAAGGTTTGTTTTGAGGAGAAGGCATTTGGAGTTTATCATTATAAATGTCGATAGTAAGTTGTCCGTATGAATCAACTTGACCAAGAAAGACATTTTCAATGACAACACCGAGTTTTTCTAGTTCAGAATGTAACCAAGCGCGGTTATGCCCACTAGCTGAAAGAGGTTCATCTAGTGCATTTCCATCCATAATAACAGTTTGTGGTTCCTTTTTATTTGGTACTTTCAAGCCAATATCTTTTGCTGTAAGTGGTTGAGATTCTTTCTTTAATAATACATTTAATTCTCCGCTTGGTTCTAAGACAGCAAATTCTACTTCGGATATACTAAAGGCTCCGTTTCCTCTGAGAAGTTCAAGTAATTCATCACTGGTATACTTTTCTTTCTTTAAATTATCCTCAAGTATTTTGCCATCCTTTATTAAAACTGTAGACTTACCTTCAAAGAAATCTCTCGCGGCTTTGTTTTTTAAGGAAAGAATTCCTACGAAAAAAGGTACCGAAGCGAAAATAAGTATGGCCAAGACACCATGGAAAATTTTTTGGTCTAGCCCTGTAGATACTTGAGAGGCGATACCACCGATTGTCATTCCAGCTACGTACTCGAAAAAGGAAAGTTGAGAGATTTGCCTTTTTCCTAAACATTTTGTGATAGTAAATAAAACGATTAATATGAATACAGAGCGGAGAATGACAAGCGTCCATTCGGGTAGGTGAGACATAGTAATTTCCTCCAGTCTACTTAAAACCCTTTATATTAAGGTTCTTCACGTTCTAATACGGAAACTCTATCCTTTAAATCAGCAATGACGCTGTCCATTTCTAACATACATGACAAACACGTTTTACTTCTTCATCTTTTGAATTTAATGAAAGGGAACTTAAGCTTGCTTGAGCGCCTCTTAAACTAGTGAGGCATGTTTTTGCATTTTTACTGGTGCCGTTGGAGGTCCATTGTTATCACTAATTTAAATAAGTCATTTAAGTAGTAAATGCCACTATAATTTTGGTAGTTTTTTTGCTGCTTTATTAAAGAGGATTGTAACCACCAATCAAAAATGTTTTTTATCCTTATTAACCTAATTAGCTAGAAGAAAATAGAAAATAAGATTACTCAAACATACAAGCACCACTTACAATGGTGTTTGTATGTTTGAGTAATTATTTATTGAGGTAACATGTAACCAATTAATGTTCTATTAAGTTGGATAAAGGAATTTCTTGTTCATTCTCTGGTTCATTAAGAGGATAAATTCTAGCTGTTTCATTATTTTCAGTCACATTTTGAATATAAATTGGAACTCCATTATACGTTACATTAGCCATGACTGGTGAAGCGGCAATCTCTTTTGCTCTTTGTTTATTCATTATAATGACCTCCTTTTGATTTGTAACAGTTATAATATTTACTTCAAACTACTTAAGTATTCTTATTACTCAATAATAAGTAAACAGGGAGCTAGTTTTAATTACGGTTACTTGACTAATGAAGACAACGGTTAGATTTTGATTTCCTAGTTGGTTGCGGGATTAGTTTATATAGAAAGTAAACTTTTTGTTTTAAAATCAGGATGCTTAGCATGAGTATTTTGAAAAGACAAGTGGCCTGGTTACAGTGACAATTGTTAGGAAATAAGAAGTAAATGTATAAATTTCTGAAATGTACCCATAAACAGAAAACACCTCTTGTACCATATCTAATAAAATAAGGTATAAGAGGTATTTTTTCTTGTTTTATTCTATTTGATTACCTTATATTGTTCTACTTCAATTAGGTTCTTTTAAATGTAAGAATCCGCTCTAAGCCAATGATAATCTTTACATTAACCTGTTATTGATTATTCTTTTCTTGAATTTCTTCAGAAGGTTCTTCAGTTGGATCTGGCTCATTCTCATCAACGCCATTGCAACCGCACATAAAACCTACAGATAAAATAGTAGACATGATAGCAAGTAAATATTTTCTTTTCTTCAAGTGATTATTGCTCCTTTCAGAGAAATATTTATGCTATTATCTTCTACTTAAAGAAAAAGAATATGCTAACATTTTTTAACACTTTTTCCTTTATATCAAATTAGAATCAAATTCAATTATTAAGGGATTTCCTAGATATTTGTGAGGTTACGGCAAAATGTATTTCAAAGAAGAGTAACTTTAGTAAAAAATGTGCAAAATTATGTGCTGTGATTTATCAAAGATATCGTCAGGAATGTTTCAAATCCAAAAAAATTAATTTTCTATATACATTTATAATCCAGGTAACAAAAGAATTAAATAAATATGTAGTATTGCTAATAGCTATACTGGTTAAGATTCCTATGAAGGCACTTCCTATGATATCAAATGGATAATGATGTCCCAGCCAGATACGTGAAAAACCTGTCAAAATTGCTAAAAACCACATGATTGAGCCAAATAAACGTTCACGAAGTAAGACGGAGGTCGCTAAGGCAAATGCTAAGACTGTATGTTTACTAGGAAATGAGGAATTATTCTTTGATGGGATAAGTAAACGCACACGATGTATAACAAATGGACGAGGTTTAAAATAAAAGAGCTGGATAAAGCGGTTTATAAATAATGCGAATCCTACTGATACCCCTGCAAATAAAATGATTTTTTTGTAGGAATTGTTTCTAAACCACATTAAGGCTAATAAGAAAATGTACAGCAATCGAGTCTTTTGTGAAATAAATATCATAAATGTATCCAATGTTGAGTTACGACCAGCTAGACGATTGATAGCCCTAAACATCTTATAATTCATGCAGATGCTCTCCTTTATTTTTGAATTGTTATATACATACCATTCCCTCACGAAAGAGAAATATGTAGTGTGCATGCCCTTTCTTATTATTCTACTCCATTTAAATAGGTAAATAATATATAGTTACCAATTGAACATGTTTAACTTGATAATGCTCCTCTTACTGGTTATGTACATTTTTAGTTTAGTCACAAAAATTTATAGAAAGCGCACGCCCCTATATTCTCTTGGCATTATTAACTTGACATTGATATAGAGCTACACCTTTTAGAGCATTTGACGAAGGTTGTAAATATGTCTATTTTCAATGTGAATATTTACTAGACAAAACCACTTTTCCCATTAAAAGAGCTGTTCTTAAGTGTAAAATAAGGCAAACAGTGCCAAGTACTTTGTATACGAAACTGTATTTTTTCAAATACTTTAAGCAGAAAGCCTTTCAATAGGAGTGAAAAAAGTGATAAGAGACAAAAGTAAAATGATCCATCTGTTTTTATTATTAATTGTTACTGCAGTTTTTATATGGTCTGTTATTAAGCCTGCAAGATACTCGTCATGGGCAGCGGAAGCTATTCCTGCCGTTCTCGGTCTAATCATTATAATTGCAATATACAATAAGTTTCGCTTTACTACTCTCTCTTATATCATTATTGCAATACTAGCCATCATAATGTTCATCGGCGGTCATTACACATACTCAAAGGTTCCTCTTTTTAATTGGATAAAAGATGTCTTTGATTTAAATCGAAATCACTATGATCGATTTGGACATTTGTTGAAAGGCTTGTTTACAATTGTGATAAGAGAAATATTATTACGGAAAACTCAACTCACCGAAGGTCCTTGGTTAGTTACGATTTGTATAAGTGTGTCGCTTGCTATTGCTGCACTATACGAAATCATCGAATGGTTAGCTTTTAAAATAGCAAAGGGAGGAACAACAGCAAAAGACTTTTTAGGTATGCAAGGCGATATATGGGATGCACAATGGGATATGTCACTTGCCTTAGTAGGATCGATTCTTGCGTTACTCACCCTTTCGACATTACATAACCGACAATTGAAAAAGAATTGATAAATTTCCAATCTAATAATACATAACTTTTCAGTTCCTTTTTGATTTTTTTATAAAATTATTTTTTGTATTTCAGTAAAAACCACTTGAGTAATATTAGGAAGTTCTGTTTTAAAAATCAAGAACTATTAGTATAAGTTGGCATTATAAATCCCTATAAAATAGTGCATCATAAAATATGTGAAATTGAAACGATTGTTTCTTTTTACGATTTTTTTCAGGGGGGACAAAAATGAATATCCTTAATTTTTTGATGTCATTATTCGATTCAAAAAAAATAACTCAACAAATGTTTGAGTTATTCGGAAATAAAAAGAAGAACAATAAAGGATGGATTTGGGTTTCTTTACTAGGATTAGGAACCGTTTTAGGTGTATTAGCAACACGTAATTCAAGCATGATGAAACCTATAAAACATACGTTTCAAGGTTTTCAAAATAAAACAAGATCATTTATTCCATCCAAAGTAAATTTAGCAAATATGGAATTTGCTGATGAAATTACGCCTAACAACCAAGAGAGACATGGTAACCAAACTAATAATCACCACCATTACAAGACAAAAATCCCATCAAAACAACATTAAATAGATAGCCGGTTCTTTATCTTACAGGGAACCGGTTAATTTATGTCTAAACGTACGTTCTTGTTTTTGGAAATGGTGATCCCAAATAAATCCTTAAAGTAATTACTGATTTATACAAAAAAATGCAAATTATCATTATATATTTTTATATAGTTTTTTATGTCTATATATCATGCTATCTCGGCCTTAAATTGTCCTTCTTTAATGTATCTTATGTAACAGTCTCCTTATCTCATTTTTCCTACGATTCATCTCAGCTCCAGAAACTGTGTAACGGAAACTAAAGAAACATGAAACCAATTAATATAGTAAAAGAACAATTTAAAAATATGTTGAGATTATAAAATATTACCAAGAAAGGATTGCTCATTTTATGCTTCTACAGTTCATACAATAAATTGATGAATTTCTAAAAACGGAACCATATTCGGAAATTTAGGCCGATGGTGAGTGAAGTGAAGAAGCTTGGTGTTGTGAAAAATTAGGGAGTTTAAAAGGGGACTTTTTATGAAGAATGAACGAGTAGTAACTTGTAATAAAAAAGGAAGTATTGCAGTCGTTACAATTCAAAATCCACCAGTCAATACTTTAAGTTTAGAAGTAGTTCAACAATTAGTAGATATATTAGAGGAAATAGAAATTGATAATGATATTTCAGTCGTAATTATAACTGGAAGTGGAGAAAAGGCCTTTGTAGCAGGAGGGAATATAAAAGAATTTCCAGATTGGATGGGCAAAGGTGAAAAATATGCCGAGATGAAATCATTAGAATTGCAACAGCCACTTAATCAACTAGAGAATCTGCCTAAACCGACTATAGCGGCTGTTAATGGGTTAGCACTAGGTGGTGGATGTGAATTAGCACTTGCTTGTGACTTAAGGATAATAGAAGAACAATCTTTAATTGGATTACCGGAAATTACGTTAGGTTTATTTCCTGGGGCTGGAGGAACCCAACGCTTACCTAGATTAATTGGAGAAGGGAAAGCAAAAGAAATGATGTTCACAGGGAAATCGATTACAGCAAAAGAAGCAAAAGAAATAGGCTTGGTTAACTACATTACTCCTCGAGGAGAGGCGTTAAATAAAGCAAAAGAGATTGCAAGGGAAATAAGTAAATTTTCTCTTCCAGCTCTCGCCTATATGAAGTTGGCAATTCGCGAAGGGGCAGCAGTACCTTTACAAGAAGGGCTTGAGATTGAAGCGCGTTACTTTGGAAAAGTATTTCAAACAGAAGATGTGAAGGAGGGGGTAAAGGCATTTATTGAAAAAAGAATGCCGCATTTTACAAATAAATAGAATGGGACGAAAAAAGTTATCAAGGTTTATTCTACACTATGCCAACATAGATGCTGTTTTTAAAGCTATTTATTTGTTTTTCGCAACACCTTTCAGATCTAGTTCGTCTAATAAGTACATTTGTAGTAGCATGTATATTTCAAAAGTGAAAATAAATAAAAAAGCGGAGGAATAGAATGGAATATGGTACAAATGAAAAGAAAATAAATCAAATGCCTTTAGTAAGTGTATTAATTCCTACGTATAATCGTCCACATTACTTTGAAAAAGCTTTATGTAGTGTATTAGAACAAACATATCCTAATATAGAAATTATAATAGGAGATGATAGTACAAACGACGAAACAGAGAAAGTGTTACAAAAGTACTTGTCTGATCATTCAAATATTATTTATATAAAAAATAGCTCAACTCTTGGACAATTTGAGAACTCACTTATGTTATTTCATAAAGCGAAAGGTGAGTATATAAATTTCTTAATGGATGATGATTTATTTCACATAAATAAAATTAAAAAAATGATGAAATACTTTTTAAATGATCTAGATAATGAAATTAAGCTTGTAACATCCCATCGCCAAGTAATGGATGCAGAAGGAAACCTATTGCCAGATGTTTATTCAACGATGCGTTTATTTTATACAGATACGATTATAGATGGGCCACAATTAGGAAATATGGTGATTATGAATCAAAAGAATTATATAGGAGAACCTACAACGGTGCTATTTCGTAAAAATGATTTAACAGAACCGTATGGTGTGTTTGATAAAAGGCGGTATCTTTGCAACGTAGATGTAGCTTCATGGTTATCCTTACTGAGTAAAGGGAAAGCAGTATATATAGCGGAGACCCTCAGCTACTTTCGATTACATTCAAATCAGCAGTTAAATGAATCTAATAAAATGATGGATGGGTTAGAAGATTTTTCGCATAGTATTATTATAGCTGAAGAAAAATATGGTTTCTTATCTTCCGAAGAGGAGTTAGACAAAGCTATTACTAATTTTCTAGACTATGCAAGAAGAATTGCTCCATCATCCATACTATATTCATTAGACTACTATCAACAAATCAAGCTAAAGAAAATAAATATAGAAAAGAAAAAACAGCGTATGAATATCAACTCGCACCTCCCAAAAGTCAGTATACTAATTCCTGCCTACAATAGACCTCATTACTTAGAATTAGCCCTCAAAAGTGCTTTGAATCAAACCTATGAAAATATTGAAATTATAATTTCTGACGATAGTACAAATGATGAAGTAAAAGCAATGATCCAACCATACTTAAAAGAATATGAGTGTATAACATATGTTAAAAATGAAAATCCATTGGTGGCTGAAAATTTTAATCAATGTATAGAGCTTGCTACTGGTGAATATATAAATTTTTTATTAGATGATGATTTATTTCATCATGAAAAGATTGAGAGAATGATGAAATACTTTTGTGAATTAGAAAACATTGCATTTGTGACGTCGTATCGTGAACTGATTGATGAGAATGGAGAGATATTACCACCCTCAACATTGAATGTAAAAATTGCCACAGAAACTACAATTTTTGAAGGGAAAACACTAGGGAATTATATGTTGAAAAACTTGAAAAACGTAGTTGGAGAACCGACAACGGTTTTGTTTAATCGTAATTTTTTTGGAGGGAAATTTGGTTATTTTAAGGGGAAAGCGTATTCTTCTATTAATGACATTGCAACTTGGTTAGATATGATGAGGAAAGGAAAAGTAGTTTATATACAGGAACCTCTTAGCTACTTTAGACAACATAGTGGACAAAATCAAAAACAAATGCACTTTATATTAATGACAATTGAAGAATGGATTGAATTAATTACAGATGCACATAATAGTGGGTTTTTAAGTGCTGAACGAGATTATAAAGAGAGCTTATCTTATTGTTTGGAGAATGCGGGATTTATACTGAAGGATGCAGTAAGAAGTGGAGAACTAAATCAAATTTATAATGAAAAGATAAAAAGCGGGTTAAATAAACTAGTTACTCATATATTCGAGAAAGATATTTGTTATTGCCAATATTGCAATCAAGAATTTAAAAGTTTTTCTCCTTGGCCAGCACATTATGATTTTCTAAAATATGAATTTGAGATGTGGAATAAAGATACAGGTATCTGTCCAGTTTGCTATTCGATGGATCGTGACAGGTTGTATCGTGCGTACATTGAAACGGAAACGGATTTGTTAAGTAGGAGTTATACTATGCTTCATATTGCACCTGAAGTGAAGGTAAGAGGATGGCTTAGCCAGTTTAAAAACATTACTTATATATGTGGGGATTTAGAACCAAAGGATTCTTTAATGGAGGAAATTGATATTACGAGAATTGCATACGAAAATAATACCTTTGATGTTATTTTATGTAGTCATGTATTAGAACACGTGCCTGACGATGAAAAAGCAATGCGAGAATTATATAGGGTACTAAAGCCAAATGGATGGGGAATTATTCAAGTGCCAATCGTAATGAATGTAGATTTTATTATAGAGGATAAATCTATTGTAACGCCATTATTGAGAAAAATAGCCTTTGGTCAAGAAGATCATGTAAGAATTTATAATCGATCAGGATTTATTCAACGATTAACTGATGCAGGCTTTAAGGTGGAATTGTATAACATAGCTGAGAAACAAGGAATAGACATTGCTAGGAAATTCGGATTATCTGAAACGGATATGCTCTATATTGTCCGAAAATGATAGAAAGGAATAGATGAATATGGAGAATATTCCTTTTTTACGTGCGTCAATTGTACCTGCAAACGAGTACTTAGATGAATTAGAGCGAATTGATATATCCCACATATATACAAATTATGGACCTATAAATCAACGTTTTGAAGAAACGATTATGTCGGAATTTTTTCAGAACAGGGGAGCTGTTACAACAGTAGCAAACGCAACACTAGGGTTAATGGCGGCAATTCAATTTAAGAAAAGAAAAAAAGGAAAGTATGCTCTTATGCCTAGTTTTACATTCCCTGCTACTCCATTGGCAGCTATTTGGTGTGGCTTGGAGCCTTATTTTATTGATATTTCATTAGATGATTGGTGTATGGATAAAACGGTACTTTTGGATAAGATTGATGAATTAAAAGAAGAGGTTGCAATTGTTGTTCCATATGCAACATTCGGATCATGGATGGACTTGAAAGACTATGAAGAATTAGAGAAAAAGGGTGTTCCGGTTGTTGTAGATGCGGCACCAGGGTTTGGATTAATGCATGAGGGTATACATTATGGTCAGAATTTTAGTGGTATGATTGTATACAGCTTTCATGCAACAAAGCCTTTCGGAATTGGTGAAGGTGGTATGATATATAGCCATAATGAGGAAGAGATAAATCAAATTAAAAGAATGGGGAATTTTGGATTTGATCATAATCGTGAATGTACGATGATGGGGTTTAACTGTAAAATGACTGAATATGCAGCAGCTATTGGGATTGCAACGATAAATACATGGAATCAAAAAATGCAAGAACGAAATCGTATCTCTGAATGGTATAAACAGTTATTACAAAGTACGGGATTAATGAAAAAAGGTTGGCAAGTTCAAAAGACAGAAGCAGTTATTCATCAATTTATGCCTATTCTCTGTCCAGAAAAAATTAACAATATGCAAGTAATAGAAGTGTTGAAAAAGCAAAAGATAGAAGCTAGATCATATTTTTCACCATCTTGTCACCAACAAGATTTCTTTAAAAACTACAAGTCTACAGATTTAACAAATACAAATAAAATAGCAAAACGAATAATTAGTCTACCTTTATGGGAAGGAATGACGAAAGAAATCGTGGAGCAAATTATAATGTGTTTAATGCAGAAGGTGGTGTCCACAGATGAATAGTTTTTATAGTCAAGAAGAGTTGAGCGAAATTGGCTTTCTATCTGTCGGGGAAAATGTATTAATAAGTAAAAAAACCAGTATATATAATCCAGGTGCTATATCTGTTGGAAATAATGTAAGAATCGATGACTTTTGCATTTTAAGTGGCAAAATTACAATTGGAAGTTATTCGCATATAGCGGCATATACAGCGTTATATGGAGGAGAAATGGGGATTGAAATGCATGATTTTGCAAATATTTCATCAAAAACAATTGTATATGCAGCAATTGATGATTTTAGCGGAAATACATTAATGGGACCGACTGTTCCACATCAATATAAAAATGTGAAAGCTGGAAAAGTTATCTTAAAAAAGCATGCCATTGTTGGTGCACATTCTATTATCTTTCCAAATGTAGTAATAGGAGAAGGAGCGGCAGTTGGCGCGATGAGTATGGTAAAAGAAAGTTTAGATGATTGGTATGTGTATGTCGGGGTGCCCGTAAGAAAAATAAAAGCTCGTAAAAGAAAGATAGTAGAATTAGAAAATGAATTTTTAAAAAACATTAATTCCTGAGTCTTTAAAAGATTTCACTGCAAATTACCTCAAAAAAATAAACAAAGACATTTGTGAATGAGGGGATATTATGCGATTACTAGTAGATTGCAAAAAGTTATAGAACTGTGTGGACAAAATTGTGATTTAAACCATAAATTTGCCGTTTCGGTAAGGTTATGGTTCTTTTGTTTGTGGAAGAAAACTTATACTAGAGGGCACCACATGCCAATCACCACTAAGACAGCCTTAAAGTAGATATAAATTCTTAAAAATGATACTACATAATAGTTAAAAAATACCTTTGTATCGCTCCTGCTTTATATAAAAATAGCAACATGCAATTGTTTATAATCTCCATTGCAAAGGAATAAGATAAGCTATAGAATTTAAAAGTATTTAATTACCGGATATTGTTTAAATCATTTTAACTAATACTTAAGAGGAGAATACAATGAATAAAATAAAAAAGTTACTTAAACGTAAAACGACTTGGATAATTTTTATTCTTTTCGTACTTGTTTATGTAAATAACAGTTCTTTTTTTGCGAAGAGGGACGAGGGAAATCCTCTTCTTCTTGCTCATCGAGGACTTTCGCAAACATTTAGCATGGAGGGAATTGAGGGGGATACGTGTACAGCAGAACGTATACATGAACCTGAACATTCTTATTTAGAAAATACAATTCCATCTATGGAAGCGGCATTTAAAGCTGGAGCTGACCTAGTAGAGTTTGATGTTCAACCAACTAAAGATAATAATTTTGTCATTTTTCATGATTGGACTCTTGATTGCCGTACTAATGGTAAAGGTGTTACTAGAGATTTTACAACAAAAGAATTACAAGCACTTGATATTGGTTATGGGTATACAGCTGACGGGGGAAAAACATTCCCGTTTCGTGGAAAAGGGATTAATCTTATGCCAACACTTGATGAAGTACTTAACCATTTTCCAGATCGTTCTTTTCTTATTCATATTAAAAGTGATGATGAAAATGAAGGAATCCAATTGGCTACTTACCTCAAGAAACTACCAGCGAAACGCCTTCATCAACTAACAGTATATGGTGGTGATAAGCCGATTGCTGTGATAAGAGAGCACATCCCTAGTTTACGAACGATGTCAAAAGCAACCATGAAAAAGGATCTTCTTACTTATATGGCGTTAGGGTGGACTGGTTACATACCTTCAAGCATGAAGCATGGAGAGTTACATATACCAGATAAAGTAGCTCCTTTGCTTTGGGGATGGCCTAATCGTTTTCTCAATCGAATGGATAAAGCAGATACGCGAATTATCATTGTAGGAGGAAATGGACTTGGATTTTCAAGTGGATTTGACTCATCTGAAGATATAAAACGTCTTCCAGATGATTATACAGGTGGAATTTGGACAAATCGCATTGATAAAATAGCACCTCTATTTAGCAAATAAGGGAAGACATTAAAAGCGGAGTTTTTTCATGTATTTGGCCATTTGTATTTAAAAAAAAGACCTATTGAAAATATTGAAGTTTGATCTACCGAAAAAACGCTCTGATTTCATATACATTATGGAAATCAGAGTTTTTTTAATGAATGTGACTTATTTAATTTATATTCAAGTAAAAGTCCGACATAGATTAAAAAATAAACTACTAGATGTACAAAATGAGCTTTATCTACATAAGTAACTAAATGTCGATAAAGTTTGGAGGTACTTTCAAAACATTCAGTTGATAGGCAGTGGCGGTGCTTCTATCTAATTCTAAAAATTTGAGATAGACTATTAGTATTTTTGTACTTGAGGCAAAGCTAGGTTTCCTTTTCGTTTAAATAATCATCGAAATCTTCTTAATAACATGTGATTTCCAGCAAGGTTAGGCTTTAATTTCTGGCAAGTTTATATGTAGTCTTAGAGAGCTATAATGTATTTGCTATCTTCTTAAACATTTCCATTATTACAAAGTAAAAAACGTTATTTTTTCTATATAGGCTAAATAGAAAAGGAGGGTGCTTTTTTATAAATTTCTCGATTGTATCATCTTATAACATTTGAGTAACAAAAAATTGTTTGTTACTCGAATTTATTTTGATATGTAAAGAGTTGAAATTTACCTTTGTACAGACGTTCTTTCTAGCGAGATGAAATAAATTTCTGTAATATAAGCTTCTATTTTTTAGTTGCAGATAATATCTTATAACGGTGTCTCAAATAACAACAGCCATAAGAAGTGAATTCAATTTACACATATTTAAGTATCTGGAAAAAGTAAAACATAATTTACGTTAAAAGAAGGGTGGTAACTTAAAAAATGGAACATGAAACAAATTTACTAGAGTTAGAGTTGAAAAAACTTTTAATTACAAATATAAATGATCCTGAGACATTATTAAAGATAGGTGAGATTTACTACTCCAGTGGGCGACTATATTTAGCAGCAAATTATTTATCCTATGTCATGAAAATGACTAACAATATTGATTTATCCAACAAAGCAAATCAATTATTGTTTTTAGCAGAACGTGCAATCCAGATTAACAATAATGATATTATGCAGTCTACTTCTGGTTTTTTAGATACACTTATAATGGAACTTCTTAATTGCTTAAAGAACCATTATTACTATAATATCGATATAGAGTTATTTGAACTTATGCATGTTCGTCCCACCATTGATTCAATTGTTGTAAATATCCAAAATGAAAAAGAAGAAATTTTGAAGCACTTACAAGGACTTGAAGAACTATACTTCAATTTGAGCGACCCCTTTTCCAAAGAGTTATTAATCAAACTCTTGGCATTTCGATTATTAGGAAATCATAAAGTCAAGTTGCCTTTAAATACTCTTGATTATTGGAATCAGAGAAAATCTATTCAAAACCTCATCCATTCTACAGAAACACTTCAAACTAATTATCATAACTGGACGCTACAATTGTTTGATTTAACGCCTTTAAAGTATAATTTGCAGTTATTTTATGTTTCGATGGGAATTAGTGCAACTTTTTTAGATAAGCAGTATGAATACAATAAAATTTCACCCGTAATAAAAGCAAAAGAAGGAGACATTGTTATAGACGCAGGTGGATGTTTTGGGGATACTGCGCTGTATTTCGCTCATGAAGTAGGAGAAACGGGCCATGTTTATACAATTGAATTTATACCAAGCAATTTAGAAATTATGTCGAAAAACATCAATTTAAATGAAACACTTCAAAAGCATATTACAATTGTTAAACACCCTCTTTGGAATGATTCAAATACTTTGCTATATTATAAAGATCAAGGGGCTGCAAGTTTTGTTTCATTTTCTGAAGAATCAGGTGTTACAGATAAAGTGAGTACTACCACCATAGATAATTTGGTAATAGAACAAAAAATTCATAAATTGGATTTTATTAAAATGGATATTGAAGGTTCTGAAATGAATGCGTTAAAAGGCGCTATCCATTCTATAACTACATTCCGCCCTACGCTTGCTATTGCGATTTATCATCAAATCAGTGATTTTGTTAATGTTATGAAATTTATTAATGAATTAAATTTGGGATATCAATTTTATTTAGGCCACTATACTATCAATGCTCAAGAAACAATTTTATTTGCGGTTGCAAGAGAGAAGATGGAAGTGAGTGGTTAAAAATGAAGAATAAATCTCAAAGACGTCTTGCGGTAATTGATACCAAATTCCCTTGGAAGTTAAGTGGATTTCGTTATTGGGAGAATTACCAAATCTATAAAGAACGACCCGATACTCTTTTCTTTGCTACTGAGGTATATACAGATGATTTCCCGACCAAAGTTTATGATTTTCAATTATTCAATAAGATAGCGAAAGAAGAAGGAATTACCGATATATATTGTGTTTTTTTAAACTTCGTGTTGAGTTTATTAGGTATTTGTTATCTTCCTGACGGAACACAAATGCCAGGAGCAAATCCTAAACTTGATATAGCTACTTTTTTAATGGAAAATCATATTGACCTTCACACTACAGTATATCCAGGAGGGGGATTAGACCCTTATACTTCTGTTGAATTTTTAAATATAGTATCTAAACATTGTAAAACAGTATTCTCTAATGCAAATGAAGTATTAAATACTATCCCAAATAGTATTTATGTTCCAGGAGTGATTAATACAGATTTTTATCATTACAATCAAAAGGTTATTTCTAAGCCAATACAGATCATATTTGTGGCTCACAATGCAGAAAGAAAAGGCTTTCCTTTATTAGCGCAAGCGTTTAATAAGCTTGATGATCAATTTCATTTACATATTGTAGGAAACTGGGAAGATAGTTTACATCTATTAACAAACAAGAATTATACTTTTTGGGGCATATTAGATTTCGAAAAACTAAAACACTTATATGAACAATCTCATATATTTATCTGTTGTAGTACAAAAGATAACTTTGCTATTGATGGATTTCCAACTACTGCTGCAGCTGATGCAATGGCGACAGGGTGTATCTTAGTTTCAACGAATCACCGAAACGATGATCGTATACTTAAACATGGTGAAGACTATCTAAAGATAGAAGAAGATAGCAATTCCATATTAAATAACTTATTATGGATTAAGATGAATTTTGAAAAAGCATTAGAGATTGGAAAAAGTGGTTCATTAAAAATGGATAAATATTTTAACTATAAAACAAATGTAAATTTCAAGCTATCTCACATGTTTTATGTTTAATGACAATAAAGTCATTTAAAAAATAATAAGTTGTTTAAAAATGAAAAACATTGCCTATGTCACTAACGAGGCAGGTTCGGTTAAGAAGGAATTTTAATAAATTAAGAGAATAAATATTTAAAACTCTATATTTCTAGGGTGAGGAAATTATAGCTGATTACATAGATAAAATATAGATAATTGAAAAATATTAATTTTGTTTTGTTCTACAATTATTAAATAATACTCTGGGGATGATAGCTTTATGGAAATAATTCAATTACTAAAGAAGGATCACTTATTTAATAAGGCTATAGATGTTTTTTGGAAAGAATGGGGTGAAGAAGGAGGGCGTGCTTTTTATGAAGATTGTATGATTAATGCTTTAAATAATCCAAATGACATACCCAGTTTTTACGTTGCAAAAGTAGATGATAAGATTATCGGGATTTATGCATTAATTCGTAATGATCTAAATAGTCGTCAGGATTTGAGCCCCTGGCTAGCATGTTTGTTTGTAGATGAAAAATTTAGGGGCAACTCTCTAGGAGAAAAAATGTTGAATCATGGACTTCTAGAAGCGGCAAAAAGAGGATACAAATTTCTTTATCTTACTTCAGATCTTAAAGAGTATTATGAAAAATATGGATGGGAAAAGATTGGTGTTGCTTATGGACCTAGTGGAGGTTACATACCTTTGTTTAAAAAGTCAACGGCTCTATAATTAAAGCGCCCCTTGTTTAACAAACAGGTGCTTTAGTTGAACAAGATTAAACAACTACATTATTGAACTTTGAGTTTAAATGTATTTAAATGAATAGAAATTAAAAAACTTTAAAGAGCCTTACTACAATAAAATGTAGCAAGGCTCTTATATTTTTTATAATAAAATTAAATAATTTTATAGGAATTAGAGAAACAAATGAGATGGATAAGCAAACTTTACAATGCTCCTTCGTATTTATAAATAAAAAGAGTCGAATACATGCAAATAAAAGTGGTTTTTATCGATTATACTTTGAAAAAATCAGATATTATGGAAGAGATAGTTTTGCGAAGTGGTGTAAGACGTTCTTTTCTAGTAGATATTACGCACTAAATGCTCGTGTGTATTAATACTCACTAGTTAACACTCTCATGTCTAAAGGCAGACTAAACTCCAGTATTATTAAATCTATGATTTACGTTGAATGTATGAAATAGGAGGCTTTCATTTCATACAGTTTGGCGGCGTAACGCAAATATTTAGGCTAAATCAATAAGTAAATTATCGGACAAAAATAAGCGCTCTAACTTTGAATAGAACGCCATTTTACCGTAATATATGGGCCCGGAAAGGGCTCGAACTCAAGACTTCCACACTGTAAAGGTGGGGGGTTAATTTATTACTTTTCTTCCTACAGCCTGCTATATCAAGTTGTCTAATAAATTAATATATTATGAATTTTATATTAGATTCTTTGATGAAGATTAGATAGATATAGGGAATAGGGAATGAATTGATGGAGAAGCAAAATTAATAATAGTTGTAACTGAAATGATTACAGAATATGTCTAGGAGCTATCAGGTAATATGTTTTTTAGTATTTAAGAAGAGTCCCGTGTATAAATTATTACATATCAAAATAAACGATTAGTCATTAAATAGAGAGAAGGACACTAGTTATTTGTATAAATGGAATACCGGAGAGTAGGGAATTAATATAAGTAGAGGGTGCAATCCTCAGTATTTCTTGAATGTTAATAAGCATTAAACTTTATATTGCAACACTTACAGGTGATGCTCCAACTGTTACTACTGTATTTACGGTATAGTCAACGGAGTTAAGAATAGTAATTGTGTTTTGTTCTGGCTGTGCAATATAGATGAATTTTCCATCAGGGGTAAACGCAGCGCTTTTTGGGCCATTTATGGAAATAGTGCCTGTGGATTGATGTTGTGCTGTATCAATAATATTGATTTCATCTGTAGTTTCTTCTCCTAGCAATGCTACAGGTTGATTAGGTGAAAGAGCAAGGAACGAGTAGTAATATGCTCCAGTAAGAATATCCCCAATCTCTTGGAAAGTGGACAAGTCAATAACTGTAAGGGTGGTCCCAGACGCCACCAACTCTTCTGTAATATAAGCGAATCCGTCAAGCAAGCTGATTTCTATGAGATTTGGATAATCGTTTGAAGTAGGACGTTCTGCTACAATTTCTCCTGTGTTTAGATCAACCTTTACAATACTCCAAGTCGTATAATTTACGATGTAGGCGTATTGTCCATTCGGATCAATTGCTATACTTGAAAATCCATATCCTCCAAGCGAGATAGTATTAGAGATGGTTTGAGTTAAGAGGTTAATAGCAGTAATGCCCATTGAACCAGTTAAAAAATTTAGTATATACGCAAACTGGTTATCCGGAGAAAACCCAATATCAATTGGGTCGTTTATCGAGAAAGTAGAGATAATGGTAAGTGTTTCATTATTAATTGTAGAAACACTATTATCATTTGAGTGCAAAACTAAAGTGTATGTTTTGTTTGGACTAACAGCAACTTTAATTGGCTGAAATGGAAGATTGATTACATGCTGGACAGTCTTTGTTGCTGTATTAATTACTGAAAGAGTATTATCATCTCTATTTGCTGTAAAAGCATAAATAGGAGGATTTGGTGGCACTGGTAAAACAGAGAGGGTGCCATTTAAGATAAATGTATTTTTATCTTGTGGCGTAACTGTTAAACTCTTAAGTTTAAAGCTACTAAAATCAAAGCAGCAATTCGAATCAATTGTATAATAAACAATCTGATTGATAGAGAATTTATGCCATTTAGAAAAAGCTGCATCTCCTTGTCCATATTGATTTTGAACAGGGGAAATACTAACAAGCATTGTAAGTACTCCATATATGCGAACACTGTGTACTGGATAGGAACCATCTGGTAGATCAGTTTGAAGAAGGCAAGGGTTCGGTGTTTGCATCGTACATGGTTCAAATGCACATTTTAATCGGTTTGTATTCCAAGTGACAGCACCGGTATAATTCGTATCATTAATTATATATCCTTCAGGAGCTGTAATTAAAACCTCAAAATCTACATATTGATTGCACGTACCTTGGCAAGGGAACATGTACTTCACTTCCTTTATCAAAAATTATGTGTTATTTCATGTGGTATATAAAGTTGATTACATACCGTATTAAGAAAAATAATTTTATAACTTATGCCTTTTTATGAAATAATCATGTTTGAAAGGCATTTACTTGTTGATATGACATGCCAATAGGTGGCAATGCTCTATATTATGCTTCCTATTTTCTAATGCTTGTACATATCGTGGTTATTTTAATCGGGATAATATTTGATCCAATAATAGTAAAACACGTTGAGGTAAATATAAAATTGATCTCGATAGGTTAATGCTGATAAAGCGCTATTGAATTCAAAGAAGTCAAAGCATGAAAGGTAACACAGCGCTATGGCAGAAACGAAAATTGCATATGTACCACTAATAAGGGGTGTGACGCTTAAGAGTGAGGGGGAGTAAGTCTAGAAAGTGATTAGAGTTTCCTGGTTTATTTTTTACATCAGAAGATTTTCTAGTTAGCAAGTCATATTGTGATTGAAGTTACTTATGGAATAGATTTTTACAGAAAATAATAAAAATTCATGGAAAAACAAGATATCGCCTTTATCTTTTAGTGTATACAAAAAGAAAATCATAATTACCGGAACAGTTCGTTCTTTTTGTTTATATAATAATATAACTGAACTTTATTTATTGATAAGGAGTGGGATAATAGCTGCCTAAAATTATAGTTATTATGACTAGTTATTACAAGCCATTGTTTGTAGAGAAATCGATACGGAGCGTATTAAATTAGAATTGTCAATGTTTCGCAGTTTTAATTAACGAAGCATCTCAGCCAATTAAAGCTGTAAAAAGACCTGCACAAAAATTGGGCTTCTATTTTGCCAATCGTTCAAAAAATAGGGTTCTTACTGGGATAAGAAACCGAATTTTATTGCATGAGGTATGCTATTTTTTTGAGATTGAATCATTTTTTTGGTTTTTATTCGATAGATAAGATTTTAGATAAAAAATATATTAATTTAAATTCAATATATTTTTAGTTATTCGCGAAAGAAAAAAATGAATTTATACAATTATTAAACCATAAAGAACATGTAAGGAATTAAGAGAAGACTTAAGAAGAAAAAGAGGGTGAGACCTTGAGTGAAGTCTATTTGAAAAATTATTGGTTATTAAATTTAGAGTATATAAAGGTGTTTTCTGAATTAGTACATCATAACATTTCTTTACCTTTATTAAGTAATTTTTATCAATATTTAGAAGAAGATGTTAAAAGTAAGATGAAAAGTAAGGATTTTTATAAATATTTGTCTGTTGCACCAATAGAAGAAAAACAATTGCAGTCAGAATTTGAAAAATGGTTGCCTCTGCTTGAGCAAACGACAAAGAAAAGAGGACCAGATGGAGTCGTATTGCTTAATACTGATTATCTTCGTTTTTCAGCAGGTAATTTTTCGCATTTTAACCCTAAGTATACAAAAATATTAACAAGAGCAAAAAAAAGCGAGCTTTATGGTCTCCCTACGATTTGCACACTGGATTATACAAATAAAGTTCCTGATAGTTCTCATATTTTCATTGAAAAAGCTCAAAAAATTTTTTCAACATGTAAAGAACATCCGTTATTTTCTAATAAATTTTTTCAAACAAAACTACTCAATGATCTTCCTATTATGATTGAAAAAATTAATATGGCATATTTTATTTTTGAAGAACATGATATCTCGAGTGTGATTGTTGGTACAACAGAAGATATAACGAACCGAGTACTTACTCTTATCTCTAAAAGTAAGGGGATTCCAAGTTATTGTCTTCAGCATGGGGCCATAATGGGAGAAGAAGCGTTTTTTCCAATTTTCGCTACGAAACAGATTGTATATGGAGAGTATGAACGAGAGTGGTATTTTCGAAGAGGTGGAGCGGATTCTCAAATCGAGATATTGGGACACCCAAGATATGATGATATCTTTGAAAAGAAGCATTTAGAAAAAAAAGTACTTTGTAAGAAGCTAAATATAGATACCTCTAAGAAAATAATCTTTATAGCAACTCAACCATTTAAAACCCAAGTTTATGTTGAACTAACAAAACAATTGATGAAAGACAAAAATATTACAGTTATTATAAAGCCTCACCCTTGGGAAAAAGGTCGTAATTTAGTGAGCGAATATATTCATTTAAGTAAGGTATACCCTAATGTCAAGTATATTACAACTGAAGTAAGTATTTATGATGTCATTTCTAATTCAGATCTTGTAGTTATTTCTAATTCAACAGTAGGATTAGAGGCTATGTTATTGGATAAACCAGTAGTTGTTTATAAATCTAAGTCAGAGGAGAGAGATTATAAATATTACGATGAATTAAGCTGGCTTGTGACTCATTCTATTGAAAACATGATACAGACAATCGAAAAAGTTTTATATGATTCTTCATATTCTGTAACTGCTAAGCAATTAAGGGATTACTTCATACAGAAAAATTACCCTCAAACAACAGTTACTCAAAAATTACAGGATTTATCTCGAAGCATGTAAGAGTGAAAAATCTTTATAAAACACCATGGATTATACAGCTAGACATCTAAAAATCGTATCGAACAAGGCCATAGACACGTAAAACGTCGTTGTGCTAGATCCTCAAGATTTTAAAACTCTCTTCAAGCCTCAAGTACAATAAAAGGAATTGAAGCCATTCATTCCTTATATAAAAAAACGGAGTCTTCAACCAAACTCCGTTTTTTAGATATACAATGAATTATAGAAATTATTGCTGCCTGTATAAAATTTATTTTCTTCAACCACAGATCTTTTACATTTTAGTTAATTTTGCAACAGAACTAATATTTCCAATCTAGAACTTCGTCTGGATTGAAATTTCACTACAATATGAAATTTCTTGTGGGCCAAGATGTGTGGGAGAAGTTTGTTATTATGAAATCAGTGCGTTTCCTAATTTTTTTCTGATGGGAATGGCAATACAGTTCGCTCTTCTTTTGGTCTTGAAGTTAAAAGTGCATTAATATTTGTTAAGTAAGTAGTTTTTTGGCTTTGATACAATTAGATAATTATATCAAAATGGTTAAATGATTAAGTATTCTTATGAAAAAACAGCAATTTTTTATCGTTATTTTTCTTTTTAGATGGGTTTAACACCTGATCGAATGGTTCCAGTTGAATTTTATAAAAAACTTGCTTTACCAATAGAAGAGATCACAATATAAAAAAACCTCGATCTCAGCATTTAGTACTTTGGGATAATAGTAAAATATCTACTTATCTAGAATATCCCATGAGAAATTCCACCATCAATTGGAATAAAAGTACCTGTAATAGCACTTGCAGCATCACTAGCTAAAAAAGCTACAACATTACCAAATTCTATTGGGTCATTATATCTCTTCATTGGTAAATTTTTTGTGATTTTTAATTCGATATCTTCAACATTTCGCTTTTGTGTTTTAGACATTTCATTTAATAATTCTAATGCGCGAGCAGTTTTGAAAGAACCAGGTCCAACAGTATTAACTGTAACTCCATAACTAGCGTATTGATGAGAAAGAGTTTTAGAAAGAGAAGCTAGTCCAGCCCTATATATGTTTGATAAGGTAAGCATTTTTGAAGGCTCTTTTGCAGTAAGAGAAGAATTTATAATAATTCTTCCCCACTTACGAGAAGACATATCAGGAATTAATTGTTTAGTTAAATAAATGACGGGCAATAACAGATCATTGTGTGCTTTACAGAAATCTTCAATAGTTAAATCCTCTATCGTTCCAGCTTTAGGACCAGCCACATTTGTAAATAAAATATCAATATTCCCCAGTTGCTTTTTTCCTTGCATAATAAGTTTATTTAAATCCTCGATGCTAGTTACGTCGGATGGGATTGCTAGAACTTCTCCTTTACTACCAATATCACAAATTTCTTTTTTAGCTTTTTCTAATTTTTCACTTCTACTTGTAATAATTACATTATGTCCATCAAAGTATAATCTTTTAGCAACTGCTAAGCCAAGTCCATCAGAACTAGCTAACACTAATGCGGTACGTCTTTCAATTTTATTCATTAAATCTCCTCCAACATATCTTCATATAATTGATCATCTTTACTTACATCATATTTTAAAGTTCTACCTATAAAATTCTTAGCTTCTGAAGGTTGGGTACCTGTTCCAGGGCGCTTATATGTTAAATCACTCCATTGGATTTTTGTACCTTTAGTCATATCACTACAAGCTACCAAGGACCTACGAGTTAATATAAAATTTGCATCATCCGTATGCCGGCGCTTTATCGGCACACCCATTGCTTTTTTAATATTACGTATATCAGTTACAAATTGATTTAGTTCATGAGGATTAATAGAAACTTCATAGTCAGGTCTTTTTATTGTAGCGTCTAAACTGAAGTGCTTTTCTATAACGTGAGCACCTAACGTCACTGCTGCTAAGGAGATAACTGTTCCTGCAGTGTGATCACAGAAGCCTACTGGATAATTAAATTTTTTTAGTGTCTCCATTACTCTAAGATCAACTTCATTAGGTGGAGTCGGATATTTAGTATTAGTTTGATATACAACGACATTTTTTCCACCTGATTTTTCAATCACTTCTAAAGCAGCTTCTATTTCAGATAACAATGCACTTCCAGTAGAAAGAAATATAGGTAACCCAGTTTTTGCACATTCAGCCAAAAAGGGATGGCATGTAATATCCCCGCTAACTATTTTAAGAAAGTCAGCACCTGACTTGACAATAAACTCAAGAGACTTAAAATCTACTACACAAGCCGTCGTAGATAATCCCAATCTATGTGCAGTATCAAACAATTCGATGATCTGTTCGTCTGATAATCTCCATTTATCCCAATCTAATTTGGTCTTAGAAGATTTTCTACAATCAATGTCATTATAGGCTATATGCTGAAAAGTAACTGCATCAGCCATACTTGAGTTGGCAACATCGACCATTTTTTTCGCCTCAATAAATGAACCTGCATGATTAATTCCGGCCTCGGCAATTACAAAAACTGATGAATCATCACCAATTAGCTTCCTATTAATATTAAATTTCTGCATCAGCAATCTGTCCTTTCTCAAGGTAACTACAAAATTGCATCAGTTGTATAGAATGTAATTTCTTAATTGTATTTGTAAGGAATTGTTAGCAAGATTTTTTATTTAGAAATGTTTAAACAGAAGTGAAGTGTAAATAATCACATGCTATAGCAGCTGCAGTGTTTATTTAGGAGAAGATATACCTACCTCTCTTAAACATCATCTGGATCATTTGGATCATATTTTAAATCTTTCGCTTTTTTATTTTTCAACAACTTTAATAACGTATGAACCAAGAAACGAATTTAGAACGTGAAATAATTATTTTTTAAAATTATTATTGGGAAAATGGGAAATATTTGTTTTGATTTCCATCAGAGAAATATCAAGTAGTAGTTTTCCATTAATGTATTAGAGTGTGCAATCGCATCACCGTAGCATTCTTTAAGTGAGCTTTTAATTATTCGAGATCTAAAATCATTTGTACCAAATAGCAGTCACTTTCATATACTGGGCAGGATACTATTTACCTGCTTTATCCCGCTATTTGCGGTCAGTAAGGTCTGCCGTGTTGTACGAAGGAGCCTATAGGAACGAATTTGATTTTCGATTTCATAAGGATATAAAAGATAAATCCATTTTTTCTTTGTCGTATCGTACGTATAGAAAATGCCACAAATTCTATATACATTCGGCCCAAAAATTTCAGGCTTTATTCTCTTTACATCAACATTTTTATACGCAATCTTGATAACTAAAAATAAATAAGAAATCTTTATCATGTGAAGGAGAAGAGCTCCTCCTTTAAACGGAGTGAAGGTAGGGGCAGTTCAATGTAAATATATATTGTCATTCTGTTTAAAATATCTAACTAGCCTAAGTGGTTATTATGGAGGTGCTCTATGAAATTAGCATTAGGTACTGTTCAGCTGGGTCTTCATTATGGAATAGGAAATATAATGGGTAAACCTGATAGGGAAGAGGCTTTAAATATCATCAAATATGCTATAAATAATGGTATAGATGTGTTAGATACAGCGTCTTCTTATGGAAATAGTGAAGTTATTATAGGTGAATATGTCTCAAGCAAAACAACAGAAAAAAATTTTCAGGTTGTAACTAAAATACCTATGATTGATTCTGAAAATATTGGTATTGAGCATTTAGATAGCTTAATTGATAAATATATTAAACAATCTATGATGAATTTGAAAACAAATATTATAGACTGTTGCCTGTTACATGATTCTAAAAATATGGTTTCACATAATGGATATATCATTCAAAAATTAAATACATTGAAATTAGGGGGAGTAATCAAAAAGATTGGTGTATCCGTTTATACACCTGATGAAGTTAAGCGGTTTTTGGAATTTGATTGTTTTGATATGATTCAAGTTCCTTTAAATATATTTGATCAACGTCTAATTTGTTCAGGCCTACTACAAAAGCTGAAAACAAAAGGAATAGAAATACATGCTAGAAGCCCATATCTTCAAGGGTTGCTATTAATGGATACGGAAAAAATTCCCGATCATTTACAAATCGCTAAAAAACCAATAAAAGAATTTGAGTTTTTAGCTCAGGAATTCAATTTAAGTAGAGCGCAATTGGCTTTATTATTTGTTCGAGAATTGAAAGAAGTTGATAAGATTATTATTGGATGTGAAACAGTAGATCAATTAAAAGAAAATATTCAAATCTGTAATTCACCTTTATTAGAAGAGAAAGTTCTTAATACTGCAAAGAAATTATTTAAGGATATACCTGAGATAATTATTAATCCGAACTTATGGAGGGTGAATAATGAATCAACATGAATTATTTAGTTTAAAAGGCCAGAATGCAATTGTTACTGGTGGATCTGGTTATCTTGGTTCTGCAATTTCTGAAGGGCTGGCTAAGTATGGTGCAAACGTTATGATAGTTAGTAGAAGCAAAGAAAAATGTATGAATTTAGCTGATCAGTTAAATCAAAAATATAATGTGAAATGTCAGGGATATGCTCTAGATGTTTCAGATAGTAAATCAATAAACCATACATTTGAGGAGATTTATAATTCAGATAATAAGATAGACATTCTTATTAATAATGCTTACTTTGGAGCAGGAAAGACTATTGAAGAAATGACAGAATCGGAGTGGGAAACAGGAATTGATGGTTCTATAAATAATGTGTTTCGGGTTACTAAAAAGGCATTACAATATATGCTACCGAAGAATAAAGGAAATATTATTAATATCTCTTCAATGTATGGTGTTGTTTCCCCAGACCCTTCTATTTATGGCGATTCAGGCTTTAATAATCCTCCGAATTATGGAGCAGGAAAAGCTGCTATCATACAGTTTACTCGGTATCTTGCGTGTCACTATGGTTTAAAAGGAATTAGAGCTAATTCTATCTCTCCAGGTCCATTTCCTAATACAGAAGTTCAGAAAAATAAAGAATTTATTCGAAATTTAAAGAAAAAAACAGCGCTAGGTCGTATTGGAAATCCCCAGGAATTACAAGGGTTGATTGTTTTTCTTGCATCTAATGCTTCAAGCTATGTAACGGGGCAAAATATTTGCATTGATGGTGGCTGGACATCGTGGTAAAACATCGCTAGAAAGTCAAGGATGTAACAAGAAACCTTTCCACTGAAAAAATCTTCTCATTTTATATAAGATGAGAAGATTTTTTAGTTATAGTGAGAATTTGACAATCTAGAAGTGAAAAGAGCCTTCGTTAATAATGTTATATTATATTGATAAATTTATCGTTACAAATACTTTGTTATTCTGTAAAATTCCCTAATTTTAAGGAAGTATTTGATATAGATAGAAGTCATTTCTCTTTATTGAGACTGACTTTTATTTTTGAGTTAGTGCAACTCATTGAAAACCTTTGTTAATATGATTTAGGTATTTTAAGAAGGTTATTTCCAAAATTTTAATGGAAAATGAAAAAATACAATTTGTATCATGTTTATTTTTTGAAGCAATATCTCTTATTGGTACTATCCTCTTATATCATTCTTCTTGGTATTCTTTAGCTAAGTGAGAGGGGTATGATGAAATAGGAGGACCAATCTTAAAGAAGGATAAACTAGTTTTTGAAATTGGTATACAGTTCTTTAATAAATATAGTTTTTGCAATATGTCTTTATCTATTGGATGAAGCATGTAATCTGTCATTATGAAATAATTGTGATGATAGATAAATACTTTTCCTTCGGGTAGAATCGTGTAATGAGATAAATTCGGATAAATAGGTGGTCCATCTGAAAATTTATCTAAACTACTTTGTGAAACTTTAATAATTTCTTGATTTGAAAATTTTAATTTGCGAAATGCTATGGTGTTAATGAATGGACGTTTTTGATTATTTTCTATATAAAATAATTCTTCTTTTTCGTTTTGCACAACCCGTAGATTTGGGATTGATTCAGTAAGGGTTATGGGAGGACCTTCAGTATATTTGTAGATAAAGGGATCAGGGATTGAGACAATTTCATTTTGATTATATTTGAAGTAGGAAAGCATTTCTTTCGATATAAGCCTACGTTTATAATTATCAATTAAAAATACTTCACCTTGTGAATTGCTAAACAAAATACCATTTAAATCTTTGGAAGGGAGGTTAGCATATAAATTTTGGAAGGAAAATGGTGTTTTAAAAGTAATATCGAGCACTTTGTTAATGGGATAAAAAGGCTGGAATGTATTTAGGCGTTTCCAAAACATCGCATCTCCAACAAACCAATATAAAGGATTTGTATCCCAATATTCACAGTATTTTTCATAAACCTTTAATAATATTCTTCTAGTATGCATAACTGAACAGTGATCCACAACATTTGCAGCTGTATATAAAATTTTTGAAGCTTCTCTTACATATTCATGAATAGGTTGTAGATTATAATCAACATATTTTACGTATTGAGAAGAGTACACTATATCTATTTCAGGTTGTTTTTCTAAGAAAGATAACATTTCAGCTAATCTGTTTGGAACGTACATAGTATCGTCCGTTAAATAGCAAATATACTCCCCACGTGTTAATGGAAGTGCCTTATTGATGAGAGTTGCATATCTTGTGGTTTTATATCTCTCATTATCTTGTATAAAACTATTTTCATAATAAATTCGAGGGTCATCTAAATAATTTTTTATAATATTTATAGTTTCTGGACAAGAGTTATCATCCATAATAAAAAGTTCCCATTCTTTATAAGTTTGCATTAGAACACTTTCAATAACTTGATTAATTAATGATGGCTTATTATAGCTAGTAAGGATAATTGAAATTAGGGGTTGCAAAATCGTCACCTCTTCTGAGAATATTGAATGTTTTTTCTAGCGAAGTCTAATAGATAATAATAAACCTTTATTGATACATTCTTTTTTGTACTTGGATAGTTTATTACCTTTTCATAGAAATGGTATGGACTATAGTGGAGTAAAAAGAGATATATAGATAAATATAAACGCTGCTATAGACTTTAATATATATATAAATTTTTTTAAAAATTATCGGAACGGATTGTCCTTTCTGTTTATATAATAACGTAACTGTTTTTGTATTTGGTTATAAGGAGGAGAGGAATATTTGCCTAAAATTTCAGTTATAATGACAAGTTACAATAAGCCTACGTTTGTTGAAAAATCGATATTAAGTGTATTAAACCAAACTTTTCAAGATTTTGAGCTTTTTATCATGGATGATAATTCTAATGAAATGACCCAGAAGGTAATTCAACCATTTATAAATAAGGAAAATATACATTTTTATAAAAGTAATGTGGCCCATATTTCTGAACGGACAAAAAAAGTCAGATATGCGGCTCTAATTAATGAGGCTCTTAAGCATGCGAAGGGGGAGTATATTACTTATATTACTGATGATAATCAATATGAAAAAGAACGACTCAAAAAGATGTCTAGTTATCTTGATGTGAATAAAGATGTTCAAATTATTTATTCTGCATCGAAAACGATTCATCTAGATGAATCAGATTTGCCTATTAAAACTGTTGAAAGAGCTGCCAAAAAAATTACTAATAATGCTCCATGTACAATTGATCATTGTTCTATTATGCATAGAGCCTCTGTTTTACCGATTCTTGAAAAAAGGTGGAATTCTTACTGGGATGAAGATCCTCAATTTTATCGTATAGGAGATGCACGCTTTTTTTGGAGATTAAATCATTATTGGGATTTTCATCCTTTAGATGAAATTTTAGATATCAATTATATTACTTCACATTCAATACATGCGCAGTTATTTGCAGAAGAAAAAAATGAATTTGTACAATTATTACCACTACAAAGAACATGTAAAGAATTAAGAGAAGACTTAAGAAGAAAAAGAGGGTGAAATGTTGAGTGATATCTATTTGGAGATTACTGGGCGATAAATCCAGAATATATAAATGTTTTTTCTGAGCTAAACCATTATAATATCCGTTTGCCATTACTGAGTAATTTTTATCAATATTTAGACGATGATGTAAAAAATAATATGAAAGTAAATAATTTTTATAAACAACTGTCCATTGAGCTAATAGAAGAAACGCAGTTGTAGTTAGAGTTTGAAAAAAATATCTTTATTTCAACCAAAGATAACTCCTTAAACAACCTTATATTTTCAGTTTTCAATGAGCAACCTGTACCAAAAATTTAAAACAGCATCGTATGTTTTGCTATTCAAAAAGCTAATTTTTCTCCCACCTATTTGTTGGTGCAATAGCACTACATACAAATTGAGAAGGGAGTTTTCTTGACTAAAAATTATTTCAATCAGAGGAGGTATGCATTTATATGTTTTTTAAAGATAAAAACATTTTAATTATTGGTGGAACAGGAACAATTGGAAAGAGCATTCTTTCTAATATTCTAGAAGAAAAGCCAAAAGTTGTAAGGGTTTTTAGTAGAAGTGAATATAATCAATTTTTATTACAAGAAGAATTCAGGGGAAAAAATCGAAATATTCGCTATTTAATCGGGGATATTCGCAATTATGATCGATTATTTAGTGCGATGGAAAATATTGATTATGTGTTCCATGTGGCAGCGATGAAGCATGTTTCTTTTTGTGAATATAATCCGTTTGAAGCTGTTTTGACCAATATTTTTGGAACACAAAATGTAATAAAAGCGGCAATTGCTCAGAAAGTAAAAAAGGTAGTTTTTACAAGTTCTGATAAAGCGATTTCACCAACAAATAATTACGGTGCGACAAAATTGACTGCTGAAAGATTGATTACGTCAGCGGAATATTCAAAAGGTTCAAGTGAAACGATATTCGCAAGTGTTCGTTTTGGAAATGTTATGGGGTCAAGAGGTTCTGTTATTCCCTTATTTGAAAAACAAATTAAAGAAAACCAAAAAATAACTGTAACGGATCTTAGTATGAGTAGATTTATGATGACACTGACCCAAGCAACTATGTTAACAATTGAAGCAATGAAAATAGCAAAGGGTGGTGAAACTTTTATATTAAAAATGCCAGTTATTTCATTAAACGATTTAAGTGAAGTGATGATAGAAGAAGTTACAAAGTTATATGGATTGCCCAAGGAGAATATTAAAATTGAAGAAATTGGGTTAAAACCTGGTGAAAAAATGTATGAAGAACTTATGACACATGATGAATCTTTACAGGCTTTTGAATTACCAGATATGTTTATCATTCCTAGCCCATTAAAAAAGGGTGCTCAATATGAAAATGCAAAAAGGGCGAAGGCAGGGTTTTACCGTTCTGATAATCAAAATGCTATTTCAAAAGAAGAGCTTAGAAATTTAATATTAAACCAGAAACTATTAACAGGAGGGGAGAAACTATGAAAATATTAGTAACTGGTGGTGCAGGTTTTATTGGTAGGTGGGTTGTAAAGAGATTATTGCAGGATAAGCATGAAGTATGGATATTAGACAACTTAGCAAATTCAACTACTGCAAATATTACCGAGTTTGCACACGATCTAAATTTAAAACAATGCATTCAAGGAGATATTAAAGATAAAAAATTAGTTGCTCAATTATTTGAAAATAATTCATTTGACCTTTGTTATCATTTAGCAGCGAGTATTAATGTTCAAGATAGTATAGACGACGCTAGAACAACTTTTGAAAATGATACAGTAGGTACTTTTAATTTGTTAGAACAATGTCATAAGCATAATGTCAAAATGGTCTTTATGAGTACGTGTATGGTATACGATAAAGCTACTAATATACAAGGAATATCAGAATTAGACCCGATTAAACCAGCTTCTCCATATGCTGGATCAAAAATTGCTGCTGAAAACATGGTTTTATCTTACTATTATGCTTACAAGCTGCCAGTTGTGGTTATTCGTCCATTTAATACGTATGGTCCATTCCAGAAAACTGGTGGTGAAGGTGGGGTTGTTGCTATTTTTATAAATAATAAATTAGATAATGTACCACTAAATATTTATGGAGATGGGAAACAAACGAGAGATCTTTTATATGTTGAAGATTGTGCGGATTTTGTTGTGGCGGCAGGATACTCTTCAAAAGCAAATGGTCATATTATTAACGCAGGAACAGGACAAGATATATCCATTAATAAATTAGCAGAATTGATTTCAGGAAATAAAGTAAGTATTCAACATGTAACTCATATCCATCCACAAAGTGAAATTCAAAAATTATTATGTAACTATGAAAAAGCAAAAACAATATTGAGTTGGGAACCAAAAGTTTCTTTAGAAGATGGAGTTATTAAAACAGAAGAGTGGATTAAATCTTTAAAAAGTAACCCTAAGGAGAAAGAATAATGGTAAGGGAAATTCTCGGTATACATGGAGGAAAGCCTGTTAGAGAAACAAATTTGCCATATGGTCAACAACAAATTGATGAATATGACATTCAGGCGGTTGTAGATGTATTAAAAGGGGATTTTTTAACGACAGGGCCAACGATTCAACAGTTTGAGGAGGCTATAGCGAAATATGTGGGAGCAAAATACGCTGTTTCTTTTTCAAATGGTACAGCTGCTCTGCATGCTGCTTGCTATGCAGCTGGCATAACTGAGGGAGATGAGGTAATTACAACTCCAATGACATTTGTAGCAAGTGCAAATTGTATTTTATACCAGGGTGGAAAGCCAGTATTCGCAGATATTGACAATGAAACATATAACATTAGTCCTAAATCTATAGAGGAAAAGATTACAAACAAAACAAAAGCCATCATTCCCGTACATTTTACTGGGCAGCCTGTAGAGTTAGAGGCAATAAAGAAAATCGCAAAAGAAAATAATTTGATTATCATTGAAGATGCAGCCCACGCATTAGGAGCCACATATAAAAATAAAAAGATTGGTTCTATTGGTGATATGACAATGTTTAGTTTCCATCCGGTGAAACATATTACTACCGGAGAGGGCGGAGTAATTACTACAAATAATCCACTGTTTTATGAAAAACTTGTTCAATTCCGTACGCATGGAATTGAAAGGAATCCTCAAAAACTTCTTGAAAATCATGGGCCTTGGTATTATGAAATGCAATTCTTAGGTTACAACTACAGATTAACGGATATACAAGCTGCTCTTGGCTTATCACAGTTAAATAAATTAGACTCTTTTATTAAGATTAGAAAGAAATATGTAGACATCTATAATAAAGAATTTAGTTGTCTATCTGAAATCATCATACCAAAGCAATCGCCTCAGACCGAATCAAGTTGGCACCTTTATATTATTCGTTTAAATACTAAATTATTAAAATGTAATCGCAAAGAAATTTACGAGGCATTACAAAGAGAAAATATCGGTGTGAATGTGCACTATATACCTGTACATTTACAACCGTTTTATCAAAAATTAGGTTATGAAAAAGGTATTTGTCCACAAGCAGAAAATGTATATGAGGAAATCATTACACTGCCTCTATTTCCGAAAATGACTGAAACTGATGTATGGGATGTAATAAAAGCGGTGAGAAAAGTTCTTTCGTTTTATAGAGTTGCTAAACATTAAATGAAAGGGGTGTTATTAAGATTGCAAAATCAAAAATTGTTAAGAGCTGTTACAAAAATCGATATTAAAAAAGGAGAGATTATTACAGCTAATAAAATAGCTATGGAACTAGATGTTGTTGAAAATGCACTGAACCAGCTTGAAGCAGAGGAATTATTACCTCAGATAGCTTTATATAATTTGTCTGCAGGTACCCCATTATCAAAAGAGGTTATGGAACCTCCAAAAGTAGTAATAATTGTACTTTGCCGGTTAAAATCTACTAGGTTACCTTTAAAGGCATTATTACCAGTACACGGAATTCCTTCCATTGAAAGATGTCTTATAAATACATTAGCTATTCCAGGAAAACATCAGGTCATACTTGCTACTTCAGATATAGCACAAGATGATCCTTTGGAAAAATTTGATTTAGACGGGAAGGTTAAAATTTTCAGAGGTGATCCAGAAAATACTGCTGATCGCATATTTCAAGCTGCCAAACAAGAAAATGCAAATATTGTAATGCGGATTACAGGAGATTGCCCAGTTGTGTCACCAGAAATCAATACTTTTTTACTAGATGAACATTTGAAAAGCGGTGCAGATTATACACAGGCAGAGTTAAGTACGTTACCTGTTGGAACAGCAGGCGATATTTTTACATTAGAGGCAATCGAACGATTGCTACAAACCCAAAAAACTTTAACCTATGCAGAATACCTTCCGTTGTATTTTGTGAATAATCCCCATTTATTCCAAGTCAATATAGTAAAACTCCCTCCTCCATTTCGTTACCCTACTTGGAGGCTAACATTAGATGAACAACCAGATTTAGATATGTTCAATGAACTTTATAAAAGTCTGAATGTAAAATCTAAACCTTTATTTTTTCATCAAATAAAAGATTACATCCTAGGAAATCCTGAACTTGTTCAAATCAATAGTCATGTGGAACTGAAATATATAAATCAAAAATCGTTAGTAGATGAGTTAAATAGAGAAACAAAATTATAAATTAATAAATTGTAGCGCTTTTAGTGAGGAGGGAGTAACTTGCTTGAGAAAAAAATTGCCTTTCGCGCCGACGCATCTATTGAAATAGGGACCGGCCATATTATGCGTTGTTTAACACTTGCCCATGAGTTACGGAATAAAGGTGCTCAGATTTATTTCATTTGCCGTAAGCTGCAAGGTGATCTGCAGCAATATATTTTAAATAAGGGATTTCATGTGTTTTTATTAGATGCAGATGGTGAAAATACGAATTTTTCAAGTACAGTACACGGGAGTTATTTGAATTGGTTAAAATATCATTGGTTTGTTGATGCACAACAGACCAATGATATTTTGTCGCAACTTCCCAAGTTTGATTGGTTAATTGTTGATCATTATGGATTAGATAATAAGTGGGAGACTGCTTTAAGAAAAACTGTAAGAAAGATTATGGTAATTGATGATCTTGCAAATCGAATGCATGACTGTGATTTATTACTAGACCAAAATTTATATGATAACCTTAATGGTCGCTATAAAGATTTATTACCAGAGCAATCATTAGTGAAATTAGGACCTAAATATGCCATATTACGACCAGAGTTTCATGCTGCTAAAAAATTTTTAAGAAAAAGAACAGGCGAGATTGAACGCATTTTTGTATTTTTTGGGGGGCATGATGCAACGAATGAAACATTAAAAACATTAAGAGCTATACAAAATATAAGTAGCGATACTTTAAAAGTAGATGTAGTAGTAGGAAGTCAAAATCCCCATAAAGAAGAGATTGAATCTTATTGCAGGAGTATTTCTAATGCCTCGTTCTATTGTCAAATAGAGAATATGGAAGAGTTTATCGTACGAGCGGATTTAGGGATAGGAGCTGGTGGCACAACCACATGGGAACGCTGCTTTCTTGGATTACCTTCTATAACAATTACAACTGCTCCAAATCAAATTGAAGTAACCCAGGCTGTGTCGAAAGCTGGAGCTACATGGAATATTGGTACAGCTGAAAGTGTTTCGGATGAAACGATTATGAAATGTCTAAGCAAGCTTTTATCAAATTCTAAAATAGTGAAAGAAATGTCTAATAAGGCTCTTTCTATACAGTGTGCCAGTAATTCAGATGAAATAGCAAAAATTATTTTAGGAGGATAGCATGTTAGATATAGGGGATTTTCAATTGAAAAGTTTAGAAAAGAAAGATTTAGAACTGATTTTAAAGTGGAGGAATACAAAAGAAATACGTACGGTTATGTATGAAGATCATGAAATTACAATAGACGAACATTTAAAATGGTATAAAAAACTAGAAATGGATGATACAAAGATTGCAAGATTATTAATATATAAAGAAAAACCAATTGGATTTGTTAATTTTACAAAAATAGACAAAATGAATCGGACTTGTTATTGGGGATTTTATATAGGCGACAAACAAAGCGTAAGGCGTGCTGGAACTGTATTAGGTTTATTAGCATTAGATCTTATTTTTGAAACAAAAGGCATACAAAAAGTGTGTGCAGAAATATTAGAATTAAATCGTATTAGTTTAAACTTTCATCAGAAACTTGGGTTTGTAGAAAATGGAAGATATGTGAACCATATTTGCAAGGGTAATGAATATATCGATGTCATTAAAATGACACTATTTTATGAGCAATGGATGGAAAGAAAAAAAGCTATAAAAAAAGAACTTGAAGGTGAAAAACATGAGTAATGTATATATCGGCGGTAGAGAGATTGGCAATAACTCGCCACCATTTATTATTGCAGAAATGTCAGGGAATCATAATCAATCATTAGGTAGAGCATTGCAAATTGTAGAAGCAGCTGCAGAGGCTGGAGCACAGGGATTTAAAATTCAAACATATACACCTGATACAATGACTTTAAATATAGAAAATGGTGATTTTTTAATTCAGGATACGAACAGCTTATGGAAAGGTAAATCACTTTATCATTTATATAAAGAAGCATATACACCATGGGAGTGGCATAAACCAATTTTTGATCGCTGTACAGAATTAGGAATGATACCATTTAGTACGCCATTTGATGAAACTGCTGTAGATTTTCTAGAGTCATTAAATGTTTCTTGTTATAAAATCGCATCTTTTGAAAATACTGATATTCCCCTCATACGTAAAGTAGCCGCAACAGGAAAACCAATAATCATTTCGACAGGTATGGCTTCAGTTGCTGAATTAGATGAAACAGTAAGGGCTGCGAGAGAAGAGGGATGTAAAGAATTAATTCTATTAAAATGTACAAGTACGTATCCTGCATCACCAAAATCTACAAACATAGCTACCATACCTCATATGAAGGAGTTATTTAAATGTGAAATAGGTTTATCTGATCATACACTTGGAGTAGGGGTATCTGTAGCAAGTGTTGCTTTGGGGGCCACAGTAATTGAGAAACATTTAACACTCTCGAGGTCTGACGGAGGTGTAGACGCTGAATTTTCAATGGAACCTGCTGAATTTAAATTATTAGTAAGTGAAACTGAAAAAGCATGGGAATCTTTAGGTAATGTATATTATGGACCAACTAATTTAGAAAAAGACTCTTTAAAGTTTAGAAGGTCATTATATGTTGTAGAAGACATAAAAGCGGGAGAAGTATTCACGAATGAGAATATTAAAGCTATCAGACCAGGTAATGGTTTATTGCCAAAACACTTATCTAAAATTCTCGGAAAGAAAGCGAGTAAGGATATCAAAAAAGGAACACCTATTTCATGGGATTTAATTTGATAGAGTATACTGAAATACTAATAAAAATTCATTTTAAGTATATAGTAGCAAACAAGTTAGCTTACGCTAACCGACATGCATCTCCTACCTATTTGTTAGTGCTAGCACACCTTCAGGAAAAGTAAGGAGGGAGTCTTCTGACGGGAAAAGATAAATTAAAATGCCTTTTCATAAAATTGAAAAGGCATTTTAATTTATTCAGAATGATTATAAAAGAAAAGAAATTTTTAATTTAATAAATCAATTAAGTTGTGATCGTAATATAGTCGTTATAAAATTGATTCTCTCATGAAAAGTATGTTGTGTAATAACTTTTGTGTGAATTTTTTCGATCATTAATCCTTTTGAAATCGTATCATTCAAATGAAGAGATATCTTATTTAAACAATCATTAAAGCTGTTATAGGATATAATTTCATCTTTATTGAAGAAAGATGAAAGATCAGATTTTTCTTCTATAATTTGAAAGCCTTGGCAAGCGGCGATATCAAATGTACGATTATTAATGGTATTACTTTTTACTCTATTTTTATTTTTATTCTGTGGAAACATATAACTACGATGAGGATTTAATATGAGACTAGCGTTATTATAATAGAACGCAACTTCTTGAGGTGGAATCCATTCTTCTATAATCTTAATTCTTCGGTGATTTTTCCATTTTTTAATTAACTTATTTCTCCAATGTTGACCAATAACAGTATAGTGATAAGGAGTTTTTTCCAAAAGAAACTGTATCAATTTTACTCGGGTTGGATAAGGGTATCCAATGAACAATACTTCACTTTTATATTTTGAATTTTTTAGACCAGGTTTAAATACATCTATATTAGTTGCTAATGGTAAGTGATATACATTGGTATATCCTAAACTTGTGTAATATTTAAGTGCTTCACTATCGATAGTAAATATAAAATCAAAGTTATTTAATAGAAGAAGAGAAGTGTCTATATAAAATGGGTCCTCAGTTAACCAGACAGCTAATTTAATGTTCCTTTTTTTAAAATATTGAATGGCTATTTGCGGTAGATGATTACCTAATAAGGTGAAAACAATATCAGGATGAAACGTTGTTGTAATGAAATCTAATTGCTCTATTAATTCACTCGGCTGTACTGCTAACCATTCGAAATTTTGATTGATAAGTGTTCTCTGTATGCTTTGATCTAGATATTGATAGATTTTTGAGTAACCAGAAGTAATGTATAAGAGTTTCATATTTCAATCCCTGCTTTAGGTATAAAATATATTATGAGCTAAACGTAACACTTTCTATTTCTTTACAACTGATCTTAGTAATACTTATAGTAGGAGGAGTAAGTGAATTTTCCTCTTCTAATGTGACGATACAAGTATTAGGGTTAAAATTTGTAAAAATAGCAGGTCCAATAATATTTCCAGATTTACCAGTCACAGTAACGACTTCGCCTGGTTGTAAATTTTTAAAAATACTACATACTCCACCTGAACAACGAAATAAATTACATAAGAACAAATTTGTCCCTCCTTTAAACAATATACTGTATCATATGAAAGTATGTAGAAGGATGTGTAGACAAGTAACCCTTAGAAGGGGAAAAATTAAATTAAAGAAAATTATTGAAGTGATAGATAAAATAATACATTTGTGATTATTCTGATTAGATTTTTTCATAAAAAAGACATTCATTAGAATGTCTTTTTTATAGATTGAACTAGAACCATTTAAATCATCTTAAGGTGTGGTTAAAGTAACGCTTTCTATATCTTCACAACTTATGAATATAGTATTGGTTGAAGAGGGGGTCAGCACATCTTCTTCTACCAATACCACCGCACAAAGATTTGGAAAGAACAGTGAAAAAGTAGCAGGTCCAATAATTTGACCTGATCTAGTAGTAACTGTAACAACTGTACCTGTTGGCCATGAAGAGAATAAAAAACAAGCTAAACCTTTACAATTTGCCATATTAAATCCTCCTAACTCTAATTTCAAATAATGTAGTAAATTCCAAACATCTTATAGTGTATGTGGTAGCAGTATAAAGTGCTTGGATATTCGTTCATGATCAACAGAATCACTGTGAAATACTACTATACACACGTTTAAAAGATAAAAATGGTAAGGAGGTTTATGAAGGAGATATTGTATGATTTAGTAATCAGTTATTCAAAGTTCCAAATGATATGGATCGGAATTATGGGGTGGGAGATAACGAGTATATCGAGCTATGCTATATGGTATTTGATTAGGATGAGATAGAAGGCTTAAGTTTTTGGTAGCATTTATGGGAATCCAGAGTAACTAGAAAACTAAATAAAATTCTTATTTGCACGACACGTTTCCTTATAAGTGTGCAAATACGAAATAGGAGGGTTATTAATTTGATGACAACAACTGTTTGATTGAAGGTAGGAATGGAAACCGCCAGGTTGAGCTTAAACTACTTATCTAATACTCCTACATGCAAGGCATGATAATAGTCACAAATTGTATGAAGCTAGGTGAAGTTAGCTGAACAAAACCTAAGTGAGAAATCATATGGTAATGGATAGGTCGGGATGCTACAAAATATCTATGGTGAGAATGTACGGCTCTAAAGGATTAATACATTAGAAATGTGTATGTCGTTAATGACGATGTTATCTACCGAAAAGTAAGAGTAAATGATATGAAATTCGGAACATCTAACGATGAGGATGTAAAGATAACAGGCTTACAGCAAGCACCTAAGGATATATGTATAGCTAAGTCAATCGGAACGTGGTAAGCAAGAAAATGTCACCAAAGCCTACTAGAAGACAGGTGCATATACGGTTCTAACGAACCGAAATTGATTTGTTCTTGTGAAGGTGGGGACACGTATCAACGAAGCATGTAACAAATGTGGAGGGATAGTCCCTAGTCTTATTCGTTGAAAACTAAATCAACTATATGTAACTCACAGGATCGAGTAAGATGATGGGACCTTTCGTAAGAAAAGGGAATGAATACATCGGTGAGTACAATATTGTTCGTAATCTAGTTGCTCTAGTATAAAAGGATAAGATGGGACGCTGTATGCAATGAAAGTCGCGCGTACAGTGTTAAGCCGGGGAAAAGATGGAGATAACTTCAAAGTTATATATCGCAACGATATCTAAATTGTATATGTAGAAAGGAGCACCTAATTAAAGTGCTCCTTAGGAGATTGATTATAAATGTCTGTTCATTAACTATTATTATGTTTATTTTATCAAATGGTGAAAAACTTGGACAAAAACTTCATTTTGCACACCAAAGCAGCTAGTTAATAAAACTAACTGCTCGTTGTACAAAAGAAACGCTACGCTTACAGAAATAGTTTGTAACTTTAAGTTGTAGAAATAGTATCAACAGGGTTAAAAATATTATTCGGAAATGAAAGGTAGCTAAACAAAAACTTTATTTTAAAGCTACACTTCAGTGATGACTTTTGTATTATTTACATAAAAGGATAATTATGGTTTTTGTAGAATAAATAAGTCGGGAAAGGCGGGAAGATAGTGCTATATATGGATATAAAAATATTTGAAATGCGTGAAAAACGATTAGCAGAACTACTAGGTGTAAAAGTACTATGGGAATTTATAAGTGCTGTCACAGAGGAAATTGAAAAACAAGAATTAGAGTCTACACCAGGTTTATTAGAAGATCTATTCGTACATGTGAAAGAAACTATTCAAATTCAAAATATGAATCAACGCATAACAAAAGCCTCTGTAAAAACAGAGGCTAATGGTATAGATAAAGATACATTATTTATGGAAGCGTATGTAGAATTAATTAATCTTAAGTTTCTTATTTTTGAATTAGCTGTAGAGCTTTCATTTGTTCTAAAAGAATTAAATTGTTTTGTTCAATCATCTTTGCCACAGCTTCAAAGTGAGCTTGATTCTCAAGAACCTCAATCTGCTTCTCTTTAGGAAGTGATTGAAGTATTTCTTTTATTTCTTTACACTCGTATATGTTATTCTCCGAGTCTTCGATTAATTTATTGCGACGATTGGTGTATTCAAGTGCACCTAGGGTCGCTAATGCGCGAGGATCTAATCCTAGAATTTCCATGTATTCCTCTCCTTTCCTCTACAATAATTCGATAGGGGAAAGGAGATTCCTTTAATGATTTGGTAAAATTGTGAAAGGTGACACTTATGTTAACTTGAATATCTATTGCTAACTTATTCTGTATAAAAAATAGCTGCACAAAAGTACAGCTAGTCTTCGTCACAAATTTATATGGCCTTGATGACGAATTGGGATTGAGGTATATATAGTAATTGAGCTGTTAAGGAAGTTGTTGTGTTAGCAAATGGGTATGCTTCCTTTTAAAGAAAATTACTATACACTATTTCATTCATTTCATAGGTCGTACACAGTTTTTTTTAGGATTTTTTGAGAAATTTTATTTGTACAAGCAGCATTGAACTACCCCCATTTTCACTTCGTTTAGAAGTGAGGGATTCCTAAGTAAAGAGTTCTATCGAACTCTAATTGATTAGGCTAACCCCGCAGTCCTTGCGGTTAGAAGCCTTATCGCTTCATTCTTTAGATTGATACTTGCGTTAATATCTCTATCATGATGTGTTTGACATGAAGGGCAAAACCATTTACGTAGGTTTAGATTTTTAACGTCTTTATTTTGATACCCACAACAAGAACATAATTGGCTGGAAGCAAATGTTTTCGATACGACAATGACTTGTTTGCCATACCATTTTGCTTTGTATTCTAACATTGATCGAAATTGCAACCAAGATACCTCACTAATTGCTTTTGCTAACTTATGATTCTTTAACATATTCGATACTTGCAAATCCTCTATACCGATAACATCGTGGTTTTTGATGATTTCAGTTGAAATTTTGTCCAAGTAATCTTTTCTAGCATTTGATATGTATTCATGAATTCTAGCTACCTTTACTCGTTGTTTATTCCAGCGAGAAGATCCTTTCATTCTTCTAGAAAGAACACGCTGTGCTTTCGCCAACTTATCTTCTAATGATCGGAAAAACTTCGGATTTTCATAGTGTGTTCCATCTGACAAAATAGCGAAATCTTTTAGTCCTACATCTATTCCAATGTAAGAATGTGTTTTCGGAAGTTCTTGTACTTCTGTTTCAACTAATAGTGACACAAAATATCTACCAGAAGGGTTCCGTCTAACTGTAGCATTTACAATACGCCCCTCTACTTCGCGACTTTTGGCAAATCGAACAAGGCCTAGTTTCGGCAACTTTATTTTGTTCCCTACAACGGCAATGTTTTCATTTGTTTGTTTTGTGGTATAAGATTGTACGTTGTTCTTCTTAGATTTAAAGCGCGGTGCGCTGTTTTGTTTTTTGAAAAAGCGTGTATAAGCATCCGCAAGGTTGCGAACAGACGACTGCATCGCAATACTATCCACTTCTTTTAGCCAAACAAGCTCTTTCTTCATGGCAGGTAGTTTGGCAGAGCATGTACCATAAGGTCAAGCCTTTTCCTGTCTCTTTGTATGCTTGATCCCATAAGGATAGGAAATAATTGAATACAAAGCGAGAACATCCAATCGTTTTGTTGATTAGAATTGCTTGTGCCTGATTTGGATAGATACGAAACTTATAGGCTTTATTCATCATTATTTGATTCACCTCCATTTCGGTATATGACTATTATATACCAAACGTACATTCGGTAGGTAGTCGAGTAACACTTTCTGTATGTCGAACAATTAAGATGGCTTCCTGCCATCCCTTGTTCGAAGCCAATTCATCTCCCACCTACTCACTGAGCTGTGACCCTTCACGCTCCTTGAGGAAGGAGTCTTCTTGGCTAAAATGATAAAAAGTGTATTTGAAGTAAGTCAAACTTTTATATGCTATGCTTATTCTATACGCATTAATTTTCAAGTGAGGAGTGAATCAGTTATCACTATAATAGAGAATATATATAATGCTTCTATATCATTAATGTTTTTATCTACTTTTAGTTTCTATCTGTATTTACGAAAAATAAAAAGAGAAAGAAAACTCACTGGTTTCGAGCTTACAATGTTTATCGTAACACAAGTTGGTTACATTCTTTGGGGAATTTATATTATTTATATAAACTTTGGATGATATTTTTTGTTCTATGAACAAAAAGGCTATTAAAAAAGGGTTTGATATAAATATCAAACCCTTTTGACTATATATAATTATTTCACTGCCTCTTTTAATTCTTTTCCAGCCTTAAAAGCAGGTGCTTTTGAAGCCGCAATTTGCATTTCTTCACCTGTTTGTGGGTTACGTCCTGTACGTGCAGATCTTTCGCGTACTTCAAATGTACCAAATCCAAGGATTTGTACTTTCTCTTCATTAGCTAGTGCACTTGTTATCGCATCTAATACTGCTTGTGTTGCTGCAGCTGCATCTTTTTGTGTAAGTTCTGCTTTTTCTGCTACTACTTTTGTCAATTCTGTCTTATTCATTTTTTCCACCTCGTTATATGTAATCTGGTGACTATTATAACGTGTGTATACTCAAGATGCAATTAAAAATATGCATAGAAAAAGCTCTAGCAAGAGCTAAGAGATAATTTCTGTATGGTAGTAAGAATGGTTAATGAAACTTCAAAATTTTAGCTTGATGGGCCTGTCGCTCCCTCTGTTAGTTATGAATTTTTCTTTTCATAGTAGGCCTCCTTCCATTACCTTAAAACTTTTGAATTTTGGTTATGTCCCTCTATAAATATCTCTATCTATATGATAAGGTTTTAATATTACTATATAGGAGGTCTATTGCTTGTGGGCTTATTTGGAACAAAAAATCTTAAAACAGTTACAGATACGGAGTTTTCTTGAAAAGATAATAAAATTAAAATTACAGAAAGATATGTAGAAACCTCAGGTCTAATTAACTTTATCCGTGTTCCAAAAAAAATACATCGAAACAGTTACATATGAAATTAAAACAGTAAAGGTAGCAATATCTGTAGACATAAACCTTATTGGAAAAGGTGTAATACTTGGAACAATTGCTGTAGGTATAGACTTAAAAGATGAAGTGCTAGACTGGTTATTAGAAAAACTGAATTTATGTTAGATTAATAGTGTGTTTATAGCCGTTTATGGTATACTTGTTTATTGAGGGTACAATTTTTAAGAGAAAAAGGCAAACAATATAAATACTTTCTGAAAGTGTTCAATTCAAGTTCAACAAAAAGTATTTGTTACTCTATAGTAGATGCTTTTTGACAAATAATTACGTTTCTTATAAGATAAAAAGATTGAGTGGGCGAGACTCAATCTTTGGGTAATTTCATTCACTTTCTAAAAATCCTACTTTTATGGTGGGATTTTTTTGTTGTTTTGGGATAACTATTATAACGTATACTAAGGATGCAATTAATAATGTACATAGAAAAAGCCCTAGCAAGAGCCCTAGCAAGAGCTAGGGAACAATTTCTGTGTGGTAGTAAGAAAGAAAAATGTGTTCATCGTACAATTCATATTGCAACATCTTAATTAAATGATTCAAATTACCTATTCTAGATGTTCTGCCTGTTTTCACATATTCTAAAATGAAAAATATCCCTCTGATTCATTTCATCTTAGAAGGATATTTCCAATCTTTTTCTTTTCGAGTATTTAGAGCAGGTTTAGATGAATTTGTTGGAAGTGTTTGTTTTTCTATTTCAGCTAATCTCTCATCCAGTTTTTCAATAGCTTCTTTTGTTTCTTTCAGCTCTAATTTAATTTCTGTCAGTAAGCGAAGTATTGCATCTCCTTTTGTCATTTTCAACAGTAATCGCTCCTTTACGTATTAAAACGGAAATAACTTATTCATAAATATATAATAGCATTACTATTAAATCACTAACAATTTAATTAAACAACAAAAAACTTCATGAAGTTTTTTGTTGTTTAACTTTTATTAAAATTATATAATCCGTATATAAAGTTATTTACTGTGCGTAAACTACAACTAAACAAAGGGTGTAGGCACACTAATATGCAAACACTAGCAATATCAAAGGATTAGTCCTTTTGGTTTCTCTATTATTACTAAACAGTGGTATATTAGCCTAAAAAGGGAGAGTATAAAAAACAACCAATTGGTCCTAATTAAAAGGAGATTAATTATACATGTTAGAGACTCTTGAAATGAGAAAAAAGCAACACAAAATAAAAATACATAAGTACAAAAATATCAAAAAATACTATAATCCATTTTTGTTTGCAATCTCGATTATTTATTTTCTCTATCTCATGATTATTGATCATTCTCTTTCAGCACATTTATTACTTTCTTTTATTATGGGGTTTACTATTTGGAGCATAGGCCTTGCAATAAATCTAAAACTCTTATATGAAATAAAGGGAAAACGAAAAATCTTGAATATAGAAACAATAAACGAAATGAAAAAAATAAATATATGAGTCCAGGAAGAAAAGAAAGTTATATCACAGATTATAACGCGTCCAAAAGTGAGCTTGAAAAAATAATGACTTACGCTAAATTTATGTTAGAAGTTAAAGAAAGAGAAAACGAGATAAAAGACGACAAAGGAATTTAGAGATATAATTGTAGTATTGCATGCAGATGATACCGGAAAAACATCATTAAATCCGCTTGTTCATATGCAACTATTAGCTAGAAAAAATAAAAGGTGGTATAAATATGAAATCAACAGGTATTACAAGAAAAGTAGATGAATTAGGGCGAATTGTTCTTCCGAAAGAGTTAAGAACAACGTTAGGAATTGCAGAAAAAGATCCTGTAGAAATATTTGTAGAAGATGAAAAGATCATTTTACAAAAATATAAATCTTATGATGCTTGTGCAATAACTGGTGATATTTCAGAAAAAAATATTTCATTAGCTAATGGTCAAATTGTTCTTAGTCCTGAAGGCGCTGAACTTTTAATTAAGGAAATTCAGCAGCAATTAGTTAAATAAGAACATTCTCCTTAATGCATTACAAAGAAAAAGACATCTATACAGATGTCTTTTTCTTTGACTTAAACCAACATGATTCTACTAACACTACTTTTACAATGGTGAATATATCAGCAATATTTCATATCATATTCATTTTAGCACATATATATCCGTTATTCCGTATATAAAAATACAAGTTCAAGAAAAATACATAATTCCTTCCTAGAAAACGAACGTATTTTCGTAAAACAACTTGATTATTCAAGTTGAGTAGGAATATAATAAGAACAAACGTTCTTATTTGTGAGGGCAATGCAGTGTATGGCTGTTTATTTTTCCAAACAATACAAAATTAATTGTTAATATGAGCTATGCAGACAAAAGAAGAAATAGATCTTTGGCATTATAAAGATATAATTATACTATATAGGATTGTTAGTATAATAAGTTTGATGCATTAAATAAGACATTATTTGCTATTGATGTATTTAGTTTTAATAATCCAGAGTATTTAGATTGTAATGTAGAGTTTATTATTCACAAATATTAAAAAGGTATGGCTGGATAATCCAAACACATACCTTTTCATGAATTTCAAACTTAATTTTTCTGCCTTATGATAGAAAAGGTGTTATTTAAGTACTACAAATATCATTTACTAAAGTGCTTCTTAATGAAATATGTATAATCGATAAGAACATCTAGCGCTTCTTGTTGCTTATCAGCAGGTAGATCTGCTAATGCTACTTTAATGGATTCTAATTTCCTTTCTAGAGGATTATTTCTTCCAAACAATTCATCTATAGTGATATTGTGCAGCTCTGCAATCCGCATAATCGAATCTGCATCAGGATCAGCTTTCCCATATTCCCAATTTGCATAAGTAGTACGAGCGATGTTTAGGCGATGTGATATATCGGATTGGGTATATCCTTGTTTTTTTCTCAATTCAGCAAGTCGTTTGTTTAGATGGGACATATCATTACCTTTTCCTTTCTGATTTATAAAGTTAGTGTAAAACAGAAAAAGTAAATTGTGTCCTAATGACTAATAATAAGGCATAATATAAATTATTTTGTAATATTCAGTTAAAACATTATGATGATAGAGAAATATTTAGAGTTCTATGAGCAAAAAATAGGAAGAAATCGAAACATTAAATCGAGTTTCTTCCTATTATATATACTTACTAAAATAACGAATTTCCCATATCTATTGTGGCCAAGTTTTGACGTCTTGTACGCTCTCTTAAATAACGTTCTGTAGTCATGATAGATTCATGCCCTAAATAGTCCCTTATTTTTTTTAGTTCAACACCCTTTTCCATTAAGTAGTTAGCCATGAAATGCCTACAAGTGTGAGGAGTGATTCTATCCTGACGGTAACGGAGAAAATCTAAATTTATTTCTTCTATTTTTTTTGCCACAAGAGAAGAGAGATAGTCCGCTCGATAATTTGATCCATCAGCTTTAGGGAGAAAAGCGGAGGTACTCGATGCATCTAGTTCTGTTGTTTGTTTACGTAAACTTCGAACATGGCATAAAGCATCCAATGTATCTTCAAAGATGCGAACTTCCCTACTTTTATTTCCTTTACCAACAACACGAAGTAGATAGGCACTTAAAGATGAATGAAAGACCAAATCTGCCCATTTTGCAGTTGCGATTTCTTCAATTCGTAGTCCTGTTGTAGTTAACAGGAAAAATGCAGTGTAAACAAAATAGTTGGATTTTTTCAGTTCATCTAAGATCTGGTTAACTTCTTCGGGGTAAAGGTCACGATTGACCAGCTCTTCTTTTTTTACGGATACTTTTTTAAGGCGACTACTAAAGTTGTCTGAGAGTCCGTTGTTATCGTACACATATTTTAAAAACTGCTGAACTACTGTTTTCTTTTTACGTAATGTAGTGGCTGCATATTTCTTACTTAATTCATAGAAGTAGATTTCCATATCATTATGGGATAACTCCTGGATGGTTCCGATTGTTTCTTTTATGTAACGAAGAAAATGAGAAAGATCGTGAAGATACTGTTGTTTTGTTCGCTCACTTCTTTTTTTCGTTAAAGAAGGCTCATCGTGTAAAAATAAATAAACTAATGATTCTTCACTTAATTGGGAGTAGTCAATATTACGGATACCCAAACCCATAATTTTTTCAAAATGACTGCTATCAAAAAAATCTGATTTTGGTTTTATAATTTGGTTATTATGTTCGTAATTTATAATATTCAAATTTAAACACAACCTTTAACAGAATGAAATATAAAACAAATATTTTTATATCAATTTTTATGATTCTAATTATACCACAATAAACAGATTATTTATTGTGGTATAAATTGAAATAATTAAATAAATATATTTCCATTATAATTTAACGTTTCTGTTTAGGTGATGTATAATGGAAATGTTTAATTGTTTTTTTTGTACATTTCATTCCAAGTGCGGTAGGAGGAGATTTTTTTGACTCATCTTCGTCTGAAAATTTTACAAGAAATCCATAATTTAGAAGATACCCATTGTTCAATTTGCCCTCTGAACAACCTATCAGTGAATTGTACGGATGAGCAAGAACAGGCAAAACAGAGAAACTACAAACATTGTAAAGGTTGTCCCGTTTTCGATTCCATCCGAGAGAAAGGAGAGCAATTGAATTCTTTGTCGAAAAAGAGTACATTTAATAAGGTACGAGAACGTTATATGGAAAATCCATTTAAGTATCTTCAGTATAAGGAGTACTCAATCACAGATGTAGTAAAAGAAACAGGTTTAACAAAGTATCAACTAAGAAAATTCAAACAACAGCTAGAGTGAGAGTTTCGGATGAGGTGAGAAATGGACTATTTATCTTTAGAAGAGGTATGCGATAGGGTAGGTTTAACAAAAAATCAATTAGGCTATTTAATTAAGTATAAACAGATCGAACCTATCAATCTGGCTACCTGGAAAGCAGATGGCGGATATCGTTTCGAGCAAGAAGACGTAAAAAAGTTAGAGGAATTATACAAAGACTCTTTAACATTAAAAGAGGCAGCTGAATTTCTAAATAAGTCTAAGACTTACGTTCATAATGCGGCTAAAGATGGGATATTGCCCTTTAAAGAGATTGCTAAAGGGAAGTCTACTGAACGATTGTACTTAAAATCCGATTTGGAAATTTTCAAAGAAAGAATTGAAAATAGATCAAAAGAGGAGTCGAAAGAAAAAAAGCAGCATTTAAGTCTATACCTTGATGAAAAGGTATTAGAAGCAATAAAGAAAAAGGCCGTAAAGAAAGGGTATAATGGCTACAAGAAGTTTGCTGAAGACATTTTAACCGCAGAAGTAAAAGAAGACATAAAAGAATAGAAATTCCAGAGAGAATAGACCCCTAAAAAAACAAAAACGTTCTAAGGGGTCTATTTTTGTTTTTAAGAAATTTATAAACTATCAGGTCTAATTGCATTACCTGAAACACCAATGACGTTTACAAGCGAATTTGAGAGGTCGTTTTTTTGTTTGTTCAGTCAAAATTGCTGTTATTACAAAAAAAGGAACTGATTATAAGAGAAAAAGTTTCACAATCTATAATATTGATATTTTTGGAAAATAAGGTATTGTTTACTTAATAGTATGAGAGGCGTTCAATAGAAGAAAGTAATTTGATATAAAACATAGAAAATAAATTACGAAAAAGAAAACTTTAAGTATACATATTCATATTATAGTAAACTAATTAATATTAGATATTAGTCTACATACTAAGAAACTTCTTTTTCAAATTTAAAGCTACTATCAAAATTAAAAGGGTTAATTTAATAATATCCTAATACAGTAGGGGTTATGGTATAATGTAGATAGTAACTGAAGACGTGCGGTGGGAGGTTGCACCCTTTCTTTCTCTTAATTAAAGAGGGAAAGGAGGTGTAACCGATATGGATTTTTTACTTCAATTATTACAAGATGCTACGAAGCTATTCATAACAGTATTCGTAACAACTTATGCAACTGCTTATGCAAATAAGTTAGTTAAAAGTAATAATAAACGTAAAAGAACCACCGCGTCCGGCAAGACAAAAGGTGGTTCAAAAAGAAAATAACTAAAAACTTGCAACCAACCACCTTACAGCGGCAGTTACATATTGGACGGGATGTTTCCAGCATCCTGTCTTTTTAGTTTATGCAATTTAGTTAAGTGCTATACTTTATATACATTAAATATGCATTCAATATATATCTAATCTACAGTAAACATACCATATATTTATTTTTTGGTCAATAAACAAGCAATTATGATTTCATTCAAAGAATATGTGGAGTAAATTACAAAAGCCTAATTCTATTCACAGTATACTAAAATAACGAGATACGTCTCCCTTATTTTAGTATACTGTGAATAGAAAGAAAATTCGAAACTGATATAGCGATGTTTAAAGTATAGAATTCATTAGAAATTTATACATCATGTAAAAAGTACACATTTACGAATCATGTCTGTACCCCCCTATGAATTTTCTATACTTGTACTAGAAGTTTTATACATATAGGTGGAGGGAGGATATTAATTGGGACAAGTACGTGTTGATCCAGATAAATTAGAAGCAGCTGCGAATTCCATGTCACGAAATAGAGAGGCTATGGAAAGAGTAATTCGAGAGCTTTTACAAGTCACGTTCGAATTATAGATGTCTTGGGAAGGGGTGGCGCATCAACGATTTTACGATGAATTTTTCTCGAAAAAGAAGAGTATGGATGATTTAATTAAGCATTTGCAACATACCGAACTCGAAGTAAAGAAAACTGCGAAAACATTCCGTGAAGCGGATGAGAAAGCGTTTAGGGAGTTTAATCAAATGGGCAAGCTATGGGACGCCTTTCAGCGAGGAAGCGGGAGAGCGGCAGGTGATACTTTGATTGATCCACTTAAAAAAGCAGGGAATCAAGCATTAGACTTTTTTGGACACTTAGTTGATGATCCAATAGATGCATTGGAAGAAGCAAAATATGGACTTACGGACTTTGTGGAGAGTTATGTTAATGACAAAAAAGAGAAAGCTAAAGATACATACGAGTTTATTGGCGATCTGTGGAATGATCCTATCGGAACATTAAAACATGAGTGGAACGAGGAAATCCAAGAACTGTATGCAATACGAAATGTTTTATCAGATTGGTATGTAAAGAACATAGAATATGGAGATGGAGAAAGTATCACAGAATCAGTAGCATACGGAGCGACTAATTTAGCGTTCTTTGGACTTGTCACAAGAGGTGCCGGTGCCGTAGGTAATAGTGCGAGATAGAGAAAAAATTTGTCATCTATGTCCAAGTTTCAGTTAGAAAATCGTTTAGAACCAGCTCTCGCTTATGGTAAGATAGATTATAAAGTTGATACTATTAAACCATTAGATACATATATGTTTGCAAAAACTTCAAGTGCAGTAAAAAGAAAGACACCAGGTACAGTGACCTCAAGTTTTAATCTTGAACGAAGTTTAGGTACCCAAAAGAAGTTAATGTATAATGATGGCGCTATTGGTATTATTCCACAAGAAGTTCGAGAAAAATTAGCAGGAAGAGAATTCAAATCTTTTGACGATTTTAGAGAGGAATTTTGGAAAACACTTTCTGATTCGAGCTATGCTAAAGAATTTAGTCCTATGAATATAAAACTTATGAAAAAAGGTAAGGCACCTTACTCACCAAGAACAGAACATTATGGTAACCATAATAAATATATACTACATCATAAACAGCCTATTGATAAAGGTGGAGATGTCTATAATCTTGATAATCTAATAATTGTATCTCCTAAAATGCATCAAAACGTTTTAGATCCGGCATACCATTTCGGGTACAAAGGGCTATAAATTGAATGGAAGGATGAAAAATATGACATGTAAAATGACGAAAACAGAACTGCTTGAGCTTGTAAAAAAAATTTATGATCTTGATTTACCTGAAGATGAACACAGTAACTATGTTCATCAATTTAATAACTCTGGTGTACCTCACCCTGCTCCAAGTGATTTAATTTTCTGGAATGATGAAGAATTGACTCCCGAAGAAGTAGTAGAAATAGCATGGAATTACAAAGCAGAAAAAAAGTAGGATAATATGTAAATGATAAGATGGCTCCTTTATGGAGCCTGTTTTATTTTATAACCAGAAAATCTATTTAGGATAACTTTGCCCATCCTCGAGGGGAATAAGATTAATTCATAATAAAATTAATAGCTAATTCCCCTATTTCGGGGATTTGAGCAAAAACACCGGAGGTGCGATTGTAAACTATTCCTGTTGCATGGAATGCTCTATCCGATTCATTCATGAATGACTTATGGATGGGGATTTAAAAAGCAGAGAAAATTATGCAGCTTATGCGATCACCTCGCTACTCTCAGGTTTTACTGGTAGCAAAGGGCTGGATAAAGTTGATCAAGTAGGTAAAGTAGTAGCTGTTACAGGTCTTACAAAAGGAAAATCACTTCAAGCAAATTCCTCTGCATACAGGAATGCATTACATATTTTAAATAACTGTGAATTCAAATGTTCAAAAATAGAAACAACGGCCTATATATTAGACCGTTGTTTCTATGATTTACTAATTTTCCAACCTTCGTCCATTTTTTCTAGTTCAATTACGATTACTTTTTTATAATCGTTTTTAGAATCTTTTTTATAAACAGCATCAACAGTTACTGTAGCGATCTCGTTTTTCTCTTCAACTTTTCTAATCTTATAGCTTTTAAGATCTTCATTAATTGATTTCATTAGTTCTGCATTTCCGCCAATAAAACCAACTATTTTTTTTGCTTCTGGAGTAAATAGCTCTCCAAAATCTTTTGCATTTCCGTCTTTTGCATCTTCAAAATACGCTGTAGCAACTTCTTCGGGATTACGATTATTTCCACATGCTGTAAGTGCCGTAACTGATACAGCCATTACCACCATTAACATGATCATACGCGTAAATTTGTTCTTCATTCAAACCGCTCCTTATATAACTTAATTTCAACTCGTAAAAAGAGCTAAATCACTTGTATAAGTATATAATAATTAAAATTATAAAACTGTGTATTTTTATATATCACTTTTATAATATAGGAGTCATAAAAACGAAGAAGAGTAGGGGAAATCTACCTATTATTATAGTATTGATTTCCGTTATATACATTAGTATAATAATAAAGTCAGAGCATGCTCTGATTAGTCAGCGTTATATTGGGGTATAACAGACGACATTCATTTTTAAAATCATAAAATCGGATTCACTTATATGAAAGATAAAAGCCCTCCTAATTAAAGGAGGGCTTTTATCTTTATTGTTGAAATACAAAAATAAACAGGTTCAGAAAAATAATAGATAAAGCTTTTCTGCATAACCTTTAAAATCACATCTTATCAAGGTTTATTTGGAATACGTATTTTTAACAACAAACAAAATATCAAGCATGTAGCCAACAAGATCGGGATACCATACCTTAGCTTGATAGCGATGTGGCGGGACCCCTTATAAAAGAAATCTATTATTAACTTATAAAAAGATAGGCAATGCCCTTTGTTAAGAAATTGCCTTTTTAAATGAATTAAAACAAATTATAGACGTATTCATTATATTACAAATTATATTACAAATTATTTTTCTATTTAATCAGTTTTGAAATATGCATTTTATTTTAATGATTAATTTAATATCAGTATATACGGATATTAATAGAATTGTCGCCTTTTGCCGATTATTGTTATATATTAATTACTCAATAAGATTATATAACAACGAGGTGGATTTAATTGTCATTTTTAAACAATACTAGAATCGGGACAACATTAAACGTATTAGTAATAATATCAAGTGTCGCTTGTATAATATTATCTATACTAGGATTTTGGGGTCTTAAAAAAGGGGAGCATGCTTCTACTACTATGTATGAAGATAGTTTATTACCAATTCAGTGGATAGGAGCTATAGAGTCTAATTTTTATCTTATCAATATGAATGTAAAGGAAACAATCCTATCAAAAGATGAAAAACGAATAAAAGAACTTTTAACAGAAATAGATGTAGCTCGTACAGAAACTGATCAGTTATTAAAGAAGTTTGAGACAAGAGTTAGTTCTAATAGAGAAAAGGAATTGTATAACACATTTTATACGATATTTAAAGACTTAAGAACACAGCTAAAAAAAGTGCAAGATTTAGGACAATCTAATAATGAAGAAGCATATGCTTATTACCTAAAAGAGGTTGATCCTAATATGAAAAAGTCAATTCAGGCAATTCGTGAACTTATCCAATTTAATAATAATAATGCAGATCAATTACAAAAAAATAATACAGCCAGTGCAACAAATACTCTAATCCTGTTTGTTAGTATCTCCATTATAGCAATTACAATCGTTATTTTTATTGGTTATGTCATTAAAAGTGCTATTAAACAACCAATTGTATTATTACAAAGGGATATGGAGCGAGTATCTGAAGGTGACTTAACTATACGTACTTCTTATAAATCAAATAATGAATTGGGAAGTATTGTGAAGTCTTTTAATAGTATGCTGGATAACTTGCAACGATTAATTGGAGAAGTAAAAATCACAACACAAGAGGTTATTTCTTCTACTGATGGGATGTTGCAAGATACAAAACGAGCATCTCATATATCAAGAGAGGTTGTTCAAACTATTTCTGAGGTCGATAAAAAAATAGAAGGTCAAGTTACTAGTATTCAAGAAAGTTCATCATCAATGGAAGAAATTGCGACTGGAGTTCAAACAGTAGCTGAATCTTCAGCAACGGTTACAGAAGTGGCTGTCACAACAACAGAACAAGTCAATTCTGGTAGTGAAGTGATAAAACAATCTATACTTCAAATGAATAGTATTCATGAAGTTGTTGAAGAAACTTCTAAAGTAATTGAGAGGCTTGTTACACGTACGCAACAAATAGATAAAGCTTTGGATGCAATCACTAATATTGCTGAACAAACAAATCTTCTTGCCTTAAACGCATCAATTGAAGCTGCACGTGCTGGAGAAAATGGAAAAGGATTTGCAGTAGTAGCAAAAGAAGTAGGAAATTTAGCTGAGCAGTCTAAAACATCCGCATATGAAATCAATCATTTAATACAATCCATTCAACAAGATACAAAAGATACAGTTGATGCAATGCAAAAAGGCCAACAAAAAGCATCGGAAGGAAAAGAAACTGCTAATAAAGCAGATCAAGCATTCGCAGCTATTATGATGGCTATTAATAAAATCACTAGCCAAATTCAAGAAGTATCTGCAGCGACAGAAGAAATGTCTGCCGGTACAGAAGAAGTCAATGCCTCTATGTCGAGTGTTTCTGAAACTGCAACACAAGTAGCTAAGGAAACAACTCAAACTGTACAGTCAATCCAATCACAAGCAGCATCAATCGAGGAGATATCAAATCAATCTAACAAAATAAAAGAAAAAGTAGAAGCATTGTCCGCATTAGTTTCAAAATTTATTATTGAGAAGCAAGACAAAGAGCAATAAAATATATCAAATATGATGTAAGAGTAATAAAAAAGACAATTGTAACTTTTATAAAGGGGTACCGCCAGCATTTCGGAAAAACCCCACGCTAAGAGTATCCAAGATTTTATGCGAAAAATAGGGAGACATAGGGAAGCCAAAAGGTGCTCCAGAATAGGAATGTATAAAAAGATGCATAGGGTCATAGAAAAAGAAAAAGGCGAATCCCTTGTGGGAGTAAGGGGACGCCTTTTTCTTTGCTACTGATAATGAGACGTTATGTTAACCAGTCATGTATATGATATACATGATTCTTTGTTCAATCGTCTAATAAAAAACCTAACTTATATTAGTAATTTTCCTTGTTTCTATTGATAAATATCAAAATACTACCTAACACACTTAATAAAAGTACAAAATATAACAATAAATCAGGTATAAATTCTAAAGGAACAATATCTATCAATTGAAAAATAATAATGGCAATGATACCTAAATATAATATGTTGTACAACATATTATTTGTTTTATATTGAATTTCTCTCCCTCTTTCATCTTTTGCTTCATCGCTTGATTGAAATTTTATTACATACATCTGACTGATAAATATTAAAACTAAAGATAAAGATTTTAACCACAACATATGTCTCACTCCTCCTGATAATCAAATACGTCAGTTATTGACTTTCCAAATACATTTGCAATTTTAAAAGCAAGAATTAAAGAGGGATTATATTTATTTTTTTCAAGAGTAGCGATAGTTTGACGACTAACCCCCACTTTTTTTGCCAGTTCCTCTTGAGACCAACCTCTTTCTGCTCGACAAACTACAATTTTATTATGTAACAATAGTACCACCTCTTGAAATGATTGTAATTTATTTCTTACAATTCGTAAAGTATTTTTGACAAAATATTTTTTTATGATTAAAAACACGTACAAAAAATAGCCCTTTATTTTAAAGGGATAGATACTTGAACAAAGGTGTCATATTTACTTCCTATATCGAAAATTATGTAAATAGGCTGTCCATATGGACAGCTTATTGTATTTTTGCTTAGCATATATTTTCGTTAAAATGTTGGTGGTATGCCTTTTTTGGTTTGTAATTAAATCCCAGAGTGGTCCCTCATACCCAGAATCGTTTTCGTACCCCTTGTAGGGCAAAGGATAAGATTATTAAATGTTAAGAATAGTTAGTATTAATTATATCAATTTACTACATATTACATTTATGTAAAAATTATTATAATTTCATTTTTTTAAACTTTCCCCTAATAAAGTTTTGAAAGAGTCGTCTCTGTATTCTCCATGTTGTAATATGCAAAGAAGAGAGAAAATTAATATTATTATAATGGGATTTTAAAATGAAATTTATAACATTTTAAGAGAAATAATACCTTAATTTCGACGTAATGGAATGAATCTGGAAGGGGGGTCTATGTTACCAGCTTGTACAAATGAAGAAATTATTGTTTCAACAGGCAATGGCGAATCAATCGCAGAAATAGGTACTTTCCGTGTGAAAGTTGAAAATGCTACTGGTTCAATTGATACAATGTACACAGGGTTAGTAAAATTAACACGATAAAATAATTGAAAATTGGGAGGAATTTCACATGAAACCATGGAAAAAGAAAATGGGTATGACAATGTTGGCTTCAGCAATCGCATTAGGAGGTGTAGCTACTCTAGAATTAGTTAACCCCGTATCAAAAGCAGCTGCGGCTTCAGGTTACGGAGCTAGCGTAAATACAACAAAAGCAAATCATTATGTTGATACAGATTCATATGTAAATATTAAAATTAAAAATGACAACAAAGCTTATGAAGTTGAGCTTCGTATACAACCACAAATTCAGCGCGCAAATAGCACGTGGGAAAATGTGAACAAACCTTTAATTTCTTGGTTTGTACCTGGAGAATATGTAGGAATGAACATTGATATTGGTAGAGTCAATTATGATGGCGTAGGCATTTATGAAAAGGGTAAATATCGTTTGAAAGTTGATACGTACAAAACAACATCTTCAGGTGCTGTATATTTAGGAACGTTTAACACAGACGTATTTTATTTAAAATAATATCAATAATAAAACTCCCTTTTAGGAGTTTTCAGAGTAAGGTAAGAGGTATCGAGGATTTAATAGTAGATTCTTTTTAGGACTTTTTAGAGTAGAAAAATACTAACCATATAGAAGTATATTTATAGCGGATGCTCCTATGATGGGAGTATCCGTTTTTTTGTTTTATCAGAAAAAGGGTATCGTAATGGGAGCATCAATAATTGACTACGATAATAAGGTAAGATCGCTTCTGCCAGGGACAAGTAATTTATCATTAGTATTCCCTTTCTTTAAAATTCCGGATGAACTATTGTATACTTAGGTTTTACTAGTCCTTTCATGTCCATTAGCTTAAGAAACGTAAATACCCCAAAATAAAAGAATTGACATGTCAGGTGAAAATGTACAATCTTTTGTTTTAGGACGTTATAAAATTCTTAAGTTGATAGATATGTATGATGACCCCTAATTGGCGAATTAATAATCAAAATGTTTTTATAGTGGACAAGAGGGCCTTAGTTTCTCTTGTTACCTAAGCACCTATAAAAATATGTTCTTTTTCTTTGTTATATAAAATTTATATAGTAAAAGCATAATTTAACAAAGCGGACCATTGACCCCGTAAATCATCTTCTCATATCTCAAACATTGTTTCATAACTAAAATATTTTAAACAAATGTTTGTTTCATTTTCCCATAACTAACTTCTGAATCATATAAGTAAAAAAGAGAAGAAAACACCATGAACATATATTCTAAAATTATATTTAGTTATAAAATGAAATTCATATTATTATAGTTAATTAATCTTAAATATCATTATATATACTTCAGTAAGAATCCACCATTCTTCTCTATTTACCTATACTCAAACTTTTTATAATTTATTATGACATAGATATTGTTTTAAAGTGTTTTGTGCAATATAAACAATTGAGATTTTTAGGAATTATAAACAGGGTTTTATTTTCTTCCTATAAATTCACATAATTTTCAGGTATTTTAACTTCACATGTTAGGATTTGGTATATAATGAAGGCAACCCGTAGTTAGAGTGTTTGCTCCGATTCGAATTATGAGATAGTTTGTTTCACCTTTTTACATTATCTAAAAAAGACCTTTCAAGGCTTTTTTATTAAACTGTCCATTTTATAGGATAAAGTTTATTCTTACAAGGTCTTTTTTATTTTCAAATTCCGTACTGATAAAAACTATGCAAATTGAACAATCTTTTGGGCTATGTCTTTCAATTCATTCTTATCATCTTCAGACAGTAATTGTTCTGAAGTTTTCACATTATGGAAGGCTTTCCAAACCTGCTCGCCAAATCCATCTACAACACTCTTTTTACCTTCAGCAGTTGCTGCTACTTCTTCAGTTCCTTGTATTTTAAGATTACACCAGATCGGTAAATTGCAATTTTGAATTGTTAATCCCTTTTTCATGTCGGAATAATCTTTACATTGTTCAGGAAGGAAAAATAAATATGTTCTAAATTATGACTCTGCTGTTCTAGATAATGTTTTAAAGCTACGTCAGGTAAATAATTTTCCATGCGCTAGTATTTACAATTAAAAAGATGGTGGGGTTACTCCAAATATAACAGTGACTTTGTGTAAAGAAGTGTTTTCCCATTTATGTTTTGCATATGGGGGTATTTTAACACTATCACCTTGATTAAGAAGTAAAACCTCATCATTTACATATAGTTTTACTTGTCCTTCCATAATAAATGCTATTTCTTCACCTTTATGTGCCACAGGCTCCATAGATGAAGCGGTTTGAGGTAGCAGATTCATTAAAGCCAATTCCAGTGATCCATCTAAATTAGGAGATAATAACTCATACGAAACATTACCGCTTTCAGGGAAAGTCATTTTTTTTCTTTGATCCGCTCTTACAACTAATTCTTCTGTATTGGTATCTTCCAAGAAAAAATTAAATAAAGGAATATTTAATGCTACAGAAATTAACTTTAGTGTTTGTAATGATGGATTCGTAATCCCTTTCTCAATCTGACTTAACATGGAAGGTGTTATATCAGCTAATTCAGCTAAACGTTTACTAGTTAATCCTGCATCTTTTCTAAATGCCATAATTTTTTGACCAACATTAATATTGTTCATATACATAATCCCCTTTAAATTAGTAAAATTAATTAAATTAAAATTAATTTTATTTACTTATACTTAAAAACTTGTTAATATATACTTAATTATAATAAATTATGATTAATTTTCAAACGTTTATGTCATTGTAAGAATATTAAATACGACGAAAATAATTGAAATAGGTCAATTATATTTTGAAGGGGGTTTATGAATAAGTGAAATTTCTATAGAAACAAAAGAGAAGTTGAAAAAGAGATTTCCATTGATTCAAAAATTAATTGAAACTGCGGAAGTTATTTGGCTTAATCCAAATAAAACGATTTGCTCCATAATAATGCAAAAGTTTTTTCTGAAACACAAGAGGCGGAGTATATGAGGTATTAAAACACGCCAAAGATTTAGCTTTGAAAGATCATTTATTAACTAAACAAGATGATTATTCCGTATTAGATAGTGACATGTTTAGAACATTCTTTTCAAATTATTCAATTGCAGTAGGTTCGACCGGAAATTTAGGGTTAAGCATTGGAATTATGACTGTAAAGTTAGGATTCAATGTAACTGTCCATATGTCAACTGATGCGAAAACGTGGAAAAAGAATCTACTTAGAAGTAAAGGGATTACTGTTATTGAATATACAACAGACAATAGTAAAGCGGTAGAAAAAAAAGAATATAAGCTAATAATGTATTCTTAAGTTTTTAAAGGATGTGAAATGAACATGAAACCAGTTTTAAAAAATATAATTATTTCCCTTGTTTTTTCAATAGTAGGGGTGTGTTGGTCGCTGTTTGTCTTCTTTATGTTAGATGCAGACTGGTTATTGACTTGGATAGGTGTATTAATGGCCTATCTATCGTTGTACATTGTGATAGGTCTATATAGCAGAAAAACGTACGACTCAAAATTCGCTAAGGTGCTTGTAAAAACAATAATTACAACCTTTAGTTTTGGGGCATTAGGAATATCATTCGGAGTTGTACACATGATATTAGGACCATTGAGTCTTACTTTAATGACATGGTATTGGTTTATAATGCTATTTTTATATTTAATACCCATAATTTTATTAGTGATTTTAGTATTGGTAAATTGTAAAAATCATAATTTCCCTGGGATATATAGTATACTTATACTTGTAAATATACTTCTTACGTTATGGCCGTTATTATGGCCGTTATTTATTACTTTTGTGGGATCTGGTATGAATGCAAGTGCAGGATGGTAGCAACTCACAGATTATAAAATGATTAAAATAAAAAGGTTATGAATTTGAAGCTTATAACCGAATATAAAAAAGGATGAATAAGTTAAATGAATGGAATAAGAAATTAATATAGGGTTTAAATATTTGTAAGAGTGTGTTTAGCTAAATATATAACAACACGCTCTTTTAACTGGCTATTTTTTATTATTTAATTATTAAAAAATAATATTGATTAAATGAAAAAGAGAGTTTTGCTCTCTTTTTTTGCATTTCAGCAAAACCTAATTAAATGTGAATTGAAAATTCATTTGGAATTTATATTAGTAACGAAAGATATTCATGAAGTATCTACTTTCGTGTCTAAAAAGTATCCATTTTCATGTCTTTCTACATTTACATGTAAAAAGACATGAAAGTAGGAACTAATTTTATAGTGTAAAATGCTGCGTTATCAACGGAGGAAGTTCATTTAGTATCCATTTTTCTGTCCACATATCGAGACAAGAAAATGGGTACTTTTTTAAACGGAGACACCAAAGTGGATACTTTGTAAAATTGGTGCTACCCCATTGCCATCAACTTAAGAAATTAAATGTTCCCCAAAACGAAAAAAATGAACTAAATCCTCATGGACACCTATAAAAAGATGAAATTTTCGTTTTGGGGGCACTTCAAAATGTTAGCTTGATGGGTATGTGGTGCTAACCCATATAGAATATAAATAAGTTAAACAAAAAGCCTAGTAAAAACTAAGCTTTTTGTTTAAAAAAATACCTTTTTTCACCTTAATACACTTTTAATTTCATGCTATTTATACAATAAATAATAAAAAGTTTACATTGGGTTTTTATAACTTTTAATACTAATATACAAATATAAAATTATGAAAAATTACATTAAATTCATAGTTGATAATTATCCTCGCCGTAACTATAATGATTACAGGTTGAACGATATAATAAATTAAGTATTTATTAGACCTAAGTGTACATTTAATACAACAAGAATGGAGATGTTATAAAATGGGTATGAAAAAAGTTATTTTAGCGGGTGCATTAGGAATTGCAGCTCTTGCAGGTACAAATTTACCAGGATTAGAAGCAACAAAAGCGAGTGCAGCTTCTATTGAATCAAATCTATCAACAATTGAGGGGCGTGTAGTTGAGATTTCTAATAATGTTATCTCTGTTGAATCAACAATGTATTCAGAGCCTATTAGTATTTATTTAAACTCTACACCTAATATAAAAGTTGGTGATCAAGTAAAAGCTACTGGTAAAATGATGCGTAATTTCACTGAATTTATGGTTGCAAAGTCTGTTGAAAAAGTTCAAGGTACTGATACATTGCATCAGGGAAGGTATTTAGAACATGTTTTTGCATATGAATATGAAATAGGACATATTACAAAAGTAGATAAGTTTAAATATGGAACAGAAGAATCTGATTATGTGAATGTTCAATATACTGGAAAAGATGGAAGTAAACGTGATGTTACGGTTTATTTGACACAAGGACAGAAATTTAATGTAAGTGACAAAGTTAAAGTACATATGGCAAGCGCTGAAAGAAGTAATGTATGGTCAATAACAGATGAAATTGAAAAAGTTAATGAGTAGAAGATTTCAACATTAAATGAAGATCAATGGGCTTGGTCTTAATATAAAACTGTATTTTTTCTCTTAATGAAAAGAATTGTTTGTTTTAGTTAATTCTTTTGTTAGGGGTCACCATACATGCCCATCAACTTAAGAGTAAGAGATTATGCGTGAGCTTTCAGCATATGTGCTAAGAAAGCAGCTGCTGTAACATGAATACATTCCATATATAGGTTGTCAGCATCTAGAGCTTTCACGCTAACTTTTATACTTGTATACTCAAAATCCCTTTGATTTGTTTTTGGATGGTTAAGCGTGTTTCTCTACTCTTTCATATAGAGTAGGTAATTGCTTGTTAAAAGAAAACTTCGATACTAACCAATACGAAAATAACGCTGAAACACATCCTATTAAAGCTCCTATTGCAACATCAAAAGGATAATGAAACCCTACCCAAATAGAAAGAAACACTATTCAAATTTAGTTTCAAAACTTATTAACAAAAATAAAAGATCCTAACTTATTAGTCATATATAATATGTTAGGATCTTTATATTTTAGGTTTTTTATGGATTTAGGTCTTGATAACGCATGAAGTTAGTGTTTTTTGTTGTTGTCACTACATAAAGCAGTTACAACAACAAAGAAACATTACCATTAACGCAATTTTCTGTAAGTAATTGATAAATATAGGAAATACAACCAAATGCCGAATTGATATGCTAATGTTTATATAAACAAATAGAAAGAGGGTAAATTTATGAAACATTATATGAAAGTTTTAATGGGATTGAGTTTTATGTTTGGTTGTATTTTCATTACATCTGGAAATGCTGAAGCTGCATCGGGAGGATGGTATAAAGTGACAGCTGCAGGTAACAATTGTAAAGCTAGGGTGAATACTGATCAAACTGAATATAAGTCCAATAATAAAACCGTAGGCATGCAGTTAGAGGCAGAAGGAAATTGTAGTAAAATGTATTATGATGCGGCTTTAACAGATAGAGGCCTAGAGTCTGTAGCACATGATACAACTGTTGGAAGTTTTTCTTCAAAAACTCCAATAAAACAACTAAAAATAGGTAATGTTCACGAAAAAGAAACTACAGTTATTATAGTTCAATTGTACAAAGATGCCGCTCATACACAGCCTATAGGAAAACTAATTTCAAATAATATTATAATTTATCCTAGGTAACCTATAAATATACTATATAAATTGGCTACTTGGAAATTGAAAATAGGTAACTATATAATCAAAACAAAGGAATCCCTTATTATAAGGGATTCCTTTGTTTTGATTATAATATTAAATTTTTTATAGGGCTTCTTTATCCATCGGCATTTAACTAAAGCGAAATTGTAATCCTAAAATAACGTTACCCTTTCCGATAATTCTACAGAAAGAAAAGCTTATTTTTTACAAAATGCATGTGATATCACGAATAATTAAAAAGTGCAGGTCCTTTATCAATTAAAGACCTGTACTTTTTTATATGTTTTGTGTTACCGCCTTTTGCATCTTCAAAATTTGCTTCAGTATATTCCTTTGGGGCACCATTATCTCCACATGCTACAGGTACTGTAAATGAGAAAGCTCTTACTATCATTAACGTACTTGTTATGTACAAATTTATTCCTCATTTTACCCCTGAAAAATAGGACATGGTCTGTATTTCATCTCCATTTAGATAGAAGGAAGACGTTTTTTGTTTTGGGGTATTTTTTTTAGCTTAATAGCAATATGGTAGTACCTTCTTGTAAGACAAGGGTTGTAATAAATTGCAGAAAATTACAAATGATTAGAAAATTTTATATCAATTTACTTTATATTCCATATATGTAAAAATAAATGTGAGTACATTTTTTAAAACTTTCCCCTAATAAAGTTTTGAAAGAGTTGTCTCAACATTCCCTATGTTGTAAGTATGCCAAGAAAAGAGAGCCTATATGGGTTCTCTTTTCTTTTAAAATTAATTTTTAACCTCATATTTAAGTAATATAAAACTCTATCAGGGATACCATTGCTGTATTGAACAACAAGGGTAGATAAAACCAATAGTATTGTTTTCGCCTTTTTCATAGATGATTATTAAAGATACTATATAAGAAAAGGGATAAATAAGTATATTTTTCCAGAAAATAAAAAAGTAACTAGCAAAAGTTAATTGCTCTGTAAATAAGAAGAATATCAATAGAAGATGAAAGTTTGCTCGAATTATGTCTAAGCTTACAATTTTCATTTTTTGATATGGTGAGGCTTCTTATGGAAAAACAATCCGTAAAATAACATGATTTGATTTTATTACACTTGATTATATATTTATTTAGTGTATCATTATTTGTGATGGTTAAATTTTCTATAAATGGGAGGTTATATACAATGTTAACTGATTTGCAAAAAAATTTTTTCTCACGGCTACAGATAACTCCGAAAAAAGATGTAAACTTTGAAAATTTACATGAAATTCTTCAGCAAATGGCATATGTAATACCTTATGAAAATTTAGACGTTATGGAAAAAAATGTTCGGAAAATTACTAGAAAAAATGTTCAAGAAAAATTACTACTAACTCAACGCGGAGGACTATGTTACGAGCTTAATACACTATTATATTATTTTTTACTTGATTGTGGATTTGATGTCTATCGCATATCTGGTACAGTCTACGATTTAGGTGGTGATAAATGGAAACCTGATGATGGACATGTAATTATTATTTTAAATTATAATAATCAAAAATACATTGTAGATGGGGGACTTGCCTCACATCTTCCATTGCACCCAGTTCCATTTAGCGGTGAAGTCGTCTCATCTCAAACGGGAAAATATCGTATTCGTAAACAGAATACTGAAAAAGGAACTTACCTACTTGAAATGAAAAAAGGAGAAAATGGGGAGAGTGCTCAATTCCTTAATTCTGAACCTACTAATACATGGTGTACTGGGTTTGCGTTTTCATTAAATGAAATTGATTCTAACAAAGTAAATGCTATACAAAATATTATTGTGGAGCACCCCGAATCACCTTTTAATAAAGGATACATTGTCTGCAAATTAATTGAAGATGGACATATTTCACTTACTAAAAAAAGTTTTACGGAAACAAGGAAAGGTAAAAAAAGCAAACGAACTATAAATGAAGACGAATATCAGAAAATTCTTAAAGAATTATTCAATATTTCTCTAAATAAATACCCTGATAAAATTTTAGAGAGAGGCTAGCTAACACTAACTCATATAAAATTCCTTTGTTAATAATAACTAGATTTCTTTAAATATAATTACCTTTTATAACTTTATACAATTTTAATTTGGGTAGTTAGTATAATTTATTTACAATATGTTTTAAGAGTGGAAAAGCATAATTTTTTAAGAAATAGTAGAAGAAGCACTCGAAAGAGCGCTTTTTCTTTCATAGAATTATAAATCAATATAAAAGTAAATGAATTGTATTTTACTTTTAATAGAATAATTATATATTTTAAGGGGGGTAATCTCGAGAAGAACAACAGAATACATATTAGGGCTTATCGGTGGAATTATGGGGATCTTATTTTCAATTTATGCTATGTATTTTTATAGAAATAAGGAGTTTGTACATGTAATTTTGCATACATAAGCACAAATCCTTAAAATGCATATATTATAATATATGTATTTATTTAAAAAATTTAGAAAATAGGTTAATTATTTATCTAAAACTAATAAAGGATTGATTTAAAATGTCAAGAATTAGCATAACAAAATCCCAAGATAGTATAATGATTGCATGGCAATCAGCAGAGATTACCATCCCTTTAAAAGATATTATTACTATATCTACGAATGACGTTCCTCATAATAAGCTCGATCATGTTGTTTATATTGGAACTCCATCTACCTCGAAGAATAGAATACTAATACATACTACAAACTTAAACTTCATTATCTTTGTTGTTAATCCATCTATAATCTTAGAAGAAATTAATATTGAGTAATACATTGGACTCATTTGGTTATATTTTTACTAGAGTAACACAAAAATAAGATATTCATTCTGAATGATTGAAATGATTAACGAGTCCACGAATATGTTAAAAATGGTATTTGGCGGAATTGCAGGAATTTCTTTATTAGTAGGCGGTATTGGTGTTATGAATATTATGCTTGTATCTGTAACGGAACGTACGCGTGAAATTGGTATTCGTAAAGCACTTGGTGCAACGCGCGAAAAATATTAATGCAATTTTTAATCGAGTCTTACATTTTAACGAATTTCCCGAAAGAATTCTCCTTCCTCAAACATGTGAAGGGCGTAGCCAAAAGGTTTTTCTTTTTATTTTGCCTCTGATATAATCAGTCTTACAAATTATAAAGGCTGGTATATAAATGAAATTAGATAGCAATAACCATTCAGTATTCTTGTTGTATTATCACCTTGTGTTGGTCGTGAAATACAGAAGAAATGTGTTTGATGATGATATGTCAGACTATGCAAAAGATATGTTTGTTCGACTATCTGAAAACTTTAACATCACATTAGTTGAATGGAATCATGATGTAGACCATGTTCATATTTTGTTCAAGGCACACCCTAATACAGAAATGACAAAATTCATCAATGCTTATAAAAGTGCAAGTTCTCGACTTATTAAAAGAGACTTTCCACAAGTGAAAAAGAAACTTTGGAAAGAGATGTTTTGGTCAAGAAGTTTTTGCTTGCTAACTACTGGTGATTCGCCAATAGACGTAGTAAAAACATATATTGAAAATCAAAGTGAAAAGTGAGGTGAAATGATATGACAAAGCAGAATAAAGCATATAAATTCCGTTTGTATCCAACAGAAGACCAAGCACATCTTATGTGTAAAACCTTCGGTTGTGTACGTTTCGTGTATAACAGAATGTTAGCTGAACGGAAAGAAGCGTATGAAAAACATAAAGATGATAAGGCTCAACTAAAGAAACAAAAGCTTCCCACTCCTGCAAAATACAAAGCAGAATTTGAGTGGTTAAAAGAAGTTGATTCATTAGCTTTGGCAAATGCTCAACTAAACTTGCAAACTGCTTATAAAAATTTCTTTCGTGGTCAAAATGACTTCCCAACATTCAAAAGCAAAAAAGACAGAAAGTCTTATACAACGAATGTAGTGAACGGAAATATTATGTTGCTTAACGGTCATATCAAATTGCCAAAACTGAAAATGGTACGTATCAAACAGCATAGAGAAATACCACAAGACCATATAATCAAGTCATGTACGATTTCTATGACACCTACTGGTAAATACTATGTGTCCATTTTGACTGAATACGAAAAAGAGATCGTACAAAAAGAAGTAGAAACAGTTGTTGGATTAGACTTTGCGATGGATCAATTATACGTCAGTTCTGAGGATGAGAGAGCCAATTATCCTAAGTTCTATCGTGAAATGTTAGACCGATTAGCAAAGGCTCAACGAGTATTATCAAGACGTACAAAAGGTTCAGGGCGTTGGAATAAACAACGTATCCGTGTAGCTAAGCTGCATGAAAAAGTAGCAAACCAACGTAAGAACTTCCTTCATCATAAGTCTAAAGAGTTAGCTACTCATTTTGATGTTGTAGCTATTGAAGATCTAAATATGAAGGGAATATCGCAAGCACTTCATTTTGGAAAAAGTGTCGCTGATAATGCTTGGAGTATGTTCACTTCTTTCTTAGCTTATAAACTAAATGAGCAAGGCAAACAGCTTGTGAAAATAGACAAATGGTTTCCTTCCACAAAAACATGTAGCAGTTGTGGAAATGTGAAAAATATGTCATTGTCTGAGCGAGTCTATTCTTGTATATGCGGTGTAAATCTCGATAGAGATTATAACGCAGCTATCAATATCAAAAATGACGCAATACGCCTATTGGCGTTAGCATAGATAGCAATAAAATAACCCTTGGAACAAGGGAGTTAGCTCGGCTGTCTTAGGACGAATTCGTTAGCTACCAAAAGTAACGACTAACCGAGAAGCCCCCACTTCAAACAGTCCGTTAGGACGTTAAGTGGCGGGTAGTTCACTCTAGCAATTAATGACATAGCAATCAAACTTGCTATGGTACTGTTTATACCTTTACTCTTAGCATCGCTTGTCAATTATAAGATAATCGATTGCTAGCAGACTAGCATATCTATCTTGTCTATTTTTTATGTACCATGTATTTAAATTTGTTACAGAGTAGAAAGGCATCTTAGGGTGTCTTTTCTTTATAAATAAAAGTAACGTAGTATTTCAACCTATACGCTCACACGAGATTACATATATTAAGCTCTGTAAATCTATAAAATTTTTGTTTGGATTTTCTTGTCCCAATCAAGTTCCAAAAATGAAAGTTTAGACTTTCTTGTCTAAATAGCCATTATCATAAATTTTGTACCCTGGAATGTCCCGCCTATTAAAATAGATTTTATAAACCTCTCTGCATCTTATCTTTACATCATTATGGTATTCTCTGTATATGGTTGTGTTAAGTTTATGAGTAATAGAAATAGTAAAAAAATTTTATTAGCTAAAATATACAAGAATTATTTATTCTATAATAATCATCTAAATTATGAGCGATATACAACATGCAAAGAAAAATTTTGATTGTGGAAGATGAAGATATTTTACGTGAGATCGTGAAAGATTGTTTACTAAATGAGGGATATGAGGTACTAGAGGCAACAGATGGAAAAGAAGCATTAGCTATATTTGAAGAACATGAGGTACATTTAATCATTCTAGATATTATGTTGCCAGAATTAGATGATTGGTCAGTTTGTCAACGAATTCGTAAGACATCTGATGTATCAATTATTATGCTAACAGCTCGTGTGGAAGAAGATGATACATTATATGGATTTGAACTAAGAGCAGATGATTATGTTACAAAGCCGTATAGCCCACCTATTTTATTAGCAAGAGCAAAGCGATTAATTGAACGTCGATACTCTTCATTCATTAGCGTAACTAATGAAGATACATTAATGAGTAGTAGTATCTATATACATTTTCCTTCACGTACCGTAACTTTAGATAAGAAAGCTATAAGTTTGACACACACGGAGTTTAAAATATTAACATATTTAATGCAAAATCAGGGGATTGTTATTACGAGAGAACAACTGATTACTAAAATATGGGGTTATGAATTTACTGGGGATAATCGCACCATCAATAGTCATATTCGAAATTTAAGTCATAAATTAGGAAAAAAGGTAAATCATATTGTAACAGTGGTAAGAGCTGGCTATAAATTTGAGGGAGACATATGAAAAAAGGAATTGTTTTAAAATTATTTGTATTAACAACAGCTTTATGCATGTTGATTTTAGCAACTATTTTTATTGGACAAACCATATTCTTTAAACAGTATTATGAAAATCAGAAGATAAATGAAATAAAAACAAGTATGCAATCATTTAAGAAAGAGTACTTAAATAAGCAAGGAAATCTACAATTAATTCAAAAACTTACTCAAGATTTTTACAAAGAGAATAGCGCGTATATTGCATTATTGGGTAGCAATGGAAATTTAAAGAACGTGAACGATTTTTATATTGAAGTAAAAGTAGATTACTCTGAGGATAAGGAATTTAGAAATCAGATGATCAGAATTCCTTTAGATACTTTTATAGATATAGAGGATATTACAGATAGAAAATTCGACCTAACTTTAGGAAAGCGTGTTTTTATTTCTGGATTAAAAAAAGAGCATGCTTTGATTCCGTATAGATTATCGGTGAATAATGGAGATGAAACGTGGGAAAATAAACAAATTGATAAAAAATTAAATGAAATTGATGATCAAGATATAAACTTGGCATCTTCAAAAACATTTATTTCTGGAACCCTTCAAAAAGTGCAAATTCCGGAAGAAAATCTATCATCTAATATTAATTATACAAATCGTCTTTTTATGGAAAGAATCCAAGCTTTCCAAGTAAATTTATTATTTAATGAAAAGAACGATATGAGGAGTAATTCTACAAAAATTCTTGACTATATGCAAAATGATATAAAATATAAACTATTAATTGAGCCGATAAAAGAAAACGATGGAGCAACGACATATATTTTTGTTATGACATCTTTACAGCCTGTTGATGAAGCTGTTCAAATGATACAAGACTATTACATGTATATTATTGTATTTGTATTGATACTTGTCTTGTTCACTTCATTTTATTATTCAAAAGGAATTGCAAAACCTTTATTACGTATAAACAATACAACAAAAAAGATGGCAAACTTAGACTTTTCAGAAAAGATTCCAATTACATCGAAGGATGAAATTGGTGCCTTATCGTCTAATATTAATACATTATCTAATACACTACATTCACATATTAATCAACTTCAGCAAGACATAGAAAAAGAAAAACAATTAGAAAATACAAGAAAAGAATTTATCGCTGGTGTATCACATGAACTGAAAACACCTTTGAGTATTATGAAGAGCTGCATATCGATTTTAAAAGATGGTGTCGCAAGCCATAAAAAAGATTATTATTTTGAAGCAATGGCAAAAGAAGTGGATAAGATGGATATGTTAATTGTTGATATGCTTCATTTGGCCAAATTTGAATCTGGAACGTATAAAATGGATATGGATATTTTCTATATCGATCAATTAATCGAACAGATTTGTAAATATTTATCTTTAGAAATAACGAATAAGGAATTACAA
>NZ_JAKUGG010000014.1:0-173270 GCF_022663835.1 Bacillus cereus group sp. BfR-BA-01347 | reverse complement strand
CCCTAATTTATAAGACATTCCCCAGTGTCTTTGAACAGCTTCCATCCCTAATTAAATTGACATAAATTGTCCCCTTCCTTGACCATCTTATAAATGATGGTCTTATTTTTTGTCTTTCTATCTTTTATTTAAAACTCCCTCTCTCTTTCACCCTATGTTCACATGAGAGTCACACCTATCTTTTATAGTATATGTATCGAAGTTGTTCCTCCCTAATTTATAAGACATTCCCCAGTGTCTTAAAGCAACTTCCATCCCTAATTAAATTGACATAAATTGTCCCCTTCCCTTGACCATCCTATGTGATGGTCTATTTTATTTTCCAAACACAAAATAAGTCTATCTACACTTAAACAAAAAATTCAGAAAATATTGTAAAATTAAGTATTTTTTCGGTATAATTACTTTAGAAAGAAATTTCGCAAAAACAAAAGGGGGATTTTATTGAAACAAACAAAAGCAATCTTAATCGCATTATTTCTAGGTCTAGTTGTTGGACTCACTCTAAATTTAGCTGCTCCATCTATCTTTGAGCCACTAAATCAATATGTGTTCAACCCAATTGGTCAATTGTTTATTCGACTTATTAAAATGCTAGTTGTTCCCGTTGTGTTCATTTCTATCGTACTTGGTGCTGCCGGTCTTGGAGATCCGAAACAACTTGGAAGAATCGGTTTAAAATCAATTTCATTCTTCCTCGTAACAACTGCGGTTGCCATCTCTATAGCGGTTACATTTGCACTTATTATAAAACCAGGAGCTGGCGGTAATTTTAAAACAGAAGGCCTTAAGTATGAAGGTGCAAAAACTGAAACATCTTTCGTCGACACATTGCTAAATATCGTACCAGATAACCCAGCAAAAGCGATGGCTGACGGAAACATGTTACAAATCATTGCCTTTGCCGTATTGATTGGACTCGGTATAGCTATTTTAGGAAAACGAGTTCAAGGTATCCATTCATTACTTGAACAGGGCAACGAATTAATGATGTATCTTGTTAATATCGTTATGAAATTAGCCCCAATTGGAACATTCGGTTTGCTCGCTTCATCCGTTGGTAAAATGGGTCTTACAGGCGTCGCTGCGATGTTCAAGTATATGATTGTCGTTATGTTAGTACTCATTATTCACGGGGTCTTTGTATATGGCGGCTTATTAAAGGTATTAGCAAAAGAAAGTATTGTTCGTTTCTTTAAACATTTCGGACCAGTAATGGCAATTGGATTTAGTACATCTAGCTCTAATGCATCGCTTCCATTTGCAATGAAAACAGCACAAGATAAACTTGGCGTTCCAAAAGCGATAAGCTCATTTGTACAACCACTAGGGGCAACTATTAATATGGATGGTACTGCCATTATGCAAGGGGTAGCCACTGTATTTATCGCTCAAGTATACGGTGTTGAACTTACATTACCCCAATTAGCTATGGTTGTATTAACTGCTGTACTAGCTAGTATCGGTACTGCTGGTGTACCTGGTGTTGGACTTGTAATGCTTACAATGGTTTTAAATCAAGTAAATCTGCCAGTAGAAGGCATCGCTTTAATTATCGGTATTGACCGTATTCTAGATATGTCTAGAACAGCTGTAAACATTTCTGGCGATGCAATTTGCGCAATGATTGTCGCAAAATCAGAAGAAAAATATAATACGGATCAATCGGCAGCATCTTAAATCAAAAAAGGAGTGAATTATTTCACTCCTTTTTTGATTTACTCCCTTTTTTAGAACGATATTCTTTTCCTTTATTATCATTACCAGTTTCAAATTCAGTGCTAAATTCCTGATTAAATTGGCCGGACTTTGGTGACCCTTGATTACCGCTCCCTTTACTACCGTTACGATTCGTCATACTTCTCCCTCCTTCCTTGTATTAGTAGTATGGCGCTCTATCTTTTTTCATACACATTTTATTTATTAACATCTATTACACACGAAAGAAGATCTCCCATATATAAGGAAGATCTTCTATTTCATCACGTAAACGTTTTCTTGTTTATAATCACTTAAATAAGTTTTTGGGAAATTGAAATCATTACATTCATTTCATCTTCTGAAAGTGCAGAGAATCTTTCTTGTAAATATTGTTTTTTCGCATCTTCCATTTTCGAAACTAAATCTTTCCCTTGTTCTGTAATCTCTAAATACACAACTCGGCGATCTGATGTAGAACGTGAACGAGTTACAAAACCTTTATTAATTAATTTTTCTGTAACAGCTGTAATATGACTATTCGACACATTTAATTCATTTGCTACACGCGATACCATTTCTTTATTCGTACGATTTAATATTCTCAGAACGATGAATTCATTCCACGGTATGTAACCACCGAATATTTTTCCAATATCATTACGCAACGTGCGAAACATAGCAAACACATTTGTCGATAGTTCTTCCATTAATTGCTCTCGATTTTGAGACAACTTTGACAGCTCCTTTTATTTCATTTAGTTAAATAAAAACCTTATTAATAATTTTACATGAAATCTTACTTTTTGTCACCTTATTTTCCCATAATTCGTAGTTTTTTAATATGTATTTCATGATAAAACGAAGTCACCTTTCAGAAAAAGGGGGTATTTTAATGCATGAGAAGGAGAGGTTCTCAAATCTCAGCCTAAAAGATAAAACAATTATCATTAGTATTATTGCTCTTTTTCTCATTATAGTTTTTGCATTTATATTTTTTGTATATGTAGGAATCTTTCAAATTACAGGTATAGCGTATAGTTCACGTACTACTTTACTTCTCTTTTTTATTAATCACTTTCTTAGATAGTATTACATTATTTATTTTCAGTTTCTTCAAAGCGCTGCTATATCCATTGACTCAAAACATGCCAAATTTGATTTCTATCACTCTTTTCTCATTCATTGAAATTACACTAGATTGGTTCGTCATTCATACTGCTGATGATTGGATAGAAAGCGTACAAATGTCTAACTTAACTGAATTATGTGTCGTACTATTCTTTTTTCTATTAAATAAATTATTAAGTGACAAGAAAGAGTAAGAATACAAGTTTTTCTATATAAAAATTGGTACAATGAAAGCAAATCTTACTAAAGAGGTGTTAATTATGAACTTACAACAATGGGCTGATAAAGGTATGTCCTTTGATACATATGTGAATGAAATGAAAGTAAACCAATACGAACTACTACACATTTACAATAACTTTTTAATTCCAAATGAATTACTTCCTGTATTAGAAGAACGTCAAAATGATGGCTGGCGTGTTATCGTATTAACTGCTGATTGGTGTGGCGATGCTCTTTTATGCGTACCTGTTATGAAACGCATTTCTGAAGTTGCAAATATTGATATGAGTTTATTAATTCGCGATGAAAACTTAGAATTAATGGATCAATATTTAACAAATGGAACAGCACGTGCGATTCCAATCTTTATTTTCATTGATAAAGACGGAAATGAACAAGCTGTTTGGGGACCACGCGCTCCAAAAGTACAAGAATTAGTAACTTCAATGCGCGCTACATTACCTGAAAAAGAAGATCCAACATTCGAAGAAAAACAAAAAGAAATGTATGCTAATTTCCGTGCTACATTAGCTGATGATACTTCTCTTTGGGAACATGTAATGGAAAACATGATGGAAAAAGTAGTAAAATAAAAACCTGCCGAGCTCGGCAGGTTTTTTATTTTACAAAATTATAATCCTTTTTTCTGAGAATATGCGGCATCTACGCACTCTGCTAGACGCTCTATCTCCCCCATATAGACTCCACGAGTCATCCACCCAGTCAACTTATACATAATCTTATATAAAAAATTATTCGGTTCAAATTCTATAATTAAAGTAAGTGATGTGCCTTCTTCATCCTCTTCTAACATATAAGTTGCGACTGTATAGCCTTGCTTCATTTCACATCCAATTGATACGATATAAGGTGCTTCACACTCTAAAATTTCTGCCTCAAACTCATATATTTTCTTACCCATCTTTTGCACAGATATATATTTATCCCCTTCACGAGGATTGTTTATATCTACATTTGGAGGATACCTGTTTTCTACCATAAAGGTACTCCATTCCAATATCTTCTCATCATTATTTACATAATCAAAAACGACATCAATTGGTGCTGGAATTACTATTTCTATTGCAAAACTCACTAAACTGCTCCTCTCAAATACCCTATAAATTTTATTTATCCCGCTATTTGCCGGGCAGTAAGACCCCCACCTCAAAATTCAGCGTAAGCAAAGAAGTTAGGTGGGGGGCGGGCTGCCCGTAAAAGCCCGATTGGTTTAACTAATAAAATCATTATGTCATATTTTACATAGTGAAATACAAGTAAATGAGAGCGAAAATTTTATTTTCTCCTCCTATAAAAGAAATCCCCTATAGAATAGACTTTTTTCAAGTGTCTATTCTATAGGGGATTACCGATAATTTATTCTTACATAATGAAGAAATAGAATACCGCAGCTAAAATGAAACGATAATAAGCGAACGGTGTTAGTTTTACACGAGATAATAATTTCAAGAATGAAACAATTGCAAGCATCGCAACAACGAATGCAGTTACAAATCCTGTTACAAATAGCGTTATATCTGCTGAGCTTAATACATCCCAGCTTTTAATTAAATCTAAGCCACTTGCAGCTACCATCATCGGTACCGCTAAAATGAACGTATATTCAGCTGCCGCTGTATGCGACACGCGAGCTAATAAACCACCACTTATTGTAGAACCAGAACGAGAAAATCCTGGCCAAAGAGCTAAACATTGGAACATTCCAATTGTAAATGCCTGTTTATATGTGATTTCATCTAACGTTCTTGCTGTACTTGGTTTCGAAAACTTCTCAGCAACAATCATTAAAATACCACCGGCTACTAAGCTAATAACAACTGGTCCTGGACCAAATAAAACCTCTTTAATAGTGCTATGGAATAATACGCCAAGTACCCCGGCAGGAATCATCCCGATAATAATATGTAATAAATTTAACGATGGTCCGTCTGTTACTTTACCTATTCCAACTAACGACCATAGACGCTTCCAAAATATAACAACAACTGCTAAAATCGATCCCAATTGGATAACAACTTCAAAAACTTTCGCTCTCTCATCGTTAAATCCAATTAAATGTCCTGTTAAAATCATATGTCCTGTTGATGATACTGGTAGAAACTCTGTTAACCCTTCAACAGCACCCATGATTAAACCAATTAACCAATCAGCCACAAGTAGTGCCTCCTTAATAACAAATAATATGTAATTTTTTCACACCTTATCATAATACCTTATCCCTTTTCAAAGTGCATCCTTTTTTTATTGGCTTCATATGTTGTAGGCGCGTATTTCTTTTCTAATCTTTGATTAAATTGTATGATAGTAAGAGTTTGTTTTTTTATACGGAAAGGGGATTTTATGAAAGAAACTACTTCATTCTCACAAAAGTTAAAGCAATTTGTATTACTATTTTTTCCGATTTTCGTAACGCAAATGTCATTATTTGCGATGAGTTTTTTTGATACAACAATGTCAGGACATGCAAGTCCAACTGATTTAGCAGGTGTTGCAATTGGAACAAGTATATGGATTCCAGTTAGTACGGGGTTAACAGGAATTTTAATGGCTACTACTCCCATTGTTGCACAGCTCGTTGGATCCAAGAAAAAAGAGGACGTTCCCCACGTTGTCATACAAGCAGTTTATTTAGCAATTTGTGCTAGCTTCGTTGTTATCCTCATCGGTTTCTTCGTCGTTTCACCTATTTTAAATGGCATGCGCTTAGAAGAACCTGTGGAACGTATTGCAGCGCAATTTTTAAGTATTATCGCAATAGGAATTATACCTTTATTCACTTACACTGTTTTACGTGGATTTATTGATGCATTAGGAAATACTCGAACAACGATGATTATTACATTACTATCATTACCAATTAACGTAATATTGAATTACCTATTAATTTTTGGTAACTTCGGTTTCCCAAAGCTTGGTGGTGTCGGAGCAGCAATTGCTTCCACTGCAACATATTGGTGCATTTTAATTATTACAGTCATTATTATTCAGACGAAAGAGCCTTTTGCCTCTTTCAACATTTTCAAACAATTATACCGACCTTCTCTTTCGAGTTGGACAGCATTCTTAAAACTTGGCGTCCCTATCGGATTTGCTATCTTTTTTGAAACAAGTATTTTCGCTGCGGTAACGCTCATGATGAGTAATTTTAGTACGACAACTATTGCAGCTCACCAAGCAGCTATGAACTTTGCTTCCTTGTTATATATGACTCCGCTAAGTTTAGCAATGGCAATGACTATTGCGGTTGGATTCGAAGTTGGAGCAAAACGTTACAATAATGCAAAACAATACGGACTGATTGGAATTGGATTAGCCCTTGCCTTTGCTTTATTATATTCGATTCTTCTCTACTTTTTTGATGATCAAATTGCTTCTATTTATACGACAGATGCAAAAGTTCATCATTTAGCAAAAGAATTTCTTATCTTTGCAATTTTATTTCAAATTTCAGATGCAATTGCAACCCCTGTACAAGGAGCTTTGCGTGGTTATAAAGATGTAAATGTTGCTCTAATTATGACTTTAATTGCTTATTGGATAATTGGTCTACCACTAGGTTACATATTAGCAACGTATACAGAATGGGCCGCGAAAGGCTATTGGATCGGTCTTATTATCGGTCTAGCATTTGGCGCTGCCTTCCTACTTATCCGTCTTTTTCAAGTACAACGAAAATATATAACACAAAACAGCCGCTAATAATAAAGCGGCTGTTTTCTTTATGCATATTTTTTCTTGTAACGTATACGATAATGAAAAAGAAAGGTGGATACATATGGACGAAAAAGAAAAAAAGCAATCATTCGATGAAGAATTTGCCCCTGAAATTTCACCTGGGTATCGGCAAGATGTACATAAGCCACCTAAATATAAAAACACTTCGTTTTTAATGGGCATTACCATTTTCGCTGCTGTATTACTCATACTTATCATTTTCGTTTATTTTTGATGAAAGGTGGCTTATTATATGAAGAAACAAGATTCCAATCGTTCAAAAAGAACTGTTAAAGCACAAAAAGAATATGCAGGAGATTCTGTTCATACCCTTAAACAAGTCGAGCAAGGAAATTTATATATTGCTCAAAAAGAACTTGGTCAACAAAATGAAAATCTTTAAAGGCCCTTGATTCCTTGAGGGCTTTTTTATTCCGCATTAAGTAGTACATCTCCAAATGTTCTATTCAGCAATGAATTTCCTTTATTGTATGCGCTGCTTTTGTTCTAGCACCATAAATATATTATTAACCTTTACAATTTTCACTTCATAATTCAATTTCATTTCGCTTCTCTTACCATTTTCAGTACCCACAACATACGCTACAGCTTGATAGAGAAAACTCTCATCTGTCTCTTCACGTATCTCCTCGTTTGTAAATTTATACTCTAAATCTTGAAAACGATTTGGATCATAATTTCCCATTAATTGTTCATACCCTCTATTTAAAAATATTTCTTCACCTTTTCGTTTTACATCTTCTTTATTAGTAAACTCAAATACTGATAGTTGCTCGGTCACAAAATACTCTCCTACCTTTTGCATTTCATTATGAGTTAAATTTTCTATACTTTTGTTCTTTAACTCCTTATTTAATTCGTACTGATCAATCGGTTTAAAGGTAGCAAAAACCTCCTCTTTATATGACCAAAACAATACAAAAGCGATACATAGAGAAATGATTAACAGTCTTTTTTTCGTAATACTCCCGCCCTTCTTCATAATGATAGCTATATTTTAACATATAGAAAGAAAATTCTGATATCATAAAGTAGAATAACTTAACTCAGAAACGAGGAACAATTATGGACTCTTACAAACATTATATAAAAGAAGCTTTGCCTAATCTTTCTATACATTCATATAAACAAAATGAAGAAGGATGGGATAATGTAGCAGTTATAGTAAATGATGAGCTACTGTTTCGTTTCCCGCGAAAACAGGAATATGCAATGCGAATTCCACTAGAAAAAGAACTATGCACAATTCTCACTCAATCACTACAAGAAATCGAAGTTCCACAATATCAGCTAATTTATAAAAATGAATCTGATGAGGTTCCTCTTTGTAGTTACTATACTCTCATTCATGGTGAACCATTAAAAACAGAAACCGTTGCCAAACTGGAGGATACGGAGCTTCAAGCAATTATTACACAATTAGCTACTTTCCTTGCGGTACTACATAGTATTCCTTCACACCAAGTTACAACGCTATGTTTCTCTATTGAAAAAACATGTACCTACTGGAAAGAGCTACAAACAAAATTAAACCAATATCTCACTACTAACCTTACTTCATTACAGAAACTAGCCTTAAATCGCTTATTTGAAAATTTCTTTGCATGTTTAGATACGTCCACTTTTCAAAACACAATCATTCACGCTGATTTTACACATCATCACATTTTATTTAACAAGCAGAACAAAAGCATTTCAGGTGTTATCGATTTTGGTGATGCGCAAATTGGCGATCCTGCTTTTGATTTCGCAGGACTATATTATGATTTCGGACATGAGTTTACTACATCTGTATATGAACAGTACAGTACACTTATTTCTCATCATGACCCATTACTCATTCATCGCATTACTATCTTTTATCAATACAGTCCTTTACTACATAATATTATTTATAACTTTGAGTCAGAGAATGAACTCGAATTCATTACAGGTACAGAACAGCTAAAAACGATATTACAGGGATGAGATTACATTCTCTCCCTATATACTCTCTCCTCATACATCATTAACTTTTTATCCATTTCAACAATAACTTTATACAATTGAAATGCCTGTAAAATTTGCAGTTGAATTTCAAAAGGAGCATTTTGTTCTTTTAACCATTGAAATACTTTTGTTTCATCTTTCATTGATTATTCCTCCCTTTATCCCGCTATTTGTGGGTAGCCCGATTAGTGAGGACTGATAATCAGTGGGTGATGGACACCCCCCCCACTGATTAAAGTTTCACTTTATTAAAGTCTGCTACAAATATACCGTAAATGATGAAAAGCTTTTCATGTCAATAACAAAAAAGGATGCAAAGTTGCATCCTTTAATGAACTATATTTTTCTTCTGTTTCGCTTCTTTCTTTACTTCTTCGCCTTGACATTCACTACGAAACGCACAACTTATACACTCAGAACGAAAATGACGCTCTGTATAATGCTCCGGTTGTTGCAACATTTCTTTCATTCTAGATAAATCAGCCATTCCAGATATAATATCTTCCTGTTTCGGAATGTACTCATACTTAGTTCCTTCTATTAAATTAATAACTTCAATTTTTCCTGGAAGAACGCCGAAAGCTTTATAACTGAATACTGTCATTAGCTTCTGACAAAGAGCAAGCATTTCCTCATCTGCATCGACAACATACTTTTTAATTACAAACGACTCAGCACTCCACTCACCAACTTCAAATGTCAATGACATGTGGACACCTAACTCTTCCATATATGTTTGAAACTTCTCGTATAAAAACAATGGTGGTGTCTGACTATCATCCTTTTCAACAAACTGTAATAAGTGATCCGTTAGCTTCGCTAATACAATATAGTACTCCGTCTTCGAAGCAAACATATTAATCCTTACTTTTTTCCAATACTTTTCTATTAATATTAAAAGTACAATTTTCGTTTGTTGACCCGCAGGTAGCGTGTAATACTCGTTAATAATTTGATTGACAATCATTTGTGCTATTTGTTGCCATTCAAATGAAGAAGGTTCTCTTCTTTTTATATGACGAAAATAAAATTTATGCGGACAACGCATAAAATCATACAAATGATAATCTGTCATCGTTTTGATTGAGATTTTCTCATGCACTTGCTCTTCATCTCCCTTCTGCCATTAAGAAAGGTGTTTTACAAATTCAGCTCCAAACTGTAAACATTTTTCTACATCTTCATCTTCTGGCGTTAATTCTACTTTTAGTCCTTCTAACACAACTGCTGCCCCGCGCTCTTGTAGCTTTTCTATTAAAATGTCAACTGCCACTCCGTATTTCGGATAAGCCGAATCACACGATCCGAATACTGCTGCTTTTTTCCCAGTTAAATCAATAGAATCCATTGCATCATAAAAATCTAAGAAATCATCAGGAAGATCACCATCTCCCCAAGTGTATGCACCTAAAATAATTCCATCATACTGTTCTAATATAGAAGCTTCTGGTGAATCCATAATATCAATAACTTCAATTTCATTTTCTGTTTCACGAATTACGCCGGCAATATGGTCAGCCATTTCCTCTGTATTTCCACTCATACTTGCAAAAATCATTACTAACTCACTCAACTGAACCTCTCCCTTTACTTTGTATCTCTTTTTCTGTTTGAATGCTCTTCTTCTCATCTACATATTCAGACCGAATTACATTTCTTTGCCATTCCATATGCTGATCAACATCTTTATTTTTATCTTTTAATCCCCTCCGCAGAAGGTGAAAATTTTTTCTCATTAACATGTCGCATCCATCCCATTGATAATAATTATCAATTTCAACTACATTTAGATTAATTGACATTGATTATCAATGTCAACAACTATTTTTAAAAAAATGATTAAAATGTACAAGCTTGTCCGTTAGCTATTCATATACTATGAATGAGCATAGTTCTTTCTCAGCCCTCTCTGACGGAAAGAAATAAAAGCAACTGCAATAGAGTGCAGTTGCCTTTTTTTGTTTTTCTATGATTTTAGTAATCTTATAGTCGTCTCTAAAAATAGCTCCACTCCACAAATTAATGCTGATTCATCCACGTCAAATTTCGGATGATGATGTGGATAACAAGTATATATATTTTCATTACCTGTTCCTAATTTAATGAAACAACCGGGTGCTTTTCTTAAATATGCTGAAAAATCTTCCCCACCCATAGAAGGTTCAAGCTTCACAACACGCTCATTCCCAAACAAATGTAGTGCACTTTCTTCTACTATTTTCGTAATATATTCATCATTAATAACCGGATCATATCCATATCGATACGTATATGTATACGATCCTCCATGTGCTTCTGTAATTCCTTTCACAATTTTCTCGATTTTCCCTTCTGCTTCCCCCCTCAATGCTTGATTAAATGAACGAACGGTTCCCATTAAAGTTGCTGTACTAGGAATAATATTGTCAGCCGTTCCCCCATGAAATTGTGTAACTGAAATAACCCTTTGCATAAAAGCACTCGTATTTCTTGATACGATATGTTGTAAATTTGTAATAATCTGTGCTCCGATAGCAATAGGGTCTATCGTTTCTTCTGGCCGCGCCGCATGTCCTCCTTTGCCTTGAATTTCAACTGTAAATACGTCTGGTGCCGCCATCATCGGCCCATACGCAATTCCTATCTTTCCGCTTTCTAATCCAGACATAACATGTAAACCTATTACATAATCAACACCGTCCATTACACCTGCCTCAACCATTTCTTGTCCCCCACCGGGATACACCTCTTCTGCGTGCTGAAAGAATAGACGAATCTCACCTGCAAAATCTTCCTTTATATTTGATAGCACCTCTGCTGTGCTTAATAAAATAGCTGCGTGAGCATCGTGCCCACATGCATGCATCATTCCTTTATTCACAGATGTATAAGATTTACTTGTCTCCTCTTGAATTGGCAAAGCATCTATATCAGCTCGAATCGCAATTACTTTCCCTTGCTTCACACCTCTTTTAATTGCTAGTACACTATACTTCGTCGGTCTCGTTACTTCAAAAGAAGAAAATGAGCATAATGTATCATATATAAATTGCGAAGTTTCTTTTTCATGAAATGATAATTCCGGATACTTATGGAAGTGCCTTCTCCATTTCACGATATTTTCTTCCGAAATTAGATTCTTCCACACTCTATTCATGATAATTTCCTCCTTTTCAAAATAACTAGAAATTTAAAAGTTTACTCCATCTTGAATGATTAATAAAAACAAATACTGTATTTTTACGTATTCTTATAGTCCACTTTTATGTATTCACACAATCTCCTTTCTATTTACATGTCAAACCCATTACAAATTCATGCTGAATGTAATATAATTGCTAAGTTAGGGATTTTCTTTTTTAGTATTTAGTGCTAATATCAAAAAAGAGCCTTTTGACTTATTTTTACCTAAAATGTGGGATTTTGTTTTTTTCACAATAATGTAGGACATGATACCTACAAAGAGCTATTATTTCATTAAGAGAGGGAAAGACATGGAAAGATTAAAAGAGATATGGTCTCGACCACTCACACAATGGGTTGCAAAGACGGTTTATTATCTTGCAATTTTATTTGCATTACTTTGGTTGTATGGATTCCATGATACAAACACAAGTACATTTATTTACAATGAATTCTAGGGTGGGAACGTTATGAAGTTATTAGAACAAATTGAAAAGTGGGCTGCAGAAACGCCTGATCAAACCGCTTTTGTTTGGCGAGATGCGAAAATTACGTACAAACAATTAAAGGAAGATTCTGATGCGTTAGCACATTGGATTTCTTCTGAGTATCCAGACGATCGTTCACCAATTATGGTGTATGGCCATATGCAACCTGAAATGATTATTAACTTTTTAGGATGTGTAAAAGCTGGACATGCTTACATTCCTGTAGATTTATCTATCCCAGCTGATCGTGTACAACGTATTGCTGAAAATTCTGGTGCGAAATTACTTTTATCGGCAACAGCAGTAACTGTAACTGATTTACCAGTTCGCATCGTAAGTGAAGACAACTTAAAAGATATTTTCTTTACTCATAAAGGGAACACTCCAAATCCTGAACATGCGGTAAAAGGTGATGAGAACTTCTACATTATTTACACATCAGGAAGCACAGGTAATCCGAAAGGGGTTCAGATTACTTATAACTGCCTTGTTAGCTTTACAAAATGGGCTGTAGAAGATTTCAACTTACAAACAGGGCAGGTATTCTTAAATCAAGCACCTTTCTCATTCGATTTATCTGTAATGGATATTTACCCATCATTAGTAACAGGTGGTACACTTTGGGCAATCGATAAAGATATGATTGCGCGTCCAAAAGACTTGTTTGCTTCTTTAGAGCAATCGGATATTCAAGTATGGACTTCCACACCTTCTTTCGCTGAAATGTGTTTAATGGAAGCATCTTTCTCTGAGAGTATGCTACCGAACATGAAAACATTCTTATTCTGCGGTGAAGTGTTACCAAATGAAGTGGCTAGAAAATTAATTGAGCGTTTCCCAAAAGCAACAATTATGAATACTTACGGTCCAACAGAAGCTACTGTCGCTGTAACAGGTATTCACGTTACAGAAGAAGTGCTTGATCAATACAAATCACTTCCAGTTGGCTACTGTAAATCAGACTGCCGCCTTCTTATTATGAAAGAAGATGGAACGATTGCACCTGATGGTGAAAAAGGTGAAATCGTAATTGTCGGTCCAAGCGTAAGCGTTGGATATTTAGGAAGCCCTGAATTAACAGAAAAAGCATTTACTATGATTGACGGTGAGCGCGCCTATAAAACAGGCGATGCTGGCTATGTTGAAAATGGTCTTCTATTCTATAATGGTCGTCTTGATTTCCAAATTAAGCTGCATGGTTATCGAATGGAATTAGAAGAAATTGAGCATCACCTTCGTGCGTGTTCTTACGTAGAAGGTGCAGTTATCGTTCCAATTAAAAAAGGTGAAAAATACGATTATTTATTAGCGGTTGTTGTTCCTGGAGAACATTCATTTGAAAAAGAATTCAAATTAACATCTGCAATCAAAAAAGAACTCAATGAGCGATTACCAAACTACATGATTCCACGTAAATTCATGTATCAATCTTCTATTCCAATGACACCAAATGGAAAGGTAGATCGCAAAAAATTATTGAGTGAGGTTACAGCATGACCGCATATGGATCATTTTATTTTTTCGCTATAGTGGGCATTTTATTAATACCTACTATCATAGCTGGATTAAAAGGTAAAATGTTGCGTAAATATAATGCAGTATTAACATTAGTCATGATTGCTATTATCTTCTCAGATAAACCGAAGCAAGCGATTATGTTAGCCGCATTTATTATTTGGCAATATGCCCTAATTAAAGGCTATTTACTTTTAAGAAAACAAAATAATAGTACATTCACATTTTGCATAGCTGTTATTTTATCGATTTTGCCTCTTATTTTGGCAAAAATCGCACCGTTTGCATCGTTTTTACCTGAGTTAAAACTTGTTGTTTTTCTAGGTATATCTTACGTAACATTCAGAGCAGTTCAGATGGTATTTGAAGTTCGTGATGGTTTAATTAAAGAGCTTTCTTTCTTTAACTTCTGGGAATTCGTTTTATTCTTCCCTGCGATTTCAACAGGACCTATCGATCGTTACCGAAGATTCCAAAAAGATATTCAAAAGCCACCTAGCGCTGAAGAATATCAAAATTTACTATATACAGGACTAAATCGTATTTTCCAAGGTTTCTTGTATAAATTTATTATTGCTTACTTAATAAAGCAATATTGTATGGACCCAGCATTCGCTCAACACGATACAATATTTTCAAATATGATTTACATGTATAGCTATAGCTTATATCTATTCTTTGATTTTGCTGGTTATAGCTCTTTTGTAATTGGTGTAAGTTATATGATGGGAATTAAAACGCCAGAAAACTTCAATAAGCCATTCCTTAGTCGTAATATTAAAGACTTCTGGAACCGCTGGCACATGAGTTTATCATTCTGGTTCCGTGATTTTATTTACATGCGTTTCGTCTTTTTTGCAACGAAGAAAAAGTTAATTAAGAACCGTTACACAATTTCGTATATCGGTGCATTTTTAAACTTCTTCATTATGGGAATTTGGCATATCCAAGGAAGCGCTGTTGCGCAGTATATTATTTATGGTCTATACCATGCCGCACTGTTTATTTTATTCGATATTTTCGAACGAAAAAACAAAAAGCATAAGTTTTGGCCAAACAATAAATTTACACGCATCCTTGCGATTGTAATTACGTTCCACGTTGTATGTTTCGGTTTCCTAATCTTCTCTGGACACCTTAACAGATACTTTTAATGCACCCTTCTTATTCCATTAAGAAGTTGCACATATAATAATTTCGGATATAAAGGAGATTTTAAAAATGGCAGAATTCAAAGAGCAAGTCTTAGATATTTTAGAAGAAGTATGTGAAAACGATATTGTGAAAGAAAACTTAGATGTTCAATTATTTGAAGAAGGTATCCTTGATTCTTTCGCTGTAGTATCTTTATTAGTTGAATTCCAAGAGCGTTTAGATATTGAAGTTTCTATTTCTGATTTTGACCGTGACGAGTGGGCTACACCAAACATGGTTATTAAAAAGTTGGAAGAAATCCGATGAACAAAGCAAAATTTGGTCCGATGCTTTTAGCATTGGCCCTTTTTGCTGTATTCTTACTTATTCCAACGCGCTTCCTACTTCCACTTTTAAGTGATGAAAAAGTAGAACAAGCTGCTACTTCTTTAAAAGAAGAAAAAATTCAAAGTATGATTTTACAGCAAAAGATGTTAGCAGATCCAAAATATCTTCCGATGTACGGTTCATCGGAATTCGCACGTATGGATGCTTTCCATCCATCTAATTATTTTAAAGTAAAGCCTGAAGGATTTACGCCATTCCTTCTTGGACGCGGCGGAACACAAGACCTTGTACATGTGTTAAACTTCGCATCTACAATGGATCAATTGAAAGATAAGAAAATGGTATTCGTTCTTTCTCCGCAATGGTTTGTACCACAAGGTATTGACGAAACGCACTTTGCACCTAACTTTTCAAAACAACAAGGTTACCACTTCATTTTCAACAATGATTTAAAACCTGAAATGAAAAAACAAATTGCAAAGCGTTTATTAAACTTTGAGATTGTAAAAAAAGAAACTTTATTAAAAATTTCGCTTGAAGGTATCGCTTATGATGATACGAAGTATAAAGTAAAAGCACTTGCTGCTAAACCTTTTGCTTATATTTACCGTAACATTTTAGATCGTAAAGATTTATTTACAGCTATGTTTAATATTAAACCGCACAAAGAGAAGCTTGACCCTTCATTAAAACAAATGAACTGGGAAGAGGCTCGTAAACATGCAGATCAAACAGGTGCAGCAGAATCTGGATCTAATGAATATGGTATCGAAGATGGTTACTTCAATAGCAAAATTAAGAAAAAATTAAAACAACGTGAAGGTTACTTAAAAAATGATGCTTATGACCAATCGCCAGAATATGAAGATTTACAAATTGTACTTGATTTATTAAAACAATCTGGTGCAAAACCACTCTTCATTTCTGTTCCTGTCAAAGGTCCTTGGTACGACTACGCTGGCTTCCCAAAAGAACGCCGCGAAGCATACTATAAGAAAGTTCATGAGCAAATTGAAAAAGCTGGGTATCCAATTGCCGACTTCTCAAATCATGAATACGATAAATACTTCTTAAAAGATCATATGCACTTAGGTTGGAAAGGCTGGGTTTACATCGACGAAGCCATCCAACAGTTTTATAAAGCAAACTAATGAAAAGACCGCTTGAATTACTCAAGTGGTCTTTTTGTATATATTTTGTAATTGTTCGATTGCATTCTCTGCTTCTTTCATAACTCGCTCCACTACATGCTGAGCTGATTCGATTCGAGCTAACGATGCTGCCTGTCCTGCCCAAAGCGACATATATCCTTCCTTATTTTGCTTCGCTGCCTCTTTGCGTATTTTAGAAGTTAATACGTTTTGCACTGGATACATGGGAAGCCCTTCTTCTTTTCCTTCATGTCTCTCTATAAATTCATTCCGAATACCGCGTGCATATTTCCCGGAAAACGCACGAGTTACAGTTGTGCTCGTATCTGTACTATGTAAAACCGCTTCTTTATACACATCGTGCGTAATACTCTCTTCACTTGTTAAAAAGGCTGATCCCATTTGAACACCTTCTGCTCCTAGTGCCAATGCCGCAACAAGCCCTTGTCCGTTCATTACACCACCTGCTGCGACAATTGGGGTATGCGGAACAGCCCCTACTAACTGAGGTATTAACGCAAACGTACCAATCATAGCATCTCGTTCTTTCCCAATAAACGTTCCTCTATGCCCTCCTGCTTCGCTACCTTGCCCAATAATAATATCTACTCCTAGCTCAGCAAGTACTTTCGCTTCCTTCACATGGGTAGCTGTTCCGATGACTTTTATTCCACTTCTTTTTAAATCATTTATTTCTTCTTTTTCTAACGTTTGAAATGCAAAGCTAACGACCGGTACTTTTTCATCTAATAGCACTTGTAATTGTTCCTTATAGCTTTTTGGAAGCTTTAACGTTCCTTCTACTTCTATACCTAATTCTCTATTCACTCCGCTTAGTAATACTTTCGCCTCATTTACCTTCTCTTCTTCTATTTGTATCTCTTTCGTTACAAGTAAATTAACACCGAAAGGCTTATCTGTTAGTTCTCTTATTCTATAAATCGCTTCACGAATTTGTTCTGGGCTCATATAGCCCGCTCCAAGCGTCCCTAATCCTCCGCTATTACTTACTGCTGCAACAAGTTCTGGCGTCGTAATCGCGCCTGCCATACCGGCTTGAACAACGGGATACTCAATTTTTAATATGTCTGTTACTCGACTTGTAAACATCATTTTCCCTCCTATTTCCCTTATATCTTCTTTATTTGATAAGCTTTCCCCTGCTTTTGCAAGGGTTGAACTTCATATGAAGCGAATATATTGAAAGAGAAGGAGGCTGAGCTTAATGATTTATCCAAATGCATTAAAACAAGGTGATACAGTAATGATCATTGCACCATCTGGTCCACCTACAATCGAAAATGTATTAAAAGGTGTGAATGTATTACAAGAGATGGGGTTATCCGTAATAATCGGGAAGAGCGTTTACGAGAAATATGGATTTTTAGCCGGAAGTGATCAAGTTCGGCTTGACGATATACATGAAGCATTTACAAATAATGAAGTGAAGGCCGTTTTCTGTGCACGAGGTGGTTACGGAAGTGCTCGTCTCCTCCCTCACATTCAATATGAAATCATTCGGCAAAACCCTAAAATCTTTTGGGGATATAGCGATATTACAGCTTTACATACTGCTGTTTCACGTTATGCAAAGCTTATAACATTTCATGGTCCGATGATTGAAGAACTAGGAAAAGGTATTGATTCCCTATCTTTATCCTCTTTCAATCAGCTATTCCATCCGTATTCAACCATTTTATCTGCATCAGAATGTATCGTACCTAGCTCTCACAGTACAGTTACAGGTACGTTAGTTGGAGGAAATTTAGCTGTGTTAACAAGTATAATTGGCTCGCCCTACGAGATAAATACGGACAATACACTTTTATTACTTGAAGACATTGGTGAAGAACCGTACCGCATTGACCGTATGTTAAATCAGCTACTTTTATCTGGAAAGTTTAATGAATGCAGGGGCGTTATTTTTACAAGTTGTCACGACTGCACTCCTTCAAAGCCATCTCAATCATTGCAAGCAATATTATATGAATATTTCGCACCATATCATATACCGGTCCTATTCGGTTTACCAATTGGACATATAAGTCCAAACATTGGGATTCCTCTTGGAGCTACAGCTACAATAAGTACACATAATAAAACACTCTCTATTGCTTCCGGCGTAGCCACCCCGTGTTCAAATTAAAAAGGAAAAGCGATTACGCTTTTCCTTTTATTTATAATAGTTAAAAATTCGTCCAGATGCGATATCTGCAATTTCTTCTGGAATAAATGTTTTACTTATATCAGTGCCAACATTTAATACAGCTGTAGCATCTTTCTCAATGCTACCAAATAACTCTTTCCCACGTATCTTAATAAGGGGCGTTCCTTCTGGCAACACATCTTTTACAAATTCCATTTGTGTAAAGAACGGAACGATCCATCTACCTTCTCCTTGGAAATGACGCAAACGAAGTATTCCTTCTGTTGCCCCGTCCTCTGCTTCTAGTGAACCAGCAACATAAAACTCAGTAGATAAGAGCAATTCATAAAATTCCTTTTGCTTCTGTTTATCATCACCTGCTACAACAAGTACCTCTTCTAATTTCTTTACTGAAATTTGCTCCATATGATGCCACCCCTATTTTCAAAATGATTGTACTTAGATTATACGAAATATTCTTATTTTTTTCTACATAATTCGCAATTATTTTCTTAAAATAATTTTAATACTTCTTTTGTCGTCACAATCGTAGCAAACTCTTCATGTAAATTTACAAGTGTCATATTGTGAATATCTTCTGCACTATACTCCTTACCATCTAAACCTTTACGGTTAAAAGTAGCCGTTGCATCACTCACTAAATACGTTGTAAATCCTAAATTCCCTGCCATTCGTGTCGTAGTTTCCACGCAATGATTTGTCGTTAATCCTACAACCACTACTGCATTACATTTGTTCTTTCTTAATTGCTCTTCTAAATTTGTCCCAATGAACGCGCTGTTAACGAATTTCTGAATAACCACTTCACCAAGTAGTGGTTGCACTTCTTCTTTAAAGTTTACCGTTTCCGCTCTCTCATAAAACATTGACTGAGCATTTTCTTTATTTACATGTTGAATATGAAAAACTGGTCGTTTCCTTTTTCTCCATTCTTCTAATAAAATTCTCATGTTTTCTTCAGCAAAAATATTATTTCTCTCGCCCCAATCTGGTAATTGAAACGCCTTTTGTACATCGATTATGATAAGTGCTATTTGATTTGTCATCATTTCCCCTTAATTTGGCTGTAATTGAAATAGAAAACCAAGTTGTTGTGACGCAGTAATAAAGCAAACATAGGCGCAAAGCTCTACAATTTCTTTTTCTGTCCAATATTGTTTTAATACGTGAAACATAGTATCATCTATTGCTTTTCGGTCATGAACAAATGTATGCGCAAAAGTAACGGCTACGCCAATCTCCTCTGCCTTTTGCACATCATCAGGTCTTCCCTTTGCCATACAGTACGGACATTCATTCCCATACGCTAATGTTCTTCTCACTTGCTCCTTCAACTCTGCTGAAAGAGTTCCTTTATTGTACAGTGTATCTTCTAACGTACTCCACGAATGTAATATATCCGAATTATGCCCTAATAACTTTTGAAACTTTGTATCTCCTACATTTGATAATGAAATTCTCTCCATCATTTCCCCTCCTATTTCCTTCTGTTTTATTGTAAAATAAATAACGTTCACTTTACATTTCATATGAATCTTAATTTATATTTTTCCTTTACAAAAATCATTATTTTACTGGAGGTATATTTACAAATGCAATTAGACCGTGTTGATCGAAAAATTTTAAATGAATTATATAATGATAGTCGCCTTTCGATGCGTGAATTGGCGAAACGAGTAAACTTATCTGCTCCGTCTACTTCAGAACGTGTTCGTAAGCTCGAAAGCGAAGGTGTTATTCAAAAATACACAATCGATATTGATTATAAAAAGGCTGGACTCGTTTTAGATTGTATTTTAGAAATTACTTTAAAAAATGGTGATACAACACGTATGCAACAATTTATTCAGTCTTATCCATCTGCAAGTTTTTGTTACCGAGTAACAGGAAGCTTATGCTACATTGTAAAAATTTCTGTTCCTTCACTCGTTGAACTTGAAGAATTTATCAATGATGTTTCTTCATATGCAACGACCGTTTCTCATATCGTATTATCAGAAGTATCTCTTACTCCTGATATTGAACATATCTTCCCAGAAGATTAATTTATTTTTATTCATAAAATATAAAAAAACCCCTTACAATAAGAATAAAAATAATATATTATGTATTAAAATACATAAAGTTCGAGAAAGGGGCTTTACATTGAAAATCTGGTTTTATGAAAAAACGGCACAATTAGATGACTTGCTTGGTATTTGGGACAATGTTCCAACCATCCCGCGAATTGGTGAAAAAGTGGAGATTTTAAAGACGGTCCGCACTGTTACAGATATTAAATATGTAAAGAACGGTAATAATTTTCGAGTGGAAATTATTACAAATTAAAAAGTAGCTCCTTAGGAGCTACTTTTTAATTATCTACTATGTGCTTTCTTTATAACGATTTTATCTTCTTCTACAGATACTGTTACATAATCATTTTCTTCTAACCTAAGCTTATTTACAGCCTCATCTGGTAACTCTATGGCCATCAATCTATCGGTTACGATCACTTGACTATACACTTCATTCTCTTGTGATGCATTCACTACTTTTTGCTCATTTATAAAACGTACTGGTGGCACGCCAACTTCTTTTACTGTACGCCATTGTTTCCCAATATAAGGAATTAACCAAAGTAATCCGACAAGCGTAAGACCGATACCAATCCATAAATTACTTTGCGCTTGTAATTCAGTAATTGAGATTGTACCACTTTCTTCTCCACTGAAAAATTGTATACTTGTTGCAATCAAATTATTTAGAGCGTGCACAGCTATATTCGTCCATATATTTTTTGTCTTTATGTATAAAAGACACATAACCATACCAAACATGAACGCACCAATAACATCAAAATGTCCTAGGCCAAAAATAATTGAAGATATAATTACAGCTTTTTTAATTCCCCATTTATAAGCCATTCGCTGTAAGAAAAATCCCCTAAAAATAACCTCTTCCATAATAGGTGCTAACACACATGCTGAAATGAAAGTAAATATCGTCATATATACGTTACTCGTATTAATAACATTTCCGTCTTCTAGCATAGTAACTAAGAAATTCGGTAACGTATGTGCTAATATGTAAAATTGAATCTGAGATATGCCAACTGAAAAAATCATCCCCATTATCGTTGCTAATACAATTAATCCCCAAGGTAAACGTCCTGGCTTATCAAAAAAACTGTTGAATACAACATTATTTTTATTTGTTTTTACGTATAGCCAAAGTAACGGAAATACAAAAAATACAGTTATTTGTGAAATAACCTCCATCGTATTCTCAGAAACATTTGCTAGACCTAATGGGATCATTATAAGGAGCACCCCTATAATCATCCATCCAAAAAAGCTACGTAGCCTTATACGTGAAAATGCATAGTGCATATAAAACACCCCCAAAGATAGTAAAAATACAATAAAACTTTAATCAGTACTTTATAGGCAATCCTTTCCCTATAAATAGCAGGATAACTAAATTATAATATGAATATAGTTGAAACTCTTCCTATTTTTCTCAAATCATTTCAAACAGCATATCTCTTAAAATACCATATCGCTGTTCTTCAAGTTTCAATCTAAGTGAATTTTATGTAATAAAAATCCCCGTTTTTACAAGCGGGGATTTCTTTTATTATAATACGTCACGTTTTTGGAATAATGCACTTGATGCTACAAGTAATACAACAAAGTATGCAGCTATAAGTAATAATGAAGTTGTAAATGTAAATTCTGTAAATGTAGGTTCTACTCCCCCACTAATTAATTTATTGCTGTCGTAAGCTCTTAAATCCAAATGGCTGAATACTACAAACTTCGCTACACCTTTTGCAAACATCATTAATACCATGTTAATTGTACCTTGTAAGAATAATAGAAACATCGTAATAATTATTGGTAATACAGACTTTCTAAACACATTTGCTAAGAAAAATGCAAGTGTTGCAAAGAAAAATGGTGATAGCAGCTGATATAATATTGTTTTTAAAACAATTCCTAACGTTAATTCAGTTTTACTACCGTCCATTACAATTACACCAATAATCAAAGCAATTAACGTACTAGCAAATACGATAAATAACATCGTTAATAATACTGTAATATATTTAGAAAATAAAATTGTCATTCGTTTTCTTGGACGAATTAATAATTGCTTAATCGTTCCTTTTTGGAATTCATCTGTAATTGTACGAGAAGCTATTGTAATTCCAAAGATCGTTGTGAATATCATAATTAAGCCGATATTTGAACTCGCAAAATCTAAGTAAGATCCACTTAAGCTACCAGCGTCGCCCCATTTCGCCAATACTACTGTTCCTAAAATCTCCAATAAAGCAATTACACCTATTAAAATATACATACCTTTTTTCGCATGCAACTTTAAAAATTCATTTTGAATTAATTTAAACATTACGCTTTCACTCCCCCAGTAATCGCTAAGAACTCATCCTCTAACGTTTTATTTTGAACAGTAACTCCGTATACAAGCACATCAGCATGAACAAGTTTTTTTACAAGTTGCGGAATGTTGTCTTTTGTTACAGATGCTACAATTACATTCCCTTTTGCTTTGCCTTTAATGATTTCATTCGCTTTCTGAACTTCATCTACTTCAAACGCTACAACGACTGCCTCATCATGTTTCACTTTTTCATGTAAGTTGTACTCTTGAACAAACTCACCTTGTTTAATAATAACGACGCGATCACACATTAATTCAATTTCACTCAATAAGTGACTTGATACGATTACAGCAATATTCTCTTCTTTCGCTAAACGTTGTAAATAATCACGAATTTGGCGAATACCAGCTGGATCTAATCCATTTGTCGGCTCATCTAAAATTAAGATTTTCGGCTGATGAAGTAATGCTTGTGCAATTCCTAAACGTTGTTTCATACCAAGTGAATATGTTTTCACCTTTTTATGAATCGCATGCTCTAATTCAACAAGCTTTATAATCTCAGCAATGCGCTCTTTACTAATTGGTGTAATGGCCATGTTCGCAAAATGCTTTAAGTTTTGCATTCCTGTCATATAATCATATAGTTCAGGATTTTCTACAATCGCTCCAATTTGCTCTAGCGCCTTTTCACGCTCCGAGCGAATACTATGTCCACAAATTGTAATATCGCCCTCTGTCATTGAAATAAGACCTGTCATCATACGGATCGTCGTCGTCTTACCGCTACCGTTCGGCCCAAGGAATCCGTATACTTCTCCTTCACGAACCTCAAATGATAAACCACGAATAATTTCCGTTCCACCAATCTTTTTTCGAACATTCTCTAACTTTACTACTACGTTTCCCAATGCTGATTCCTCCTTTAGACTTCTAGTTTTTTATCGATAATATAAGCAATTACATATATTATTAGAGCACTAACCATTACCATGAAACTTATATTAAAAATGTTAAATCCATTTTCTTGAAACATATTAATAAACAGACTCTTGCTTTCACTATGATATTCTACTCTTCGTAATACTTGGAAAGCTGGAGCTAATTTTCCTAGCAAGGTTGTCGCTAAAGTAATCGCTATATTTATTACTAGAAAAATAATAACAATTAGTATATTTTGCGCCTTTTTCTTTTTCGTAAGTAACTTAACTAGAGTAATTACTAATATAATTTGTAACACACTAAACAAAAACTCAAATAAATCACTTATCATATATATTAAATTATTAATTATGCCTACTTGCATAATCTCTTTTGCCTCTACATATACAGAAGTCGTAGGAAAAGCTAATACATAACTTACGTAGAAAAGAATTCCACATATCCCATACCATATAGCCATTGCAATAAATGAGAAAATAAGCATAGAAATTACATATTGTTTCCCAGATATTGCTGTAAGTCGTAACATTGGATTAGTCAGTAAGCGTGAATATGATTTCATTGTTTGTATAAACATATAAACAATATAAAAGAAAAATATAATCATAATGATTCCAAATATGCCCTCTTGTCTACTGATAGCCGCATCACTTTTTCTTACAATCATTTGTGAAAATAACACAGCTTCAATTAGCACAAAGAGTAAAAAAGTAACAATATATCTTTTCTTATTTACATTCCATAAATAGGAAAGTACTGACTTCACTTACTAAACACCTCCTTAAAAAATTCATGAACTGCTTTTCCTCTCTGAAAACGAATTTCTTCTACATTTTCATATAGAACCATTTCTCCATCTTTTAAAAAGATCACTTCATCAAAAATATTTTCAATTTCATTTATTAAGTGAGTGGAAATTAATATCGTACAATCTTCCCTATAGAACTGTAGAATTAGATCCAATACATGTTCTCTAGAAAGAGGATCAATCCCGCCCAATGGCTCATCCAGTACATATAGCTTCGCTTCTCGAGAAAACGTTAAAATAATCTGCAGCTTCTCAACCATACCTTTTGACAATGCTGTAATTTTTTCTTCTAACGGTATTTTAAATTCTGCAATCGTATCTACTGCTTTTTGAATATCGAAGTCTTTATAAAAATCTCGGTAAAAAAATAAAGCATCTTTTACAGTCATCCAATCATCAAAGACTGGCTTATCGGACATAAATGAAACGATTTCTTTCGACTGTAACCCTACCTTTTTACCATCTATTGTAATCCTACCTTCAGAAGGATATTGCAAGCCTGCAATCATTTTCAATAACGTCGTTTTCCCGCTCCCGTTATCTCCAACAAGCCCAACGATTTTCCCTTCCGTAATCTCTATGTTTAATTCACGGATCACTGCTTTTAATCCATATCTCTTCCATAAGTTTTCTATTTTTAATAGCTTTGTCATTGGCTCTCCTCCCTCTTATCATGTAATGAAGAACGAAGAATTGTAAGAATTTCTTCTTCTGAAAAACCTAAATTGTCCATTCCATCTATAAAAGAATGAAGTAATTCTTTCGCCATCTCTTTTCGCAGCTCCATAATTTTCTCCCCTTCATTCGTTACATACCGTCCCATTCCTCTACGTGTTACAACAACTCCATCCCGTTCTAGCTCTTGAAATGTACGCTGAATCGTATTTGGATTCACTTGTAATTCACTCGCTAATTCACGGACAGAGGGAATTTTATCACCAGGCAATAAATGTCCTGTTACGATCTCTTTTTTTATGTATTCCATTACCTGAATGTAAATTGGTGTATTTGGAGAAAACTCTATTTTCATTTCTTCCCTCCTTTCGTATCGGTGTACTAGTTAAATAATACACCGATACAAAAGGTTTGTAAATACCCATTTAATTACAAAAAAGTTCTATCCGTTAAACGAATAGAACTTCCCAATATAAATCGCTATACAAAATAATAGTGTTATGTAAACAAAATTATAAAGAAAAACTGTCTTATCAATGAATAAGACAGTTTTTCTTTATAATCCTATATTAAAAGTTAAACACGAAGTCATCGTCAGCTAACTTTTCAACGTTCGTTGCTTTTACGTAACCATTTCCTTTTACAGAGAAGAAATCATGGTTTTTCGTATCTGTACGTAAACCATTTAAAACGATTGGGTTAATTTCTTCTTCTTCAAACTTCGGCTCAAGTCCTAAGTTCATAAGCCCTTTATTTGCATTGTAACGAACGAAACGATTTACATCTTCTACAAGACCGATAGAAGTGTAAATTTCTTCTGTATAGGCCATTTCAATTTCATATAGTTCCATTAATAACTCTTGTGTTTCTTTTTGCACTTCTTGTTGCTCTTCTGCAGAAAGTTCTGCGAAGATTTGTTGTGCTAAAATACCGACGAATACGCCGTGAATTGACTCATCACGAATTATCAAGTTGATAATCTCACCACTTGCTGTTAGTTTTCCTTGACCAGCTAAGTAAAGTGGATAGAAGAATCCGCTATAGAATAAGTAACTTTCTAAGAACACACTTGCTACCATTGCCATGTATAACTCTTTTTTTGTTACTTCAGGCTTTAATAAACGACGATAGTAACCAGTAATAATACCAGCTTTTTTCTCAAGTAACGGATGATTGTCTACCCAGTCAAAAATATCATCAATCTCTTCTTCTGTAGCTAACGTTGTGAAAATGTGACTATAACTTTTCGCATGTACTTCTTCCATAGCTCCCATGAAAGCTAATACACTTTTCGCTTGTAAATTTTCAAGATGAACAAGTACAAGTGGCATTCCTTCGCCACCTTGTTTCGTATCTAAAAGTGTTAAACCACCTAATACACGCTTATAAGCAATTTGCTCTTCTTTCGATAATTGCACCCAAGTATTTTTGTCAGACGAAACCGCAATTTCTTCTTCTGTCCAAAACTGAGCGATGTTTTGCTTCCAAAACATTAAACTAAAATCATCTTCTTTTTTGTTCCAGTTTACCGCACGCATTAAATCGCCCCTTCTCTAAATATGATAACTAAGCATGAGCAGGGTTCAGAAAACCCTGCTCATCATGTCTCACTTTTTATATTAAACGGTACAAGCCACACACTCTTCCACGCTTAATTTACGTGTTCTCGTATAATACAGACTCTTTAAGCCTTTTTTATGTGCATAGATGTAGTAACGTGCTAATTCACGTGTTGAAATATCACTATTAACGTAAAGAATTGTACTAATTCCTTGGTCAATATGTTCTTGAATTTCTGCGATTAAATCAATTAATTTAAACTGATTCATATCGTAAGAAGATTTATAGTACCAGAACGTATCTTTTGATAAATACGGCATTGGATAATATGTTGTCGCGTTCGCATATGTTCTTGATTCGATTTGACTTACGATCGGCATTACGCTTGAAGTTGCATTTTGAACGTAACTGATTGATTGTGTTGGAGCAATGGCAAGACGATATGAGTTGTATAAACCATTCTTTTGCACTTGCTCTTTTAAACTTGTCCAATCTTCTTTTGTTGGAATATGAATTCCTTCAAATAGTTGCTGAACTTTTTCAGTTACTGGGCTGTAATCTGTCGTTTCATACTTTTCAAAGTATGTGCCATTCGCATAATCAGATTTATCGAAGTCTTTAAATGTCTCGCCTTTTTCTGTAGCGATTTCCATACTTTTCTCAATAGAATAGTAATTTAACATCATAAAGAATGTACGAGCGAATTCTTTCGCTTCTGCACTTTCATAAGCGATTTTATTTTTTGCTAAATATCCGTGTAAGTTCATTGCTCCAAGTCCAACTGAATGAAGCTCGTCATTCGCTTTTTTCACAGTTGGTGCATTCGGAATAATCGTCATATCAGAAACAGCTGTTAAAGCTTCCATTCCCGCATGAACTGCTTCACGAATTTCTTTATTTTCCATTACGTTTACGATATTTAACGATCCTAAGTTACAGTTAATATCACGACGGATAATGTCATCTGTACCGTAATCATTTATTTCTGAAGTTTCTTGAAGCTGGAAGATTTCTGTACATAAGTTCGACATCTTCACAGTTCCAATATCCTTCAATGGATGTTGATTATTTGCATTTGATTTAAACATTAAGTATGGGTAACCAGACTCAAGCTGAATCATGGCGATTTTAATAAGCATATCACGTGCACTAATATCTAGTGGCTTCTTCTTCACTTTCGGATTGCTCATTAATTCATCGTACATTTCATCAATGTCAATATCATCTAAATGCTTGCCATATTCTTTATAAACCGTATAAGGCGCGAAAACGTGGAAAGGTTCGTTTTTCTCAGCAAGCTCAAAGAACTTACTTGGAACGATAATTCCGATTGATAGAGACTGAATACGGCTCTTCTCATCGGCATTTATTTTTTTTGTATCAAGGAATTCAATAATATCCCAATGGAAAATGTTTAAATATACTGCACCGGCACCTTTTCGTTGGCCAAGCTGATTCGCATATGAAAACGAATCTTCAAGCAATTTCATAACAGGTACTACACCACTTGCAGCGTTGTCGATACCTTTAATTTGCTCACCACGTGCGCGTAGCTTAGATAAGTTTAAAGCTACTCCCCCGCCGATTTTTGATAATTGCATCGCAGTATTAATGTTAAAGCCGATTGAATTTAAACTATCGTCCATCTCTAACAAGAAACAAGACACCATTTCTCCTCTTCTGCTTCTTCCCGCATTTAAAAAGGTTGGTGTCGCTGGTTGGTAGTTTTGTTTTACAATCATGCTTGCGAATTGTCTTGCTTTCGAAACATCACCGCGTCCTAAGTATAATGAAACAATTGCTACACGATCTTCATAGCTTTCTAAGTATTGTTTTTGATCATTCGTTTTTAACGCATAATCTTTGTAGAACTTAGATGCTGCCATATAAGATTGGAACTCGAAGTTTTCACCATAAGCGATGTTATATACTTCCTCTACTTCCTCCAAGCTATACTCGTCCAGAACGTTGTAATAGTAATCATGTTCTTTCATATACTCCATTCGCTCTGCCACGCTATTAAAAGGAACGGTATTCTCTCTAGCTTCTTCCATAAAGACTTCTAATGCCTCTTTATCTTTATGAAGCTGATAAAAACCGTCCTGCATTTGCGTGATTTCATTATTCAGTTCAATGTGTCGCAATCTCCCGCACCCTTTCCTTAAAATATTCTACATCGTTATTTGTTCCAGATAACTCAAATTTTGATACAATAGGCACTTCATATTTAGTAGAAATCTTGTCAGCACTTGCACCGAACATGTCTCCCCAGTTACGATTGCCGCTTGCAGATACGCCTTTTAATTTTTCATTATTGCGCTCTAAAAAGTCTAAAACACGTTCTGGTACATTGCCAAAACCTGTTGTATACGTAATAAGAATAAAGTCTTCATCTATTACTAGATCTTCATCAATTTGAACGGCCGGCATATTTAATTTGTGAATGAAACGCTTCACGTTTCCTGTCATAGAATCATATGCAACTAACATTTCCGACCCTCCCTCTCAAATCTATATTCTCTATATGTTGTTCTTGATTTCTCTATATATTGTATTACGTTTCAAAATAAGACACAAGATATATGTATAAATTCTTTCTTTTTTTAACTTTTACTTTTCGACATGATAGCCGTTTTTTTTCAATACAATGACTATGAAACAACATTCTAAAACTCATGTCAATAAAGTGCTTTTCAAAAAAGTTGTCAACGAATTTAACCTTATTTTTAAAAAAGTTAACAATATATTTTGTCATAAAACGGTAGATGCTGAAGAAATATATTTCTCCAGCATCACGCAAAAAAGAACAGATATGAAACTATAATCTGCTCTAAAAAAAGATTACATTTATCAAATTTACCTTATTAAATATATTATACATATACTTTCGTTTCTCGTTACATACTAAAAGATAACTATTATAGAAAAAGATTATTATTATGGAACTTCAATTTATTTATGAAAAGTTTATTCAGATTGCTCAATGCGCAAAATATCTTTTACAAATATATGATGCGGATTTTCATCTTTATCAATCATTGTACATACAGGAGCCTCTTCATCAAAGTATACAATCATTCCTTCTACGTACTGATATGTATGTTGAACTTGTACAGTTACTTTAATTTCTACTGCTTCTTCATATGCTCTTTTTATTTTCTGAAGCATTTTTGCTGAACATTTTCTTTTCTCTGGATACATAACCATTCCCATAAATCGATTGCCGGCTCTATCTTTCCACATATAATCCCAATGTGGTAAAATGCCTTGTTTAAAATCGCCCATAATTCCCCTCTCCTTTATCTTTTATTTATCCCGCATTAAACGTCCGATTGGTGAAGGCTACTAATCAGTGAGAGATGCCCTGCTGATCAAAATTCCTCTTTATGAACGTGGCGTTTCTGAATATGTATAAATCACTTGCCCGCCTCGCTGTGCGTTACCAATGAAATGTTTAAAGTCTTCTCGATTTACTAAAACTTCTCTGAACGTATAAAATACATCTTTCGTAACAACATACTCCTTTATTTCACCATTTTTCAGCTGATCCAAAATTGTATTTGCTAATTCTTTATCCATGTATTTCACCTCTATGCAATATTTTATTTTATCTTATATTCTATAGGTCAACAACTGTAAAATTATCCAGATGCTATACCTTCATTTCATTTTCATTATTTTTCAAAAGATATCTCTTTAGTATATGTCCACTAAATATCATATACTAACATAGCTACTTCTCTATATCAAACATTTCGACATTCAATTATGCAAAGTTTCACACCGCTATGCTACAATATATGAATAGAACTAGGAGGGATACTATGATTCGGAAAGCAAAAAAGACAGATGCGAAACTGGTAGCACCTTTATTGTATAACGCTCTGCACGAAATTGCTGAAAAAATCACAGGTAGCACAGTTGAGACAGAAGTATTACTAGGACTTGAAACATGGTTCTCAAAAAAGAAAAATCGACTGAGCTATGAAAACTGTTTTGTATATGAGCAAGACGGGGGTGCAGTTGGAGTTATTGTCGCTTATCACGGTAGTGAAGCAACACAGCTTGACGCACCAATTGTACATCACTTAAGAGAATTACATAAAGATGAATCAATTACGTTAGAAAAAGAAGCTGAGCTTGATGAGTATTACATTGATACATTATCAGTTTCAAGTGCACACGGCGGAAAAGGTATCGGTTCTAAATTAATTGAAGCTGCCGAAATCTATGCAACTGAAAAAGGGCATGAAAAAATCGCTTTACTTGTTAATTTAGAAAACACACGCGCCTATTCATTATACGAAAAGTTAGGTTATAAAAAAGATGAAATTGTTATGCTAGTAGGCGAACCTTATGCTCATCTCGTAAAACCATTAAACGTCAAAATTTCTATATCTTAAAAAGAAAGCACACGATTTATATAAATCGTGTGCTTTTATGTTAAATTCGTATTTAATATATTTCCATCCATCGCCTCGTGAAACGTATATGTTGTACATCCCCATGGCTTTCTATGCAAAATAGGAGAACCAGACCATCCCATTGCCCTCAGCTCCGCTCCAATCATCGAATTAAAATAATTATGACCTACAAGAGCAATACTTCCATGTACGAGAGCATAACGATGTAACAGGTAAGCCGCTTGCCTTGCCCTCTCTCTTACTTCCTTATAGGACTCAACACCTTTATGGTAGCCAAGTATCCATAATGTTCGTCCAATGAACATCCATACCTTAATTTTGCATTTCAACCACTTCGGAGCAAAAAAGCATGAAGGGACTTCAGCTTCTCTAAAAAGAGAATTTTGCATAAAAGATAAAGAATCCGTTAATTCAGCTGCTGATTGTACAGCACGCCTTTGATCACTTGTTAAGACAAATTTCGCTGCTTCAATTGCCTCTATTGTTTCTATCGGCATTTTAGCTTTTTGTATCATTGACTCGGAATCATACTGTTTCATCCATTCGTGAAATGAAGTAATTGTCATCGGTTCTCTTATACGACCTAAACAACCATGACGAATAAAAGAAATCTTCATTCTCTTCACTCTCCATTCATCACTTACGAACTTTATTATGCACTAGTTCTAAACATCATACCACGCAAGAAAATAAAGTTATATACCTTTACATCTCCCCACCACTATCATGTGTTATCGAAGCATGGATACCATCCATCCCATCAAAATATGTACTCGTATCATATTGACGAATCTTTTTTAAATGCATATAAGAAAATAAAAATAAAATTAAAGCTATAACACTCCCCACAAATTCAAACATCATTTTACCGCCTCTAATTTCTCCCACTTCAGTAGGTTATTCTACTTTTTCATTATACCTCGATATAAAGATTCCCGCATTTTCGCTATTTTTTTCAAATAACATGGATTTTTTACATATTTTCTTACAAAAAGTGAATATTTTTCGAATTTTTACTTTGGAAACATTTACAAAGTAGGAAATATGGTTCAAAATAGGAGGAAATAAAAAAACCCAAATTTATTCTTTTTTTGGGAAAACTGTAACAAGGAGAGTTGCTTATGCAGATCGCAGAAACTGGAGATATCATCGAATTTAAAGGTGGAATGCAAGGCCGTGTTCAAAAAGTAAATCAAAACTCTGTTATTGTTGATATAACAATTATGAAGAATTTTAGAGAACTAGATATGGAACCTCTTACAGTTGTAAGTCATAAAAACTATACTGTCATTAATCAAAATGCATAATATAATAGAAAGAAAGGGCCTGTATAGTATACAGGCCCTTTCTTTCTATTAACGATTATCAATTGTTTCCGGATATAGATCGTGGTTCATCATGCGGTAGTCAGCCATTTGTTCATACTTCGTCCCTGGGCGACCGTAGTTGCAGTATGGATCAATTGAAATGCCACCACGTGGTGTAAATTTCCCCCATACCTCAATGTAACGTGGATCCATTAATTTAATTAAGTCGTTCATAATAACGTTCATGCAATCTTCGTGGAAATCACCATGATTGCGGAAACTAAATAAATACAACTTTAAAGATTTACTCTCTACCATTTTTTGCTCTGGAATATAGCTAATATAAATTGTTGCAAAATCTGGTTGTCCTGTTTTCGGGCATAAACTTGTAAATTCAGGACAATTGAATTTTACAAAATAATCACGATTTGGATGATTATTATCAAATACCTCTAATATTTCTGGGCTATATTCAAATAAATATTTTGTATTTTGATTTCCTAATAATGTTACATCTTTTAAATCTTCATCTAATCTTCCTGCCATTTTTAAACATCCCTTCTCATTATACACCGCGTTTATTTCCCCATACTAACGCATGAAGCTGAGGCAATACTTTTGCATCATTCATCTCTTTACAATTTACAGCTTTATCAATCAGCCACTCATACTTATCTAATAATTTTTTAATAAGCATCGCATCATCCACTGTTTTTGTATCATCGTTTCCTACTTGCAAGAAAAATGGTACCTTTGGATAACGTTCGTGCATCTTAACTGCATATTCAAAATCATAATCATCGAATACTACTACTTTTAAACTAATATCTTTTCCTGCTAGTTTCTGAATCATAGCATCTAACTTCTGAAAATCTGTTTTCATCGTCGAACTTGGTGGTTTTGGCGAAATTGTTACCTCATCAATTTCAAGTAACCAATCTTGCCACTTACTCCCTTGTGTTTCAATTGCCGTTCGCATTCCATTTTCTTTTAATATAGAAAGAAGAAACTCAATATTTTTCAGTAATGCCGGATTTCCACCTGAAATCGTAACATGAGAAAAATTTTCTCCTCCAATTGCAACAAGCTCACTCCAAATATCTTCTGCTGTCATCTGTCTAATTTGATCTTTAGCTGATCCATCCCACGTAAAAGCAGAATCACACCAAGCGCAGCTATAATCACAACCAGCTGTACGGATAAACATTGTCTTTTGCCCTACAACCATTCCTTCACCTTGAATAGTCGGACCGAATATTTCTAAGACAGGGATTTTACTCATCGAGCATCCACTCCCGTCTTACTTCCGCATAACTAGTCGGTGTCTCAAATAGACGAACGAATTCAACGCAAGCTCCCTTATATTCGTTCACACGATTCTCTTTTGTTAGTGCTTCTGCCATCTTTTCATAAATCCAAACGACCATATTTTCAGCAGTCGTATTCATTGCTGGTAACGTTTCGTTTAAATAACGATGATCTAAATGAATTTCTATTTCATTTTTCCAAATTTCTTTTATATCTCCAAAGTCAATTGCAAGACCTATTTCATTTACATATCCACTAATTCCAAATACAACTTTATATGTGTGACCATGTAAGTTTTTACATTTCCCTTCATAACAGTGTAAATGGTGTGCTGCATCAAATGTAAATTCCTTACTGACCATTACTCTTTTATTATGATATTTGAGTTGTTTACGCTGAATATCCTTGTCCATTTTTTGCAAATTCTCTACGATGCGAAATCCAAAAAAGTTATCCATTAGTTGTTCGCTCCTTCGCGTTCTTGCAGATACGTATCTAATCCTGCTTTACGAAGTTGACATGCTGGACATTCACCGCAACCATCACCAATGATTCCGTTATAACATGTTAATGTTTTTTCTCGAACAAACTCAAATGCTCCAAGTTCATCTGATAATTTCCATGTTTCAGCTTTATCAATCCACATAAGTGGCGTGTGAATGACAAACGGATAATCCATAGATAAATTTAATGTAACATTTAACGATTTCACAAACACGTCACGGCAGTCTGGATAACCGCTGAAATCAGTTTCACATACACCCGTTACAATATGACGTGCTCCCACTTGTTTTGCTAATACAGCAGCAAATGATAAGAAGAGTAAATTTCGTCCATCTACAAATGTCGATGGCAATTCACCTTCTTCATGTGTAATCTCCATATCCGTTCTCGTTAACGCATTTGGAGCAAGTTGATTTAATAGACTCATATCTAGTACCGTATGCTTTATTCCTAGCTCTTTCGCAATTTCCGCTGCACAATCAATTTCTAGCTTATGACGTTGATTGTAATTAAACGTTACAGCTTCTACCTCTGCAAACTGCTCTATTGCCCAAAATAAACATGTTGTACTATCTTGTCCTCCACTAAAAACAACAACTGCTTTTTCTTTTTTCATTACACTCATTCTCCTTCTCTACTATAAATAAGAAGAAAGAACGTTCTTGAACTGTCACAATAAAAAAACAAAACAATACCTAAGGATATTGTTGTTTCCATAGTTTTTTATAGAGGGAGTTCGCGAACCTCTCCCGCGCGGTGCACGGAATTTCTTCTTTCATTGACACAGCTTATTGTAACATATTGTATACTAGCGTAAAAATTTCTGATTTTTCGGTTATTTTTCATTTCATTTCTTTCATTTTATAGTATGATTAATTTAATATAAGAAGAGAGGGGGCATCCCACTGAAATCCTTTATTATTTATCTCTTTTTAAATATATTATTCATCCTGATTACAATGCTCGTATATCATTTATTTTGGAATCAAAAAGGGAAACGCTCTCCTAAATTAAATTCAGCTATATTTATTGTACTCTGTTGCCTCGCTACCGTACTCTGTATTACATTTGCAGCAAAAATAAATAATGGTTTTCAATTTGATATGCGCCATATTGTATTAATTGTCGGTACATTAACGGGAGGGCCTATTGCTGGTGGTTCTATCTTAGTTGTATTAAACATATATCGCTTATTATTAGGTGGGGTAGGTGTTTTCCCATCTCTTATCGGTTCTGTTCTTCTATTTATTGTTCTACTATTAACATATAAATTTTTCAATCGAACTTCTAATCGTATAAAAATAACACTTGCTATTATCTACAGTCTCACATACGGATTTAGTTGGATACCCTTCTTCCTTTCCAAGGTTACAAATAAGACTGATTATATACCGCATATTATTGTGTATGAGTTATGTTCAATGCTTGGTACAATCCTAATTTTATATTTACTACACATATTACAAACTCAAGTTCGTCTCCAAAACGAACTTATAAATGCTGAAAAGTTTCATTTAATTGGTGAAATGGCAGCATCTATCTCTCATGAAATTCGCAATCCATTAACTTCAACGAAAGGGTTTTTACAACTGTTACAATCAGATACATGCACTGAGCAGGAACGAAAATTATATATTGACATTGCCATTAACGGCATCGAACAAGCAAATCATGTTCTTACAGATTATTTAACCTTTGCCAAACCTAGCATTGAAAAAGAGCAAACATTACAGTTAGAAGAAGAATTACTACATGCATTGTCGTTAATTACACCGCTTGCTAATTTAACAAATGTACGTACTCATTATATAAAGCAAAGCACTTCTTTTTTTATCGCTGGAGAAAAGCAAAAACTAAATCAATGTTTATTAAATATTTTAAAAAATTGCATTGAGGCTATGCCAAAAGGCGGTGATCTTTATTTCACATTAGTTCCTGATCATAAGCATATTCAGTTATATATAAAAGATACAGGAGTCGGTATGGATTCGGAACAAGTAAAACGTCTTGGCTCTCCTTTTTATTCAACGAAAGAAAAAGGCACTGGACTTGGAATGATGGTCGTATTCAGTGTTGTTCAAGCTATGAATGGAAAAATTGATATTATAAGTGAAAAAGGAATCGGTACAACCTTTTTATTAACGTTTCCACTCATACAAAAAACGTGATGAAATACTCATCACGTTTTTTCTGTTCCTTCAACTAATTCAGCAAAAGCTTTCACTTTTCCGTGTGGTTGTTGATTTTCTTTACGTGCTTTCCAGGCGCGCTCTTCTTCTCGCTTCTTCTTAGACATGTTTTTTCAACTCCTTCTTTTCTTTCTCCATGTAGTATTCCAAAATAAGAAAGAAAACTATGCACGTATCAAAAAAGAAGTGGTTTCCCACTTCTTCCACTTTAGCGCTGCAAAATTGCATGTTTCGCCTCTTTTAACTGCGTAAGATGTCTTTGTTCATGCAAATCAAGAAATTGAACCCATTGATACAAATTCAGATCATTAAAAACAGGATGCTTTAATCCATTTTCAAATAGATCTTTTTCATCTATAACACTATGAAGTGCGTGTAATAGTTCTTGTCGTGAATGTTCTAGCAATTGAATTCCTTGCTGTTTTTTCATTAAAGTTTCTGTTGGTTGCATTTGCTGAGGAGCTTCTCGTTTATGTGTGCGATCAAGCGTAAGTTGGAGGTCTTTAAATGGAGTCATGTTTCTTTCATTTTTTTGTAAAGCATATACAAGGGCAGACGTGACAGATTGTTCAACTAAATGCAAGTGGTGTAAAATTTGAATAATACTCCATTTATCACGGCGTGGCTTTACATTCACTTCGGTGTCATTTAACATTTCAATTTCTGATAATAGCGTGCTTCGAGTAGACTGTAATGAGTTTACTAAACTTTCTAAACTTACATCCATATTAGATTGAAGCATACTTGTTCCCCCCTTTTGTTGGTCAAAAGAGGTGCTCCTTATTAGAAACACCTCTTTAGTATTCTGAATTTTCTTTTATTATCTCATCATTTTCCCATTATGTCGATGTTAAACATGTGAAAAAAAGTGCATGTTTTTTACAATTTTGTGTCGTCAATCGCATGTAACCATGCTTCAATTTCTGTAATAACACTTTTCACACAGCCTTCGGCAAATGGTGATGTTAAATTTGCAACTTCTACTAATTCTAAGAACGATTTACTTCCACCTTGTTGGCACAGATTCACATAATCTTCCCACGCCTCTTGTCTATTATCTCTTGCACGTTTCCAAAATTGTAGCGCACAAATTTGAGCAAGCGTGTAATCAATATAATAGAACGGTGAGCTATAAATATGCCCTTGACGTTGCCAAAAACCACCGCGCTCTAAATAATCATTATCCTCATAATCACGATGTGGTAAATATTTCTTCTCTATGTTACGCCATGCTGTCTTACGCTCTTCAGGTGATGCTTCAGGATTTTCATATACATAATGTTGATATTCATCAACAGATACACCATAAGGTAAAAACAGAAGTGCTGAACTTAAGTGAGAGAAGTAATATTTATCTGCATCTTCTTCAAAGAATAGCTTCATCCATGGCCATGTAAAGAATTCCATACTCATAGAGTGAATTTCACATGCCTCATATGTTGGCCAATTATATTCTGGAATTTCAAATTTACGACTTTCATATACTTGAAAAGCATGACCCGCTTCATGTGTTAATACATCAATGTCACCAGATGTTCCATTGAAGTTTGAGAAAATAAATGGCGCTTTATAATTCTCAATATATGTACAATATCCGCCACCAGCTTTTCCTTTTTTCGCAACTAAATCTAATAAATCATTATCTAGCATGAAATTGAAAAATTCATCTGTTTCAGCCGATAACTCTTTATACATTGTCTTTCCATGATCAACAATCCAATCCGCATCTCCTTTTGGAGTTGGGTTACCTGTAGCAAACTCATAGTTTTCGTCGTAATAAGCTAACTTCTCTACACCGATACGTGCTTGTTGTCGCTTTCTTAATTCCGTTGTAACGGGAACGATATAATCCAGCACTTGCTGACGGTAATTAGCCACCATCTCCGCATTATAATCTGTACGGTACATTCTTGCATATCCAAGTTCAACAAAGTTTTTGAAACCTAAAGATTTTGCGATTTTCGTTCTCACTTTAACAAGCTCATCATAAATACGATCTAGTTCTTCCTCATTTCCAGCTAAAAATCCGTAGTATGCTTCACTTGCTGCTTTACGTTCGCTTCTTTCTTTTCCTTGCATAAACGGAATCAGTTGCGATAACGTTCTTTCTTCTCCAGCAAAGTCAATTTTTGCAGATGCTAATAACTGTGTATATTGCGATGATAATTTATTTTCTAATTGTAAATCTTTCACGACTTCATCTGAATATGTTTTTAAATCACATTCTGCTAGAGCAAATAATTGTTTTCCATAATACGCCTCTAATTCTTCACGAAATGGAGAATTAATGAGTGCCTTATAATATTTTGTACCATATCCTTGTACAACTGGAGAGAATTCATCAAAGAAATCCTGCTCCTCCTTATAAAAAGTATCCGTCGTATCAACAGAATGGCGAATGTAACAAAGGTTTCCCATTGTACCGAAATCGTTGCGAATTTCATTAATTGAATGAATGACTTGTTTTTGTTCTTCTACAGTTTTTGCGTTATCAAACTTCTCTAAAGCAACAGTAAATTTCTCTTTTAACTCTTCAATATTTGGGCGTTTATATTCATAGTCTTTAAATGACATGAACGAGCCTCCTCTCCATTACATACCTTTATTATAATTCAATACGTATTCTCGAATTCCCTCTTAATTTTCAACAAAATTCGGCAGTGACTGCCCTGAGTTCATTGCAAATAAAAAAGCCTTGGATTTACTTATCCAAAGCTCCTTTGGAACATATTATTTTTCATACTTCCCAATTTTTTTTAATAAATCAAGTAATTCATCTTTTTCATCTTTCGTTAACATTTCAAAAGACTGATGTATAACTTTCTCATGCCCCGGAAAAATAGAAGCAATAAAGGTCTCGCCAGACTCAGTTAATTGCGCGTAAATAACACGTCTGTCATTCGGACATGGGATTCTCTTTACTAATCCCTTTTTCTCCAGCTTATCTACAACATATGTAATGCTGCCACTAGCTATTAAAATGCGCTCACCAATTTGCTGAAGTGGTTGACCGCCTTTATGATATAGCAGTTCTAATACAGCAAATTCAGTTGGATTTAACCCGTTACTTTGTATAGATTTATTTGTAGTATCCATAACAGAACGATGTACACGAGATAATGCAATAAATACTTTTAAAGATTGAGAAATATCTTCTCGTTCATTATTTGATGTCATACAACTTTCAACCCTTCACTTAAATTCTCAGCAATAAAAAGAAAATGCCACTTCATACTTCATGTGAATTCCGAATGAACATTCACTCATTCATTTCCTCTCCCCTAATATATTAAGAATCATTCTTGAATAAAAACATGACAATTTTAACATAGTTTATATATAATGATAATAAAAAAAGAAGGAGTACCACATTTGAAAGTCAAATTCCAAAGCATAATTATATATATATTGCTTGTTATCCTACCGACAATAGGGATTGGTGCTACATTTTATTCGTATCATACATATAAAATGAAACAGGAAAACAAATTATCCGCTCATACAGTTCTCTTTTTATATAGAGATTATTTGGATCATCATCTTGGTGAAGCAATTTCTGCTTTAGACATGCTTGCAAAAGTTGTAGGCACCGAGACTGGTAATATAAATGGCATTAAACAAATTGTACATGATACAGATGGAAACGATGCACGCTTTTCTGGTCTATATTACGCTACACCAGAAGGAGTCATTACAATCGCATCTGAAGATGAATCAAAGCCTATAGATGTTTCAGACCGTAAATATATTCAAGACGTGCTCCAAACTAAAAAAACCACTGTATCATCAGTCATTACTGATCGCGTTCTTGGACATAAAGCTATTATGATTGCTGCTCCCATATTTAATAAACAGAAGGAGCTCTCAGGATTATTATTAGCTAGTTTACGCTTTGATTACATTTCATCTTCTTTAAATGCCATTAAACCACAATACCATTTTGAGGTAACTGATAAACATGATGTAGTTTTTCTAACCGATGATAATAACGACACAAGTGATACGCATTCTAATATGCTTACTACCCCACTCCAAAGATTAAATTGGAAGGTCTCTGTTTCTCCATTACCTATTCATCAAAAAACCTTATACCAGTGGGTTACAATAGAGTGTATCGCTACTTTATTTTTAATGTCTATTTTATTTTTACTTGTTCAATACATGTTGTTAAAACGTCAAACAAAACTTGAAAGACAACAAAATGAACTACAGAAAATTGAATTAGTTGGAACTTTTGCAGCGAGTACAGCACACGAAATCCGTAATCCTCTTACTGGAATTAAAGGACTCGTCGCTCTATTAAAAGAGAAATATAAAGATGAGCAAGATCAGTTCTACTTTTCCGTAATTGAACAAGAAATAGAGCGAATCAATGAAATTGTAAGTGAATTTCTTATTCTCGGAAAGCCAACCGCCATCATCGAACAAACATATGATGTAAGAACAATTCTAAATGAGATAGCATTAATTATTCAATCTGAGGCGAATTTACATAACATTGTATTCCATTTACATTTGCCAGACCATCCTGTTCATATCCGTTGTTCGAAAGACCATATGAAACAAGTGGTTTTAAACATTACAAAAAATGCAATTGAGGCCATGACTTCTAGTGATACACTAACCATTGTAGTAAAAAACAATGAAACACACGCACAATTGCAGATTACAGATACTGGAAAAGGGATTCCGCAACATATTCAAAAACACCTCTTTCATCCGTTCTTTACTAATAAAGATACTGGAACAGGTCTTGGACTTGTCATATGTAAACGAATTGTAGAGATGTATAATGGGCATATTTTTATTGACAGTACAGAAAACGAAGGAACGACAGTTCATATCGAAATTCCGTTACACATAGTATAATTATCCTTATCCTATAAGGGTAATTATACTTATTTCATAAAACCAGCCACAAGCATTCGCCAAAAATTATTTGATTTTCCTTCATACCCGATTTGGAAAATAGGTATTTTTATAATTGAAAACCATTTCGGTGTTTGTTTGTCTTTATAACATTGATATTGTAAAATAAGCTTGTCCAATTCTTGACTAACTTGAATTGTCTCCCTACTATTTAACCCACTTGTTAATCCTAGTTGAATCATTTCTTCACGTTTCATATGAATATCACGTGAAAGCTTTTCTAATGTGTACTTCCTTTTTACAGTAAACATCCATATCCCCCTTATTATACTTCCATGCTCTTAACTTCACTTCTCCATTGACTTTTTTAACTACTTAATCATATGCAAATTTGAAGAATCAGAAATTTTAACATTTTCTCCCTGTAATTTACAAATCTTTACCCTCACTTTGAGAATTATTACAAATTATTCTATCTTTGTAAATACATTCGCAATAATAGACATTTTTTTCATCTTGTTTTTTTATAAATTCTACGTAAACCGGGGATTCTTAATTTTCCACCTACTTTTCTTCGACATTTTTTGTTTAATTTATATAAAAAAGCAAAACATAATGATGATTGATAAAGTGAAACTTTAATCAGTGTTTTTTGTTCAGCCCCCACTGATTATTAGCATTCACCAATCGGGTAGGCAGTGAATCTCCCACCTATCCAGCCCAATGTTGAGGTGGGAGTCTTACTACCACAAATAGCGGGATAACAATAGAAAGGAAATATTTATATGCGAAAATATACGATTGCATTATTCATCATTGTTTTGTTTTTACCGTCCTTCTTATTTCCTATTCAAGCAAATGCTCATACGAATAAAGTTGCTATTGTCATTGATGATTTCGGTAATAATATGAAGGGGACTAATCAAATGTTATCACTTCCCATTCCACTCACTGTTGCTGTTATGCCTTTTCTTCCTTCCACAAAAGAAGATGCAATAGCTGCCCATAAGAAAGGCCATGAAGTTATTATACATATGCCAATGGAACCTATAAAAGGCAAAAAAGAATGGCTTGGGCCGAAAGCAATTACAACTGATTTAAGTGATGAAGAAATAAACAACCGACTTGAACAAGCGATTCAAGAAGTACCGCATGCAATTGGAATGAACAATCATATGGGCTCAAAAGTAACAGCGGATGAAAGAATTGTTCGCCTTATACTTGCTGCTTGTAAAAAACACGGTTTATTTTACTTAGATAGTAAAACTAACCCTAATAGTGTCGTCCCAAAAATCGGAAAAGAATTAGGAGTTCCTATTATTGAAAACCAACTATTTTTTGATGATGTGTATACAGCAAGGCATATTTCAAAACAAGCCCAATTACTCATCAAAAAAATTCAAGAAAAACCTATTATGGTAGCTATCGGGCATGTGGGTCCTCCAGGTGAAATTACATCACGCGTTATTGAAACTTCTATCCCTAAAATTCGTGAGCATGCAGACTTTATTTTCTTATCTGATCTAGCATTATCCCCGCCTCCTGTTTCAAAATAAAGTTCATTACTCACATAAAGTGAAACTTTAATTAGCCCTCACCAATCGGGCTTTTACGGGCAACACCCGCCCACCTAACTTCTTTGCTTTCACCAAATTTTGAGACATGGATTTTACTGCCCACAAATAGCGGGACAAAAAAGTACCTATCTATATATAACAGATAGGTACTTTTCTTTTTAACTTAAATATAATCTACGTGACTCACTCTGAATCCTTTTTTCTCTATTTTTCCGATTAATTGCTTTAATTTTGTTTCATCTAACTCATCTGATATATTTACAATAACGCGGCGGATATATTGATCACCGTTATCTAGCGTAAATAGGCCACCAATATTATATGCTTTTAACAATGTACCAAGCTCTTTAATCGTTCCTTTACAATCTTGTGTTGCAATTGTTAATATATAACCACCTGTTCGCATACCAAATGAATCTTCAATAACATCAAATATATTCGAATGCGTTAACATACCAACAAATTCATTATAATCATTTAGCACGGCTAAAAACGGAAGCCGACGAATTACATAAAAAGCTCTGAAGAAGGAATCCTTTTCAAAAATAAATGCATTAGAATCAGCGAGCATATCTCCTGCACTTACATGCTCTAATCCGCTATTGCATTTTTTTTCTAATAAATCTACTTTATAAATAATCCCCGTGAATTTCTTCTCATCTTCTGCTAATACTGGGATGGCTCGAAATCCCGTTTCGTTCATCATTTGCAGTGCCTCTTCACCAGAATCATTTATCTTGCAAAATGTTACTTGCTGTTTTGGCAGAAAATGATATTTAACTCGCAAAATATGTTCCTCCTTACATGTCAACATGTAATCTATATATAATAAGGAGACCTATATTTTATGAGTGAAATTATTTTTAAAACGCTTTCATTTATTATTAACTTGTAGCCATGTCACATCCATTTTTATATAACAGAGCTCCTTGCACCCTTAATCATTAATAACTTTACATGATAGTTCATTAAATATTCTATACCCTCTAACCATTTTTTCGCTTCTTCTGGCGTTTTTCCCCACACAATCATGCCATAATTATGAACAAGAACTACCCCTCCACCTTCAATGAAATTCGGAACATTGCTTTCTAATAAATCAGCGAATTTTTTTTCATCTTCTACAATTGGAATTGTCATTTCTGTTATACCTTCTTTTCCGAAAACACGCTCCACACTGCGTTTATCGAACGTTACTTCTCCTTCTTCCCCATATAACTCTGATATTAAATGACTATCTACAGTCTGCACTTGTAAAATACATCCTGCACTACTTTTTTTATAAATATCCGCATGCATAAATGACTCTGCAGCTGGTTTTTCTTCATTTTCAAATACTGACTCGCACATGCAATTTACGACAATAAAATCTTCTTCCGAAAATAGCCCTTTATCTCTTCCCTCAACGTTTACTAAAAATGTTAACGGCTCTTTTGACGTACATAGCGATAAGCTAATTTTGGTACCATAAAACCAATCACGAAGTGCCAATTCAGATTTCACATCTTTTAATTCATTCCATTTCTTCAGAAAAAATAACATTTCGTCACCCCCGGCATAATATTCATATAAGGTTCGAATCCTTTCTATGTAAAAGGAGTATTTTTTGATTATTCTAAAAATTTAATTGAATTATCACATGAGAACGCTTTTTTGTCAATATAGTTTCGTCGTTCTTCTTTAAAATAGGCTATTCATATGTCTATACTCCTATCTATTTCCTATTTCATTTTGTACATAAAAAATGCGCTATTCTTTAATTAAAGAATAGCGCATTCTCCTCATTTTTTATTTCTTTATTGCATTATATAAAAATTGCGCATATTGTTCACGTGTTACGAAATTATCTCCTAAAAAATTCCCTTCCCCGTCACCTTTTGATATTTTATTATCTACTAAAGCTTTCACATACCCTTTCGCCCAATGGTCATTTGGTATATCTTGAAAATTCTCTGTACTATTTTCATTTTCTTTTAACTGAAATACTCTTTGTAGTACTACTGACATTTCATATCGAGTTAATACTCCATCCGGACGGAACATACCATTTCCATATCCTGTCATAATTCCAGCTTGAACCACTGCATCAATAGCCGTTTCATACATATTTCCTTTCGTATCTGTAAATGCCGTTTTTGGTTCTAGATTATTTTCTAATTTTAAATACCTTTGTATTAGAAGTGCTACTTGTCCACGAGTAATGTTATCACCAAATCCAAATTCACCATTTCCATAGCCTATAAATAATTTTTCTTTCGCTAAGTAATTAATTGCTTCTTCTGACCAATGTCCCTTTGGTACATCTTTAAATTCTACCACTTCTGTTTTCTCATCTTCTTTAGATGTATTACCGTCTTTACTTTCTACTACATTTTGAATAACAGATCCTGTAAAGAAGATTCCTGTATCCGCGAATGGATCTTTCACACCAAATTCATATACTTTCTCACCTGGTGTACTCCATTTCACTACACCATTACTATACGTACCATTATCGCTCTTCAGACGGATTTTCGTAGAAACCTCACCATCTTTTTCATATACAGGTACTTTTACTTCTTTATTTACTTCTGTTTCCTCTAAAAATACTTTTTGATTTTGGACATTAATATAAGCCGTCTTACTTAGTTCTATAACTGGTCGGACATCACGGATTTCATTTGCAACAAAACTTAGAAATATTAATTTTTTCAAATTGCTAACTGGTGATAAGTCTGAAATATAATTCGCTTCTAAATCAAGCTTTTGTAAGTTTACTAAACTTGATAATGGAGTAATATCTTTTAATTCATTATTAGGTAAATCTAATTCTGTAAGCTGAGTCATTTTAGTAAGTGGTGTCACATCTTTAATTTGATTTTTCCCGACAAATAATTTATTTAATTGCTTCATTTCATCAATACCCGATAAATCTTTAACATTATTACGCGTTAATACTAAGTCTTTTAAAGGTAATGAATATAACGGTTTAATATCTTCAATTTGATTACCTGCTAAAGTTAAGTATGTTACATTTTTCAAAGCGCTTAATGGAGCAACGTTCTTAATTTTATTATTTGCTAAATTCAAGTAATCTAGTTGTTCCATTTTCGCTAATGCTGTTACATCTTCTATTTGGTTGCCTGATAGATATAAACTTTTTACATTTTTCATTTCAGTTAGTGGTGCAACGTTTGTAATTTTATTATTACTTAAATCAAGGGATTCTAAATTATCCATCTTAACAAGTGGCGTTACATCTGCAAATTCATTACCACGCAAAGCTAAATGATTTAATTGCTTTAAGTTCGCAAAGAACGACGGATCTTTTATCTTCGCATTCGCAACTGTTAAAGATTTTAAATTTGGCATATATTTTAATGCACTATAATCAAGTATCTCATTTGTATTTAAAAACAAATCCTTTACTTGTAATAACTCATCTTTCGTAATTGGTGTATTTAAATCTTTTCTATTAAATACTTTTTTATTAACAAGCTCTCTTAATTTGTTATCTGTTATCATATTTTGATTATCAACTGGATTATCCGTTTCCGTATTGCCTGAATTAGAGTTATCATCTGGTTTCTCTGTTTCTTTGTTACCTACAGTTGGATCTTTAATTTCAAATTGAACTTGATATTTGTGATCATATCCAATAGCCGGAATAAGTATATGCATTTGCATATTGTTCTTCTTCTCAAACTCGCCAATTTCAAATTGAACTACTTTCGTTCCATTCTTCCTCTTATCTTCTGACAAAACTTTCACATCATGAAATACACCTGGCTGGTTTCTATCTTCTATTCTAAGATATTGAAAATAATCGCTATCTTGCATTGTTACAGTGACAACTTTTTTGCCAGCTGCAATCGTTACTTTAGGATCTTTTATATATTGAGAAACCATAGATGGCTCGTCTTTTTGGTCCTTATATATTTTAATCTCAGTATCATACGTGCGATCACTCGCTGCTGCTACCGATTGATTTGCTTCAACTTTTAATGCCGCTAATGCTGGAGTAGAGTACGTAGCAAATGGAATTGCTAATGTTGTCGCTACTACTAGCGCCTTCATATAATTTTTTTTCAAAATAATATCCCCTATCATATATAATTTTCTTAATTGATAATACTTATCAATTACTCACAAATAAATGATAATGAATATCATTATCATTGTCAATGAGAATATTACATTAAATTTATATTTTTAAAGATAAAAATAAAAAAAACCCTTTATTCAAAGGGATTTTTTACCTATCGTATGAAGAATTTCACTTTTTTCCTTCTCATTGATGACACCGATTTTTTGCAAAATATTCGCGTACAATACAAGTTTATTATATATTCGTTCTGACATGTTCTCCCTTCTTTCCTTCGACCAACTTTTTTTGTATTGGTAAATTATATGAAAGAGGTGAGAAAATGTGTCCACTTTTTGCATAAATGCAAATCTTTTATTTTACGATTTGCAGACAATAAAACTCCTTCCTAAAAATTAGGCGGGTGTTTATGTGCTTTCACTGTATTTAACAAACTGTCCACTGAATATTATGCTTCATAAGTTCTTCTTCAAAGCTATATGGCATTTTTTTATCACAAATTACGTGTTGAATACGCGAAATTGCTGCTATACGATAATTCCCTTTCACGCCTACCTTCGTATGATCACATAAAATATATGTTTTCTCAGCTAATTTCATCATCGCCTCTGACAGTTTCGCCTTTTCCAATTCAAAACTAGAAACTCCAAAACTAGGTAATAATCCATCAATCGAAACAAATGCTTTATGAAAATGGAATTGCTGGATGACTTGCTGCGAAATAGATCCTGATACGCGTGAATGCTTTGGAGATACTTTCCCACCAATAAATAAAACTTCACCGTGAAACATCTTTTTATTAATAGAAGAAATTAATTGTGTCGCTACTGGAAATGAACTTGTTACAATCGTTAAATTTTTACGATGTACAAGATATGGCACCATTTGAAGTGGTGTACTTCCGTCATCAATTGCAATCACATCTCCATCTTCCACAAACGTTGCTGCTTTATACCCAATTCTCTTCTTCTCTTCTATATGCAGCATCTCTCGTTCTAACATTGGTGCCTCTACTCCAGCGCCTGGAAGTTGAACAGCTCCACCATACACTTTTTTCAGCTTCTTTTCACGATCTAATTCTTCTAAATATCGACGAATCGTTTCTGTTGATACAGCAAATTCTCTCGCTAATTCTGAAACCTTTACTTTCCCTTTAAATTCTACCTTTTCAAGAATGGTTCGCTTTCTTTCTTCTCCTACTACAGACATAGCTTCACCCCATTTATATCTCCCTCATAAACTTCCTTACTTATACAAAGTTATAATTTTCTTTGTAAGTAGCAACTTCTTCATGAATATGAATACCACGCTTTGCTAGCTCATCAAAAATCAATTGTGGATTTTCAAAGGCTTCTTCAGGCGTAACAACACCCACCCTATTTACATTTCCATTTGCAATTAACTCTGCAGCAATCCCAAATGGAATACCGACGTTTCTCGTATACGCTCTTAATTTTTCCCATCCTACAACAGAACCATCAGATAACGGGTGTGTATGATATAACACATGTCTTTGCTTCTCATTATTTTTCATACCTATTACTTCTACATGAAGTGCATATCCATAAAGCTCTGTTTCTTGTCCTTCTTTCGATTGTAATAAATACTGCGAAATACAATCCATAATACCTATTTCTTTCCCGTTTATTTCAATCTGATCATTACGCAATATGCCGTAATCATATAAAGCACGTACAAGTTGCATATTTTGCTTTGGCCAAGTTCCTCTCGTCTCTATCAGTTTGACACCTTTATTTTCTAGTGCCTTTGCTAACGTAATCGTTTCAGAATGCGGAATGATATACTGCGTTGCCTTACCATAAGGCGCTGGCAATTCTATTTCTCTCGGACGCGCAAACGGAAGTACTTGCTTAAATTCACCATTTTCATACACTATACGCGATGGTAAATGTGGATCATATTCATATGTCGTTGTCTCTGTAATTGAAGCAGAAAAAGCAATCGGACGATACGAACCGTGACTTACACGGACGGACTCTACAGTATCCAGTTGATTTGCTGCATGCATTGCCATCATTTGCGTTACACCTGGCGTCATGCCAAATCCAGGTAAACATGTTTTTTCATTTTGAACAAATATAGCATGCGATTCATTTTCTTCACCAAATCCATTTAAGTTCACACCGTGACAGCCTGCTTCTGCAATACAGCGAGTCGACAATCCGTTTAGTTTTATCGTCGTACCGTCCATTACAATGTCATAACCAATCATTTTTGCAACCGTATCCTCGTGATTCGTTACATCTACTTTTACAAAATCAACACGAGGGTCGTTGAGCCATTCTACTACTTTACGGCCCTCTACCTCGTTAAAATCAGCTACAGTAATCGTCTCAAAAGATGAAAATTGAACTAAATCCAAAATAGCTTCGCGACAAATTTTACCTGCTCCACCTAAGCAAAATACTTTCACCCAATAACAGCTCCTTTAGCAATACTATCAACTAAGCGATTAATATCTTCTTCATGTACATCACCGATATTTCCAATGCGAAACGTATCTACTTTCGAAATTTTTCCAGGGTAAATAACAAATCCATAACGCTTTAATTCGTTATATAACTGTTGAAACTCAAACCCCTCTTTTGGATAAATGAAAGATGTAATAATAGGAGATTGATATTCCTCATCTACTAGTGGCTTAAATCCGATTTCTCCCATTCTATTTACTAGTAGTTTTTGATTGTTGTAATATCGATTGTAACGCGCTCTTACTCCTCCCTCTTTTTCTAGTTCAAGTAGTGCTTGATAAAAAGCATGTACAACATGTGTAGGTGAAGTAAAACGCCATTTCCCATTTTGTTTTTCCATCGTTTCCCATTGATCATATAAATCAAGAGATAAAGAGCGTCCTTGCCCTTTACACTTCAATAATTCATCACGTTTTGCGATTACAAATCCGAATCCAGGAACCCCTTGAATACACTTATTCGCACTACTAATTAAAAAATCAATTTGTAAATCAGCAATGTCTATTTCAATCCCGCCGAAACTACTCATCGCATCAACAATTGTAACCTTTCCATACTGTTGTCCTAATTTACATACATCTACAATTGGATTTATAATTCCTGTCGTCGTTTCACAATGAACAACTGCAATATGTGTAATCTCTTTATCTTCTTGCAATAACTTTTCTACTTCTACAATATTAGTAGGTTCCCACTCTTCTGTTTGACTGATCACTACATCAATCTGTAACATCTCTGCCATTTGAACAATGCGCTTACCGTACGCACCATTTGTACAAACGAGGAGCTTCCCATTTCCCGGAATAACAGAACCAATTACTGCTTCAACTGAAAACGTACCGCTTCCTTGCATTAACACTGTTGTATATTTCTCTTCCTCCTTCGTCGCTAACGATACAAGTTTAGCTCTTACTTCTTGCACCATCGTATTATATTCATCATCCCACGTACACCAATCGTATAGCATAACTTCTTTTACTGATTTTGTTGTCGTTAATGGTCCTGGTGTTAATAATAAGTAGTGATTTTCATTCATGATCCCGTGCCCCTTTTATGAAATAATAAGTTCTTGTTTCTCGATATGTTCCATTACGTTTTCGAGCTCCTGCATCGTTTCAATCGTAAAATGAGCCCCATTTTCAACAAACCGATTACGAACTATTTCAATTTTTTCACGAAGCTCTACCGAATCCATACTCTCCACTTCCTCTTCCGTTAAACCGAGCTCACTACTTCCAAGAATTACACCAACTGTCCACATTCCAGCATTTCTACCTTCTTTCATATCTGATACTGTGTCCCCTACTTTTATCATATGGTTCATCGGATACACACCAAGTTCCATTGCATTTTTATAGCACATCCATGGATATGGACGGCCTGCTGGAACATCATCTGGCGTAACAAGAAAATCAGGTTTATATCCTTGTAACGCTGCTTCCTTTGCTACAATTTCCATCATTTCTCTCGTATAGCCCGTTGTTGAACCGATTTTAATGCCTCTCTCACGTAAAGAAGCGATTACTTCTTTTACCCCATCAATCGGCGTAGCATAACTTGGTAAAATAGAAAAGAGAATTTCTTCAAACTCTTCATACATCTCATGAATGTCTGCTTCTGTTGGTAATTGACCGAAGACACGCTTCCACTCATCAGCAATACGAGGCATTTCTGTTAGTGCCCTTACATGATCTATTTTTAATAATCCCATTGGCTTACGTGCTTCTTCTGCTGTAATTTCAACGCCGCGTTTTTGAAAAATCTTCATGAATACTTCTAGTGGTGCAAAACATCCGTAATCAACCGTCGTACCTGCCCAATCAAAAATAACTGCTTCAATTTTCATTCTGTCCATCACCTTTCTTACTTATCTTTTTTGCCATTGTGAAGTTCGGTTACGAAGTGCTTTCGTTCCCCGTTCATATACAACTCTCACTACAATATTTGTAACAACAATAAGTACACTCATTGCAGCTGCTGGCGCTACATTTCCTGCATCATCCATATTTACGATTGATACGGCAGCTAGTTTAAAATCAGCTGCATATAGGAATACAACTGCCGATACAGTTACCATTGAATTTACGAAGTAGTACATTACCATTTCTAAAATTGCTGGTAAACACATTGGTACTGTTACTCGGAAGAATGTTTTATAAAACGGAATACCCATCGACTGCGAAACAAGCTCAAACTCTCGGTCTAATTTCTTTAAGGCAGTCGTTGCCGTGACAAATGTTACAGAATAAAAATGAATGATATTTACTAGTACTAACACAGCAATTGTTCCGTATAAAGAATGAAACGGATTCGTTACTGATAGTCCCAGAATTTGAATCGTTGGTTGACTAAAGAAAAAGACATATCCTAATCCGAGTACTAAACCTGGTATCGCTAAAGGAACGATAGAGAAAAAGTAACCTGTTTTTCTGAAAAATTGTAGCTGGTCTATTTTCTCAATTGCATATGCGAATACAAATGTGAAAATCGCCCCAATAACTGCTGTAACTGCTGAAACAATTACGCTATTTTTAAATGCTTCAAGTCCATCTCCTGTTAAACTCGAAAAATTAAAATGCTCAAATGTAAAACTCATATTATATGGCCATACTTTCACACTTGCAGCAATACCAACTGCAACAAATAATAGAATGATCATAAGTGTAATCACACTACAATATATGAATGAGATGACATCTCTTTTCTTATTAGCTATTATTCTGTATGGTACTGCTTTTGAAGATAAGAAATTTGCCTGCTTTCTTTGCGTAATACGATCAACTACAAATGCGAATATAGCTGGGATTAATAAAATCATTCCGACAGTTGCACCCATCGGCATATTTTGCTGTCCAATTACTTGCTTATATACGTCAGTAGCAAGCACATTATATTGACCACCAACAATTTTTGGTGCCCCAAAATCAGTAAAACTAAGTGTAAACACAACAAACATTGCACTAATTAATCCGTACTTTACACTAGGTAAAGTAACCGTGAAAAATTGCTTTGTTTTACTCGCCCCTAACATATTAGAAGCTTCATATAAACGATAATCAGATCCTTGGAAGGCAATTAGCAATATAAGAAAGGCTTGCGGAAATGTATACATAACTTCAGCTATTACAATTCCTACTGGGCCATATAAAGGGATTTGTATACCTTCAAATAAACCAAACATTCCTTTCGTTACTAGCCCTTGATTACCAAATAAATATGTAAGTGCTATACCGTGCATCATCGTTGGTGCGAACAATGGTAATAACGCTACATACTGAAATACACGCTTCCCGAACACATTCGTACGAGCGATCGCATAGGCGTAAGCGAAAGCAAGTGTCACTGCAATAATTGTTGTCGCACCCGAAATCCATATCGTATTTTGCAATGATTGAACTAGCGTTGGAGTTGTGAAATATTTACTGAAATTCGCAACTCCAATGAAAGCTCCATCTTTATCATAAAAAGCTTGTGTAAACAATTGTAATAGTGGTAATACAAGCATGATCAAAAAAGCGAGGAGCATACCAATAATTAATAGTCTTTGTATCCACTCTTCTTTACCGATACGTCTCTTAATCTTTTTTTTCGTACTTTCTACCTTGAAATTTTCTAACATCTCCATCTATACAATGACCTTCTTTCCATATGACAACATATGATTTTCTGAGAAAGAGATTTGAATCGACTTTCCTTTTCTAATAGCGGTTTTTTCCACTTCTGATGCCAATATATCCACTACAATTTTCTCGTTATAAAGATGTGTTTTTTCTTCTACGACTCGCACTTCTGTCCGATATACAGATCCTCGGAATTCCATGCTTTCCACAACCGTTTTAATACCGTCCTTTTGTACAATTGTTACATGTTCAGGACGAATTGCATGTTCTTCATTATTTTTCGAAAAGAAATTAATAGAACCAATAAAATCTGCCACAAACGGATTGGCTGGTCTTTGATAAATCTCCTCTGGTGTTCCAATCTGCATAATTTCCGCATGATTCATTACAACAATTTTATCAGCCATCGTTAATGCCTCTTCTTGATCATGCGTGACCATAATAGTTGTTACTCCTACTTTTTCTTGCAAATCACGCATTTCTCTACGCAACTTTTCTCGCACTTTTGCATCTAAAGCAGATAACGGCTCATCGAGTAACAAAATATCCGGAGACAGAGCGAGCGCACGTCCAAGTGCTACTCGCTGCTGTTGTCCACCAGACATTTGAGCAGGATATTTATCTTTTACATTCAGTAAATCAACTAGTTCTAACGCCGATAGCGCCTTCTCTTTTACTTCTGCTTTTCCATACTTTTTTGTCTTTAAGCCGTATTCAATGTTTTCAAGTGCTGTTAAATTCGGAAATAATGCATATGATTGAAACACCATTCCGAAATTCCTCTTTCCAGGAGGTAATGCTGTAATATCTTTTCCATTCACAGCTATACTACCTGTTGTCGCCTCTTCTAGCCCTGCTAAAATTCGAAGCAATGTTGTTTTCCCACAGCCACTTGGGCCTAATAAACATACAAACTCATTTTTTTTCACAGTAAAAGAAATATCCTTTAACGCTGTAAATGCATCAAACTGTTTTTGAATGTGTTGAATTGATAAATATTCGCTCATTTTTTCTCTCTCCCACTCACTTACTTTTTCGGTTCTGCTTTTTGGCCAAACTCTTTTTCCCATTTTTCTAAAATTTTGTCGCGATTTTCTGCTGCCCACTTAAAGTCATTCTTTTTATATAATTTTTCCGTCACATCTTTCGGGAATCCATCTGGAAGTTTATAATCATTTTTAATTGTTGCAAATCCATTTTTCTCGAAGTATAACTTCATTACATCATCAGTAATTGCCCAATCTAAAAATGCTTGCGCTAATTTTTCATTTTTTGCATTATCTTTTTTAATAAGTGCGTTCGCTTCTACTTCCCAACCTAATCCTTCTTTCGGCAATACAACTTCAACTGGTGCACCTTTTTGTTTCTCCTTTAAAGCACTATAAACCATCGATACGCCAACTGGATATTCACCTGCACCTGCTAATTTCGCTGGTTTTGAGCCTGAATGCGTATAAGTTGCTATATTATCATGAAGTTTCTTCATGTAATCCCAGCCTTTATCTTCACCCATAATTTGTAGCCATGCAGAAACTGTTAAAAATCCTGTTCCAGAAGAAGCCGGATGTGGCATAACAAGCGTTCCTTTATATTCTGGTTTCGTTAAGTCTTCGTATGATTCTGGCATCGGTAAATTTTTCTTCTTTAATTCTTCTTTATTTATAGCAACCCCCGTCATAAATGCAGTATTTCCTACCCATTTTTCAGGTTGTTTGTCATCTTTAAATTGCGAAAGAACGCGGTCCGCTCCTTTTGGAGAGTACCCTTTTAACATATCTTTTTTATCTAAAGCTAATAGACTTGATGCTGCAGTTCCCCATACAACATCTGCTTGTGTATTTTTTCCTTCAGCTAGCAATTTCGCAGTAATAACTCCTGTTGAATCACGTACAATGTTCAATTTCACATCAGGATATTTCTTTTTAAAGGAATCAAGATAAATTGGTACAAGCTCTTCTTCAATCGCTGTGTAAACAGTTAATGATCCAGATAATTTGTCATCTTTCACTTTCGCTCCAGCACTTTCTTCCTTCTTTGCACCACACCCCATTAATAACGAAAATACCATTCCAGTCGCTACAGCTTTAAAGATTGTTTTTTTCACTGTTTCTCTCTCCTTTTACAAATCTTATGTACAACTCAAATATAAACAACTAGTGTAAAAGCAGTATTAAACCAACATTAATCTTTTGTTTGTTGTTTGTTTTTGTGTAATACGTTGCTACTTCTATGTTTTTTCGCATTTTTCTGCTAATAAAAAACACTAAATTTACAAATAATTAAAAAACCCTTTATAATCCCACAAAAAAATGAGGCGTTTGTAAAAAACGCCTCATTTTTATTTCCCTTTTTTTGAATTACGATTTGCATACTTCGCGCTATTTTCTCCTTCATACTCTAATGCAAATTCTGCATCTGGTAAGCTTTCTTTCGGAGTTTTATTATTGTTAATTGCCGCATTTTGTTTCACTTTTCTTTTTACCAATACATTCACCTGCTCTCAAGAAATCACTTTCTACTCTAGTTTGAAGCAAGCTGAAATAATTATTACTGGCAAGTGTTAACAAGTACATAAGAGGCGTTAGATGGAAATACTACATATGAAGAAATCATTATAAAAAGGAGCTCGTATTTTGAAGAAGCAAGATAAAATTCAGTCACCCATTTTAGATGAAACGCTCCCGCATCAAATGAATTTTCCATCTTTTAAAGGAACAGGAAAAACGATGCAACAACCTTTTTTGAATCAATATGATGTTGTAATTGGAGACAGTAAATATAATTCCGAGAACAGTCCGCTTAACAATTGGAGTGATGAAGTAGATCCTGCCATTATGGCTGGAGAAGAATGGATCCATCCCACAAATGATATTGGGTGGATTTCAGAAGAAAATCAAGAGTTGCTAAAAAAAGAAGTAGATAATAAAAAGGATGCTTTTATGCATCCTCAATTTGGCATTAACGACTAAAAAACCATTCTACCTAACATAGGTAGAATGGTTTCATACTATCCAATAATAATCCGCTCTTTCGGATATTTATAGCGAGGTGGCTGTTCTCTTCCGCCACTAGCTAGTATAAATGTTAAAATACCAACGCGACCGATAAACATAAGCACAATGAGTACAATTTTACCAACAGTTGTTAAATCTGGCGTAATACCCGTCGATAGTCCTGTCGTTCCGAAAGCAGAACAGACTTCAACAATTAGACTCATAAGCGGTACATCTTCCGTAATAGATAAAATAAATAATGCTGTAGCACATAATAAAATACCCATTGTCATAACGACAGATGCTTTCAGCACATCCTCTTCATGTAGCTGACGTTTGAAGACTCTAACCGTTCTCCCGCCTCTCGCAAAATTGTATAGCGATAATATACTAACAGCAAATGTTGTTGTACGTATTCCGCCCCCAACCGAACTTGGAGATGCCCCTATAAACATTAATATACTCATAAATAAAAGCGTCGGTTGTGACAATTCACGTATATCCATCGTAGCAAGTCCACCACTTCGCGTCGTCACAGATTGGAATAATGTATAAAATACAGTTTCATGCCATGACTTTCCTACTAAAAAATGATTTCTCTCCAGTAAAAAAATCATAATTGTACCAACAACAACGAGTGCAAAAAATGTTGTTGTCGTCAATTTTGTAAATAATGAAAAACGAAATAATTGTTGTCGCCTTTTACTAAGAAATTGCTTTACTTCCATTAGCACAGGGAAACCAATCGCGCCTAAAATAATTAGTAACATATGAATCATTTGAACAATATAATCTTTTTTATATGGAATTAATGATTGTCCTGTTAAATCAAATCCGCCGTTCGTAGTCGCACTAACAGCTGCAAAGAAACCGTGAAAATAAGCTTCTTGCCAAGTCGGAAAGTAAAGTAAAAATCTTGTACCTAATAGGATTGCTCCAATAAGTTCTATCGAAATAATTACAATTAAAATAGAACGCATCAATTCTACAAGACCCGATAAATTTCCTTGATTATGATCTGCCATAATTAATCTTCTTCTTTGCAAACCAATCTTTTTTCCCGTAATGATCCAAACAAATGTACCAAGCGCCATAATTCCTAAGCCGCCTAATTGTAGAATAAGGGCTAAAACAATAATTCCTGCTGTAGTAAACGTATCTGAAATCGTAATAACAGACAGTCCCGTAACACTTACCGCACTAACCGATGTAAAAAGCGAATCTATAAATGTCCATTTCACACCAGGCTTCGTAACAAACGGTAAACTAAGCAATATCACCGATACAACTACCGCTAATAAATAAAACAAAACGATGAGTTGTACAGGACGTAATTTTTGTAAAAACTTTTTTATATCTCTCATTCCATCACTTCGCTACCTTTTTTCTATCGATTAAATAAAGAAAAATCTTTACTTTCTTTATTTGTAAATAACTGCTCAAATAATTTGGCAAATACCATTCCATACACAGTTCCATTACCTCCGTGCAATAATGCGTAAAATAAATTATGTATCTTCTTATCTTCTTTTAAAATAGGTAGACCATCATGACTACTACCAAATGCTGCTGCCCAATAATACTCTGCTTGTATATTCTTATACTGTGGGAACATCTCTCTTACAATGTTAATAAGGATATCACGCTTACGCAATAGTTTCGTATCACCAATCGGTTGAATTTGCATCGCTTCATCTAATCCGCCTACCATAATGCGGTTTTGAAACGTCCGAAAATATAAGTAGGGACGTGCTGTTTCCCAAATTAACGATCGCTCATGCCAGCCATCAAACTGATCTATTTCATTTGTCACAACTGCATAAGATGCCTCTACTGTTGTATTTTTTTCTTTCTTTCCAAAAAGCGCTTCATAGCCCGTCGCCATAATAATATTCTTTGCTACAATTTGATTTCCTGTTTTCGTGTAACAAATTAAATCATTTTGCCGTTTTTTTATATGTATTGCCTCTGTATGTTCATATATATTAGCTCCCATTTGGTTTGCTTTATGCAAAAGACTATGCGCTAGTAAATACGGATTCACCTCAGCATCACCGTGTGTATACAATGCCGCTTGTTTTATAAAAGGATAACGTTCCTTAATATCAGATTCTGTAAAATACTCAACAGGAAATCCATAATTCTGTAACGTATTGTACTCCTCTTGTAAAAATGAGACATCCTCACTTTTACTTGCATAATATAAACTACTTCTTGGCATAAAATAGGGATCAATATCGAGAGTAGGTACCACTTTCTCCATTGTTCGTAACGCTTCGTAACACAGTTTATATGCTCGTACCCCTTTTTCTTCACCAAATGTATGGATAAGTGAGGTTAACGATTTATCATGAAGAAACTGTAATAAACCTACATTTGCAAATGTACTACCACATGCTATTTCTCTTTTTTCAATAAGCATTACACTCATACCGATTTTCGCTAAAGAATACGCTATATGAGCACCGGCTTCGCCACTTCCGACTACGAGCACATCACATATCATATCATTTTCTAACAGTGGATAACAAGGTACAGAAACTCCTGTATTCCAAAACAACTTACCCGTCATAAGTTTCATAATTATACTCCTAAAATATAAATTTCTCCTTTCTATGTTTTGTTATTTTTCATAAAAAAATCCAACTAACATAGGCTAGTTGGATTTTTTTATTTTTAATTAGAACGCTCTTCAAGCCAATTTCCAATCGTCGGATATGTTTGTTTTACAGCTGTTCCACCGTAAACGATAGACATATGCCCTGTTGGTAAACATACATATTGTTTATCTGTGCTAGAAATATGATCTAGTAATGCTTCTACTTGACATGGCAAAGCGATATGATCACGTTTCCCGGAAATATTTAAGACATTCGCCTTAATATTTGCAAGGTCTACCTTTTGTCCGCGAATAACGAGTTCACCCTTAACCAATTTATTATTTTGATAAAAATCACGAATCCACTGTCTGTATGATTCACCTGGGAACGGAATACCATCACCAACCCACTTTTGAACCAATCTCCAGCTTTCGACGAAGCGCTCATTCTCTGAACGATCTACTAAAGCAACATATGGACCAACAAAGTTCGTAATTGGCTTTAACATTTTGTTTCCGAAATCAATCATTTCTGGCGGAATATTTCCAAATGTATCAACGGCTTTATCTAAATTGAAATATTTCTCATCTAATAAAGGACCATACAATCCTGTTTCAGAGAAATCAAAAGGACTTGTCATGAAAATCAAATTACGAATTGGCATGTGCGGATGAAGTGCTGCATAAATAGAAGTTAGCGTTCCACCCATGCAATAACCAAGTAAAGAAATCTCGTCCGATTTTGCAGTTCGCATTACTTTTTTTACTGCTTTTGCAATATAATCAAACACGAAATCATCAAATTTCAAATGACTATCTTCTAAACCAAATGTGCCCCAATCAAGCATATACACATCAAAACCACGATCCACTAGATATTCCACTAAACTATTTCCAGGAGTTAAATCCATAATATATGGTTTATTAATAAGAGCATATATTAATAGAATTGGAACTCTTTGTGTTTTTTCTTGTTTTGGAATGTAGCGATAAAGCTTCGTCTTATTCTTCGTCCAAATAACCTCTTTCGGCGTTAATCCTACTTGCGGCTCTGGTTCACGTAATAAAATTTCACTCGCCCTTTTCACTCGGCGGTACGCTTTTCGGTACTCTTCTGGGTATAGCTCTAATTGCTTTTCCCATTCTGTTGCGAATGTAGTCATTTTTTTATCTCCTTTTTGGTCGATTTTCTTCTTAAAAAAAGAAGTGCATTCCTGCTATGGATATGCACTTTTTTCTTACTTCATTACATATATAATCCGCCGTTAATGTTTAATTGTTGACCTGTGATATACGCACCATCACGGCATAGGTATACTACACCTTTTGCAATTTCATCAGCTTGACCAAAACGTTTTTTCGGGATTTTTGCAACAATTTTTTGACGTACTTCTTCTGGTACTTCTGCTACCATTTCAGTATCAATAAATCCTGGGCAAATAGCGTTTACAGTGACATTTGTTTTTGCAAGTTCTAACGCTAATGATTTTGTAAATCCTAACATACCCGCTTTTGCTGCTGAGTAGTTTGTTTGGCCAAATCCACCTGCTTGACCAATAATAGAAGAAATGCTAATAATTCTTCCTTCTTCCGCTTCCGTTATGTATGGAAGAACCGCGCTTGTCGTATTAAATACGCTGCTTAAATTCACGTCAATTACGCGCTCCCAATCTTCACGATTTAACTTTTTGAATGTACGATCTCTTGTAATACCAGCATTATTAACAAGAATATCAACTTTACCAAAATGATTCACAGCTTCTTCTACAAGTCGGTTTGCATCTTCTACTTTAGAAACATCCGCTTGCACTGCATAAACGTCATGCCCGTCTTTTCCTAATTCATTTACTAAATTTTCAGCTGCTTCTTTACTGCTATTATAGTTAATAACTACTTTCGCTCCCTCTTGTGCTAATGCTACTGTAATTGCTTTTCCAATTCCTTTTGCTCCACCTGTTACGATTGCTACTTTTCCATTTAATTGAACCATTTCTTTTCCCCCTTAAATGAATTTGTGAACGATTGTTATGAATCATTTTGGTACTCATACTATAGAGTCCATATATAATTATGTTTCGCTGTTTATACGTGAAAAGAGATTCTCCCTCTCTCTTTTACCTGTTATAAACAAGCGTTTTTATCATTTTTTATTTTCTGGTTTATTCGCAGGCTTTACCTCTTCTTTTACAGGTACTTGTAGTTTAGCTAGTACTGCATTTTGCTTTTCTAGCAATTCTACAATTTGATCTACTTTTGTTTCAAGCGTACGAATATCTTGTTTTACTTTCGTCACATCACGCTTTAATGTAGGAGCTTGTCCTAAAGAATCTACTTTCTCTTCTAGAAACTCCTCAATGTTATCTACTTTATTTTCTAAGTTAATAACAAGCGTAGCCACTCTTGCGATATCTTCTTTCGTCGGCACATTTACTTGTTCTAAATAGTTTTTTGTCGTATCATTTAATGCTTTTTGATAAAACAAATTCAAATCTAGAACGCTGCCCATCCAAGCAGAATATTCTTCTGTTTTAATTGTTTCATTGAGCGCTTTTCCCCAAAATGTTTCGGTTTGTTCATAAGCATTTTTCCATGCTTGTAGTGGATCGAATTTTTGATCAATCACTTTACCTACACTCCCTTTTTCGTTTTTGAAACAATTCAACCTATTCACTATTTTCTAATATTCTGAATAAAACTTCAAGTCTATATTTTATTTTTTCTATTTTCTAACAAATGTGTTGACTTTAAAAACAGATAGGTGTAAATTGCACTTATAAGCAAAAAATTCCATCTAACTGATTCATGAGGTGATGCACAATCATGCTACAAAATGAACCAGAACAACGCGAAAGTTTGGAGAGCAACCAAGCGAAACAACCAAACTCCATGCCAAAAAACTTCTTAGTTCCCTTCTTACTTCTCTGTCTAAAAGACTGGAGTCTTCATGGTTACAAACTTATTCAAATGCTAATGGATATCGGCTTTTCTTCTGTTGACCAAGGTAATGTTTATAGAACACTACGCAAATTAGAAAAAGAAAACCTTATTTCTTCTACTTGGGATACAAGCGATGGAGGGCCGGCAAAAAGAATTTATTCTTTAACTGAATATGGAGAGCAATATTTAACAACATGTGCGACTTCTTTTGAACATTATCAAAATATGTTGCGAACGTTTTTCACGTTATACACCAATGCATTCTTTCCATTTTCTACTTCTCCAGAAAAGGATGAAAAGGATTCTTCATCTTCACCTGGTGGTACAGCAGAGTAATCTGCGTTCACAATATGCAAAAAAACATTTGGGGGTCAAACAATGGAAACTAAACCATACGAATTAGTCGATGCATTTTGGAAAAACTGGTCTCAATCACTTTCCCTTTTCTCTTCAGCTGGAAAACAGTTAGAGCAACTTACTTTAGAAACATTAAAACAACAACAAGACGCTTTGCATAAATTAACATCAGGAGTAGATGAACTAGAAAAAGAACTGCAACAACTCACTGCTCAGTTCAATAACCAATATACAGATTACGTGAAACAATTAACTGGAAACTCCTTAAATGATCAAATTAACGAATGGCAAGACAAGTGGAAGGAACTTTCTGCTCATATGCATCAGCTTACCGTTTCTCCTACAAAAACTTCTTTGTCAATTCTTACACAAACAAGCGGTCAATTTGAAGAAACAACAAAACAATTTATTGAGCAACAACAATTACAACGTGAAGAGGCTCAAAAACAGTTAGAGGGTTTTTTGGAAGAGTTCAAGTCAAAACAGTTGGAACTCGCAAAAAAGTTCGAGGAAAACTCAAAAAATCTATTTACTTCCATCAAGTAAGAAAAATGTGGGAGCTAACCGCAGCACAAACAAAACTCTTTCTTCCTCCTACTACATCAAGATGGCTAACATTTTTCGATATGGAAAAGAAGGAGGACAAAATGAATCCATTTCAAGAAGCACAAACTGTTCCGGAGCTTCGCTATGATGAGATTCAAGTCGGTGATCAAGCATCCCTTACAAAAACAATTACAGATGAAGATGTTATCAATTTTGCAAAATTGACTGGAGATGTGAATCCTATTCACATTTTAGATTCTTTTGCAAAAACGACAATGTTTAAAGAACGTATTGCTCACGGAATGCTCGTCTCGAGTTTTATTTCTACCATCCTTGGAACGAAACTCCCAGGCAAAAATACGATTTATTTATCCCAAAATGTTTCATTCCGTGCCCCTGTCAAAATCGGTGATACACTTCGCGTTGTGGCAGAGGTTATTAAGAAGCGTGACGATAAAAAAATCATTACGTTGCAAACAAACATATATAATCAATCAGATGATATTGTCGTGGAAGGAACAGCGACAATACTAAAAAAAGAGTAGCAAATTTGCTACTCTTTTTTCTATCCAAGAACTTCTAATCGCACCGATTACTTCCGCGTATGAGTACGTCGTTTCCACATAAAATAACGTTACCAGTTTAGATAAGAACTTAGCTGAACTGGACTACTCATAAGGATGTGTATCAACATGGTAAAAACAAACAAATTATTAGTTCCAGGTGCAGAACAAGCGCTTGAACAATTTAAATATGAAATTGCACAAGAATTTGGTGTAAGCTTAGGATCTAATACAGCATCTCGTTCTAACGGTTCAGTTGGCGGTGAAGTAACAAAACGTCTTGTTGCTTTAGCTCAACAACAACTACGTGGATAATAATATAACATATGGCTTAGAGGCAGATATTCTCTGCCTCTTTCTATTTTTAACATACATAATCGTACTTTTTCACATACTAGTAAAAGCAAACTGAAAGGAACGATATGTAACATGAAACGGATTAATATTCGCATGAGTCCTCCCCGTGTTCTTACATTGGCTTTTATTATGTTATCACTTATCGGTACATGCTTATTAAAGTTGCCAATTGCTACAACAACGTCTATCTCATGGCTAGATGCTTTATTTACAACCGTTTCTGCTTGTACGGTTACAGGGCTTGGTGTGGTAGACACTGGGAAGGTATTTACCTTATTTGGCCAATGTGTCATTTTAACACTTATACAAGTAGGCGGACTGGGCATTATGAGCTTTGCTGTCTTAATTGCGATTATGCTCGGAAGAAAAATCGGTCTTCAAAATCGGATTTTACTGCAACAAGCATTAAATCAAACGAATATCGGCGGCGTCATCCGTCTTGCCAAAGCATTATTTTTATTCTCTTTTACAGTCGAATGTATCGCTACTATAATTCTTTCTTTTGAATGGGTACCCAAATACGGGGTTACGAAAGGGATCTATTATAGTTTTTTCCATTCAATCTCAGCCTTTAACAATGCTGGCTTTTCTGTGTGGAGCGATAATTTAATGTCCCATTCTCATAGTATTCTTGTCAATCTCGTCATTTCCTCTCTCATCATTTTAGGTGGAATTGGTTTTACAGTAATCGTAGACATAAAAAGAAAGAAAAACTTTAAAAACCTTACACTACATTCAAAACTTATGCTCTCTTCTACTCTAATCGTCAACATTATTGCTACCCTTTTTATTTTTATATTCGAGTTCCATAACTCCCTTTCTATGAGAGGTTTTACCCCATTTGAAGAAGGATTGGCCTCTTATTTTCAAGCAATTTCAACGCGAACTGCCGGGTTTAATACAGTTGATATTTCTACATTATCAAAACCTTCCCTCCTATTAATGATGCTCCTTATGTTTATTGGTGCTGGTAGCGCTTCAACTGGTGGTGGGATTAAGTTAACAACATTTTTAATCATATTTTTTGGCGTATTTAAATTTTTACAACAACAAGAGGATATTGTCGTATTTAAAAAATCCATTAAAGATACTCTCATTGTCAAATCATTAACCATTACTATTATTTCCATTTCATTTATCTTTTTTGCTATTTTAATTTTAAGTATTACTGAGCGAGTTCCTCTATTGATGAGTGCTTTCGAAGTATTTTCAGCATTTGGGACTGTTGGCCTCAGTATGAATTTAACACCCCACTTAACTATAATCGGAAAAGCTATTATTATCTTTATGATGTTTTTTGGGAAAATGGGTCCTTTAACATTGGCTTTTTCATTTGCTCGTAAAAAGAACCCGAAAATAAAATATCCGAATGAAGATATTTTAACAGGTTGACAACCGTATAAATTATCCATATAATGAGAATACAATAACATATCTCCAAAGGGGAGTAGCGTCCAAGAATATTTCTTGGAAACAAAGTCGTCATTACGTAGAACTTAGTTCTTCCGGCTTTGTTGGCATTTTTTATTACATATGTCTAGCAAGACCTTTGCCTATTAACGGCAGAGGTCTTTTTTGTATTCATTTCCAGATTCTTCCAAAGTTAATAGGCAGGAGTATGGGGAAACTAAATAGTGGGGAAATTCTTCACTTATTTAGAACTTATAGAAATGAGAGGAGAATGTACATGGATGTATCATTATTATTGGAGTATGGTTGGGTATTACTCATCCTAATTGCACTTGAAGGGATTTTAGCGGCTGATAACGCTCTTGTTCTTGCAATTATGGTAAAACATTTACCAGAAGAAAAACGAAAGAAAGCACTATTTTATGGATTAGCGGGGGCATTTGTTTTCCGATTTGGATCGTTATTTATGATTTCGTTCTTAGTCGATGTATGGCAAGTGCAAGCAATCGGTGCCATCTACCTTATGTTTATCGCTGGTAATCACTTATTTAAAACATATGTTAAAAAGAATACAGATGAAGAAACAGAAGAAAAAGAAGCAAAGAAAAAACAAGAGAACTTTTGGTGGACTGTATTTAAAGTTGAGGTTGCTGATATCGCCTTCGCAGTTGATTCAATTTTAGCTGCTGTTGCACTAGCAATGACTTTACCAAAAACAGGATTAGGTACAATTGGTAGTCTTGATACTGGGCAATTCGTTGTTATCTTTGTAGGTGGACTTATCGGATTAATCATTATGCGATTTGCAGCAACTGCTTTCGTACAGATTTTAAAACGTAAACCAGGACTTGAAACTGCAGCATTCTTAATTGTAGGTTGGGTTGGTGTGAAGCTAGCAGTTTATACATTAGCACACCCTGCATTAAATGTAATACCACATTCATTCCCAGAATCCACTCCGTGGAAGCTTACATTCTGGATTGTATTAGTCGGAATCGCAGTTGGTGGTTGGTTCTTCTCAAAAGAAGTAGAAGTAAAAGTAGAAAAGAATTTAGACGAAAAAGCGCTGTAATTACAGCGCTTTTTCTTTTTCCGTTCTTCCTCTCAATGTCCAGAAAAAATTCCATTATACTACCTTTTGTAAACGTTTTCTTAATGTATGTATGTCCTTTTTGTGAAACATTGCACAAACTTATTGAAAGTGAGAACAATTCCATGTACTTTATTCATATAAGGAGTATTTATAGAAGATTTACTAAAGGAGCGTATTACTCATGCTAGAACAAGGACTAGATTATGTTGTCAAACTGGCTAAAAACAAAAAGAAAATACTAGATACAAACCCAATGCAATATTTCATTCGTGCTGCACTTGCGGGTATTTATATCGGTTTTATTATTGTACTATGTTTTAAATTAGGTAACTTTTTTCACATTGCAGATTCACCAGCAACGTATTTAGCTGCTTCTATGTTTTTCGGGATTGCTCTCGTACTTATTATATATGGCGGTGCTGAATTGTTTACTGGAAACACAATGTACTTTACTGTAGCAACTTTAAGAAAAGAAACAACGATTTCTGATACACTTCGTAACTGGGTTGCTTGTTATGCAGGTAACTTAGCCGGCGCGTTATTCTTTGCCTTACTATTTTACGCAACTGGAATTTTCGAAGCAATTGATCACGGTCACTTAATGAGTAAAGTCGTTGAAGGAAAGATGAACACACCTACGATGCAGTTATTCTTTAAAGCTATTTTATGTAACTGGCTCGTATGTCTTGCTTGTTTCTTACCTTCTCAGGTTAAAGGTGACACAGCAAAAATAATGGTCATGATGCTACTTGTTTTCACATTCTTCTTATCTGGCTACGAACATAGTATTGCAAACTTATCACTCTTTGCTTTATCTTTAGTTTCACCGCATCCTGAGACAATTTCTTTTTCAGGTGCTATTCATAACTTAATTCCTGTTACAATCGGTAACATTATTGGTGGATCAGTATTTGTCGGTATGGTATACCACTACTTAACAAAGAAAACACCTGACGTTCAACAGGAAAAAACTGAAATCGCAACAGCTCAACAAGAAGAGATTATTCCTTTACAAGCACATATGAAACATTAAAAACTCCAAAGTTTTACTTTGGAGTTTTTAGCTTCCCACGTATTTAACTAAAAGGTGAGGATTAATTTCTCCTTCTTCCTTTCCCTTATCCATTCTCTGTTTCATCTTATGCATACCGATGACATCATTCGTATGAAGGTGAATTTCATTTACATATAATCCCTCTGTACAAAAAGCTTCTACAAAATCTAGTCCATTTTTTGCTCCCCAGCCCATATTATAATCAAGGGAAAGAATATTCACATCATAATCCCGAACCATTTGCAAGGCACATTCTACTGTAGTTGCGGACACATACCCGAACGGGCAACTTCTTTGATCATCCATATATACGTTCATTTTCGATTCACTCTCTAATTTGAATAAGCGGCTAATACATAACACATTGCCCCAAGACTAATAAAAGGACCAAATGGAATTGGCTTTCGTACTTCTATACGTTTTAATCCGATACCAATCCCCAAAAAACAAAGACTAAAACAAGATGCTAAAAATAAAACGATAAAAACTCCCTTCACTCCTACTATAAAACCAAGTAACGAAAGCAGTTTTATATCTCCTCCGCCAAGCCCTTCTGGATATATCTTTTGCATGCAATATAACAAAATAAATATAACACCACTACCAGCTATACTATCTGTCCAAGTAACTAATTGTACAAAAACACTTTCGAGAATGAGTAAAACGGCAAACGAAATTAAAATACAATCAGGAATTAACATATATAAGTAATCTGTAACTGAAATAATAAGAAGTAGCGAAAAAAGGGATAAAATGATAATAAGCTCTCGTTCTATTCCAATCATATAAACTGTAAGAAGAAATATACCTCCTGTTATATATTCAAATGTTACATACATAATTGGAATTTTCCTCTTACAATTCGTACAATAGCCTCTTTGTATATAAAATGAAATGATGGGGATTAGTTCTTTTGTCCTTAGCACATATTTGCAATAATCACAATGTGAACGCGGGGTAATAATAGAAACACCTAATGGAACCCTCATCGCAACTAGCATAAAAAAAGAACCAAACACCATCCCTGCTAACAGTGCATATAAATAAGTGAACATCCCTTCCTCTCCTTTCCCAAAAAACATAGCAAAAAAAGGAGAGAACTTCTACTTCATATTATCCTTTATTCTACTAAAAAAGCAGGCCATTTTCTGGCCTGCTTTCCCCTCTTTTATACGATGAAATATACTGCTTTTAATGGTCCATGTACTCCGACAACAAGATTCATCTCAATGTCAGCCGAGTTACTTGGTCCTGTAATAAAGTTAATACAAGATGCCGCTGTCTCCCCATTTTCTACGCGTGAATTCATATCCTGAACTGCTTGTGTAATACGAGGCACAAGTGTTTCACGTGGAATAATAGCAAAATATACAGTCGGTAAAAAGTGTAAAGAACGTCCTTGCCCTTTATGACTTTGTACAACAATTGTACCAGATTCAGCTAATGTATAATCACTAAATGCAATACCAATATTCGCTTTTTCAGCTAAACGCATATTTTCGTCTTTTCTCTCTGGATCCCATACGTTCACTTCAACGTCTCGCTTTGGAAGTTCTTCTTTAAATAAAGATGTTAAACCATATGCATCAAAACGCTCATCTGCTGATAATAAAATAGGTCCCTCGCCGTTTTCCATAATTACTTTTTGAAGGTCTTCACCTAAACTGTCATTTGTCGTTTCTACTACAGTTGTATGAATGTTTGTACATTGCTTTTTAAACACTTCTAGTAATTCTTCTTGTGAATAATCTTTTAACGTTTCTATATTCACATTACTTTTCCATACTGGACGCTCTACACCTTCTGTTTTACGAGCGCGCCCAAGTTCTTTTGCAATGTTATCTAGAAAGGCATCACGGTTTTGAATTAATCCTGTCATTATTTGTCCCCACCTTTCTTATGATCTTTATACCAATCACGGAATCGTTCTTTACTTGGAGCTGGGAATTCACGAATATCTGTCCAGTTTTTAAGTGGCCCAACACCTTTTGATACACGGTTACCAGATGTAAATGGACTCATTGCTGCTGGCGCCATTTTTGATCCCATTTTATATAAAGCTGCTGAAGATGCACCCATACTAAACATTTTCATTGCTAATTTTTCTGCAAGTGGAGCACGTCCTTCTTGCTCAACGATAACTTGACGATGTTTTAATAATAAATCATGCAATGGAATTTTTACTGGACAAGCTTCTGTACATGCTCCGCATAAACTAGAGGCATAAGGAAGCTCTTTGTAATCATCATATCCACCTAAAAGTGGTGTTAATACCGCACCAATTGGTCCTGAGTATATAGAACCATATGAATGTCCACCAACATGACGATATACAGGGCATACGTTAACACAAGCAGCACAACGAATACATTGCAATACTTGGCGGAATTCAGATCCAAGAATTTGAGAACGACCATTATCGACCACAACTAAGTGGAATTCTTCTGGGCCATCTACTTCCTCTTCTTGAATTGGTCCCGCTACCGTTACATAACTTGTTAACTTTTGACCTACTGCACTACGACATAGTAAACCAACTAAAACATCTAATTCTTCCATTGTAGGAACCATACGTTCCATACCCATTACTGCAATTTGTGTTTTCGGAATCGACATGACAAGATCGGCATTACCTTCATTCGTTACTAAACAAAGAGAGCCAGTATTTGCAACAGCAAAGTTACAACCAGTTACACCAATTTCTGCATCCATAAATTTCTCACGAAGTTGTTTACGAACAAACTTTGTCATTTCATACGGGTCATCAGAATTTTCATAGCCTAACTTTTCTTTAAATACATCGCGAATTTGCGTTCTATTTTTATGAAGTGCAGGTGCAATAATATGTGAAGGTGGATCGTTATCTACTTGCAAGATATACTCTCCTAAGTCACTCTCTAACACTTCACAGCCAATCTCTTCAAGCGCATGGTTCATACTGATTTCTTCTGTTACCATCGACTTTGATTTTACTACTTTTTTCGCTTGTTTCTTTTTGGCAACATCTTGAATATACTTTGCAGCTTCCTCTTTCGTCTTCGCAAAGTACACGTGTCCGCCTCTTTTTGATACATTTTCACTTAACTGCATTAAGTAATAATCCAGATTTTCTAACGTATGTTGACGAATTTGTTCACCTAGTTCACGCCACTCTTCCCAGTTTCCTAATTCATCTGCAGCTTTTAAGCGATTCGTATATAAACGCGTTTGTGCAGAAGATACTGCTCCGCGCATAAACGAATCTTGAATTCCATCACCAACACGATCATTAAATTTTTTCTCACTGATTTTCATAGACATAGCTTATGTTCCCCCTTCATGAGCGACTATTCAGTACCTCAGCAATATGCATTACTTTTACTTCTTTTCCTAAACGCTCAATACGTCCGCCAATGTTTAACAAACACCCACAATCTGCACCGATTAAATAATCTGCACCTGTTTCCATGACACTATCTACTTTTTCGTCTACCATTTGCTCAGAAATTGGAGTCATCTTAACTGAAAACGTTCCCCCAAACCCGCAACAATTTTGCACGTTTGGCAAATCTCTCACAGTTAATCCTTTTACATTTGATAATAAAATTCCTGGTGCTTCTTTTACTCCAAGCATACGCGTCATATGACATGATTTATGAATAGTAGCTATCCCTGGTAAACTTGCACCAACATCTGTAACTTTTAAAACATCTACAATAAACTGTGTAAATTCATAAGTTTTATCAGCAATTTTTTGTGCACGTTTAGCCCACTTTGGATCATCTTTGAAAACATGCGGATACTCATGAAACATTGTCGCACAAGAACCAGATGGCGTAACAATATATTCTGCATCTTCGAAAGTTTCAATCATATGTTTCATCGCTTCTTTTGCTGCTTCTACATGGCCGCTATTATAAGCAGGCTGCCCACAACAAACTTGTGCTTCTGGAAATTCAATTTCACAACCTAAACGCTCCAACACTTCAACTGTTGCTTTGCCGACGTTTGTTTCAAACATATCAACTAAACAAGTAACAAATAAAGTAACTTTCATAATTATTACTCCCCCTTTTTACAACTCCACCAACAAACATATGGTCATCAGATGACTAATAAAAGAAGAAGTAGGCTCAACCATGGCCTATCCTCTCCCTCTTCTAAAGAAAACGCTTACTTAATCTCTCTCTATTTTATCAAAAAATTTGATTTTTAAAAGATTAAATTACGAATTTATATCGTTTTTACCTGTGACAATATGTTCTACATTTGTTAAATGATCTAGCATTGCTTGCTGCGCTAATTCTACATCTTGCTTTAACACTGCATCATATATAACTTGATGCTCTTCTATAAGTCGTTCTGATGTTGTTTGTTCACCATATAAAATAATGCGTCTTGATTCACCAATTGTTTCAGCAATCATCTCTGAAACGTGATTCATGAGTTCAAGCAAAATGTTGTTATGCGAAGACTCCGCAATTCCCATATGGAACTGAAAATCTGCTTTTTCACCAGCTTTTTCATCTCCAATGCTCTTTGCCATTTCATCTAACCAATGCTTCATATTTTTCAAATTCTCTTCCGTACGTTTTGCCGCAGCTGCTCGAACTGCCCCCACTTCAAGCACCTTTCGTACTTCTAACAAATTCAAAATATCTTCTTTCTTCATTAATAATCTATTGTTTAATGATTTTGTTAATGAAGAAGAATCGAAATTCTTCACATATGTACCTTCTCCTTGTTTCATCTCAATTAAGCCCATCGCTCTTAGCGCACTTAACGCTTCACGAACAGCAGATCTGCCAACTTGAAACTGCTCAGCTAATTGATGTACAGGAAGTAGTTTGTCACCAGGTTTTAACGTACCATTTTTAATCATTGTTAAAATAGCTTCAGATACTTCTTCGTAAATTTTTTTCGGTTTAATCGATTTGTACTCCAGTTAAATCACCTCAGTATCTTCCAAACAACAATTGAAACGATTTATAAGAACTTTGCATCATAACTATTTTAGAACGAATTGGTAAGAAGTACAAATGTTTTGTTCATAAAATCGTCAAAATTTCGATATTTATTATATATTAATTTATATCTTTCTGTATAACTATTGTCTCCTATACAAAAAAGCATGCCCTAAATATTAGAACATGCTCCCCTCATCCTGTACTTTCAATTTAATAATAACCGTCGTCCCATTTCCTTTTTCACTTTCAATTCGCCACTGTCCATCATGTATATGAACAATTTGTCTTACAATAGCAAGACCTAAACCTGTTCCACCATGTTGGCGACTTCTCGCTTTATCAACGCGGTAAAAACGTTCGCCAAGATTTTCTAAATGCTCCGTATCAATACCGATTCCCGTATCTTTTATGTTCAATTCACAGTAATCATCTATCTGCCTAAGCGTTATCACAATATCCCCATTTGGATTCGTATACCGTATCGCATTATCTAACACGTTATGAAGTACTTGCTGCATACGATCCTCATCAATCATTACAATAATTTCTGGATTTAAATTTGTTGAAATGCGAATTTTCTTTTCTATAAATTTAATCTCATACGTATCTAACACATCTTCAATCAGTTGTGAAAAAACGATAGGTTGTTTCTTTAACGGAAAATGTTCCCCTTCTAATTGTGCTAAATCTAACAAATCATGAACGAGACGCTGCATACGATCTGCTTCTTTATGAATGAGCTGTGTTACTTTTTCCTGCTGTGGTCCCTTCGCTACACCATCTAAAATAGCCTCGCTATATCCTTTTATATAACTCAGCGGTGTTCTTAGTTCATGTGAAACGTTAGCTAAAAATTCCTTACGCTTTACATCTTCTGTCTCTAAAGAATTTGCCATTTTATTAAATGCTTTTCCTAATCGTCCAATTTCATCTTCGGAAGAAATCGTAATTCGTTCTGAGAAATCTCCCGTAGCTAAATGATTAGCAACTCGTTCCATTTGCGAAAGTGGTCTCGTAATAGCAATAATAATCTTTCTACCAATCCATATTGTCAGTAAAGTTATAGCAAGTGCTAACGGTGCCAAAATAAGGCCCATATCATATATTAAGTCTTTTATACTTTTTAAAGGAATATAAGAATATACAATGCCAACTAATTTTTTATTTTCTAAAACAGGGATGACAACCCCCATAATATTACGTTCAAAATGTTCCTCATATCCTATCTTCGTCACAGTTTTCCCATCTAATAATGCTTGCCTGTCCCCTTCACTTATAAGAGAATGATGATGCACATCAAAAGGTAAACATGCGCTTAAATCACGTGGGTTCGATACGAAAAGAACGTCTGAACTAGATATTTGATCAAATGCTCTTACTTTCTCTTCAAAAGTTGATATGCCTTCACGCTTATCATATTGCGCAGCAAGACCCTTCCCCTCCGTTACTAATGAATCTTTTAAATTATCAACGTATAGTTTTTCGTACGAGTATAAAGATACAAAATAAAGAAAAGAAACTGTTACAAATACTGCACATACTACTGTCAGCCAAAGCTTCTGTATCATCGTAAACATACGTTACACCTCAAATTTATAGCCTACACCCCAAACAGTTTGAATGTAGTTTCCACTTTCTCCAAGTTTCAAACGCATCGTTTTCACGTGCGTATCTACTGTTCTTGTACTTCCGGCATAATCATATCCCCATACCTTTTCCAGCAATTGTTCTCGGCTAAATACTTGTCCCGTATGTTGGCAAAGAAAATAGAGTAAATCAAACTCTTTTACTGTAAGAGAAATCGGCTCACCATCCGCCTCAATCTTCCTACTTTTTTCATTAATCAGGATCGGTCCAAACTGAACCTCCTCTTGTTGTTCTTGCTTTGTATAACGTCTTAACACAGCTTCCATACGAGCAATTAATTCTCCAGGGCTAAATGGCTTTACAATATAATCATCTGCTCCCATACGTAAGCCGTTCACCCTATTCCACTCTTCACCTTTTGCTGTTAAAAATATAATTGGTACATCTGACGTCTTTCTAATTTCTTTACAAACTGAAAGTCCATCCATCTCTGGCATCATAATATCTAGTACAACGAAATCATAATGATTCGTCTCTAATTTTTGTAGAGCTTCTTTTCCATTTTCAGCTTCTCCCCACTCGTACCCGAAATTATCTAAGTACATACCAACAAGCTGTCTCATATCACTTTCATCATCTACAACTAGCACCCTATATTTACTCATTGTCCTTCCCTTCTCTCTCTATGAGTTGAAACGGCCCTTTTCCGACTTTAATTGTTTGTTTTATTTTCAAATTCTTCATATCTATGATGCACAATTCATCACTATCGTAGCTTGCTACGTATCCTTCTGCTCCGCTCTTCAAAAATGCAAATGGGTTCGATCCTACTTCTACAGAAGCAACCTCTTTATACGTACCAACATCAAACTTTCTAAGCGTATTCGAACCGTGACTCAATGCATATACATACTTATTATCCTTCGTTATATTCACAGGCATAAACGGAGCGTGTAAAGAACGTACCATTTCTCCGCTCTGCAAAGAATACACTAATACTTTCTCATTCACTTGATTTCCATCACCATGCCCGCCAATCCATATTTCTTTTCCATTCGGACTAATTGTCGCTCCCGTTGACGCTGGGGGAATCATAAAGGATTGGATTACTTCTTTTTTCTTTGTATCAATTGTCGTTAACTTCGTATCATAAAAGTTTAGTACAGATAACTGGTTATCGTGCTCTACCATCGTTATTGGTCCTTTTCCGGTTGACACACTCCCTGCCTCTTTCCCTTTTACCGTAAAAAACCTTACCTTTTGAGCCTTTTGATCAGCAGCAAATAATTGTTTTTTATCTGCTGATACGACCACATTTACAATGCCCTTTCCAGTTTTATATTTTTCCACTTGCCTTCCTTCCGCTAGTGAATATACATACATATATTCTAATTGCTTACCGTATACAAGTATTTCATCGCCATTTGGAAGCAGTGTGATTCCGGCCATTGGCTCATTTAGTTCCCATGTCGTAATTAACTTTTTATCCTTTTTATCAATAAAACTAATACTGCCTTCTTTTATATTCGTAGTTATAATAACATTTTTATCTTTAGCAATTGGTGTATATGAACTTCCTTGACACCCTACTAATAGAAATAAAAAACAGAGAAGAAAAACATACTTTCTCAAAAGATTCCCTCCATCTTCAGATGATTTCGTTATAATTGTAAAATAACAAATAAATGTGTGGAAAGTGTGAAATTTCCCTTTCTTACTCAATTTACATATATAATGTACAACAAATAGAATTTGAGGTGTGTCAATTATGCTATTTCCTGATTTAGCGAATAAAATTGTACGAGAAGTACGCAGACTAATTACAGAAAATATAATTATCATTAATATAGAAGGCGTTATTATCGCAAGTACAGATACAGAAAGAATTGGACAATTTCATGAAGGTGCACTCCGCTGCGCCAAACAAAAGAAAACCGTCATCGTTACAAAAGAAGATGAAAGGCGATTGCAAGGTGTAAAGGCTGGGATGAATCTTCCTTTATTATTTCATGATGAAGTAATTGGTGTCATTGGGATTACAGGAGAACCTGAAAACATTTCACGCTACGGAGAAATATTGCGTAAGATGACCGAATTATTAATTCATGAAAACTACTTTTTAGAGCAACTAGAACTTGAGCACCGTTCTTATGAAGCTTTTGTCTTTGATTGGCTTCAAAATACAGAGTGGTCCCCGAGTTTTCTTGATCGCGCAAAAACACTTGGCATTGATTTATATAAGAAAAAACAACTTATTTTGTTTTCTATTGGCAAAAATGACACGATGCTCCAGCGTAAAATATGGCAACACATACGTAATATTTTAACAAAAGAGCATCTATTTGTTCGCTGGGGAAATGATCGTTTTATTTTATTTACAGCAATGAGCTCCAAAGAGCAAACTTATCAATTTTTAAAACGATTAAAACAAGACTGCGAAACTTTATTTTCTATTCCTTTATATATAGGGATTGGACAAACAGTTACCTCAAACAATATGAGCATATGTTACGAACAAGCATTACGCGCTCTTTCTGTATCATTGGAAACGAAAAAAATTGTATTTAATGAAGATTTACGTTTAGAAATGTGTTTACAAGATATTTCTGCCGAAACGCGTGAACAATTTCTAGAGCGTACCATCGAAAACTTATTATCATTTCCTGAGCTTATGCACACTTTACGCTTATTTATCGATTATAACCAATCTTATAAACAGACGGCTAAACAATTACATATACACATTAACACATTACATTACAGGCTAAAAAAGATTGAAGAACATACAGGACTTGATCCAAAACAATTCAAAGACTTAAACGTTTTATACTTCGCACTTCTCCTATTAGATAATCATATAAAAAAGAACGATAAAATAGATTAATCTTTAGATGATTATACATAGAAAGAATCCCTCAACTTTTTTATCATTATAATGAAAGCACTGTTACCACGTTGTTTATTATAACTAAACACGTTAACAGTTTGAGGGGGATTTCCAATGTTAGAAAAACAAATTATTCATTCATTCGTATCTATTGTTGGCGAAGATAATGTAGATACATCCAATATGGGGCGTTTAACTTATAGTTATGATGCTACTCCAAACTTCCAAGCAATGCCTGATGCAGTCATTGCTCCTCGTAATACAAATGAAGTAGCTGAAGTGTTAAAAGTATGTAACACTCACAAAATTCCTGTGTATGTGCGCGGGTCTGGAACAAATCTTTGCGCAGGAACATGTCCACTTGAAGGCGGTATCGTCCTTATTTTCCGCCATATGAACAATATTTTAGAAATTGATGAAGAAAACTTAACAATTACTGTACAAGCTGGTTTCATTACACTTGATATTATTAAAGCGGTAGAAGAAAAAGGTTTATTTTATCCACCAGATCCAAGCTCGATGAAAATTTCTACAATCGGCGGTAATATTAATGAAAACTCAGGTGGATTACGCGGTTTGAAATATGGCGTAACACGTGATTATGTAATGGGGCTTGAACTTGTCTTACCAAATGGTGATATTATTCGCACTGGTGGTAAATTAGCAAAAGATGTAGCTGGTTACGATTTAACTCGTTTATTTATCGGTTCTGAAGGAACACTTGGCGTGGTAACAGAAGCTATATTAAAACTTGTTCCTATGCCTGAAACAAAGAAAACAATGCTTGCATTATATGAAGATATTAATGAAGCTGCACGTGCTGTTTCTTCTATTATTGCAAATAAAATCATTCCAGCAACACTGGAGTTTTTAGACCAACCGACAATTGAAGTAGTAGAAGAGTTTGCACAAATCGGTTTACCTACAGATGTAAAAGCAATTTTATTAATCGAACAAGACGGTCCGCCCGAAGTAGTCAATCGAGATATTGAAAACATGGCTAATGTTTGCCGCTCTATGAATGCAGTTGATGTTCGCGTTGCAAAAGATGAAACAGAAGCAGATGCGCTTCGTACCGCTCGCCGTAGTGCTCTATCAGCGCTCGCACGACTAAAACCTACTACAATATTAGAAGATGCAACTGTACCACGTTCACAAATCGCTCCTATGGTTGAAGCTATTAATGCCATTGCAAAAAAATATAATATTCCTATTTGTACGTTTGGACACGCTGGTGATGGTAATTTACATCCAACTTGTATGACAGACGCTCGTAATGCAGAAGAAATGCACCGAGCTGAGCAAGCTTTTGCTGAAATATTTGCGAAAGCAATTGAACTTGGTGGCACAATTACTGGTGAACATGGTGTTGGTGCAATGAAAGCTCCATATTTAGAAATGAAATTAGGTAAAGAAGGTATTGCAGCTATGCAAGGAATAAAGCAAGCTTTCGATCCAAATAACATTATGAATCCTGGAAAAATGTTCGCGAAAGACACTCGAAAAAGAGTGGTGGTTGAGCGATGACCACATTAAATAAAGAAAATATTCAAAAAGAATTTAAAGAACGATTAAGTGAAGATGAATTACTAAACTGTATGCGATGCGGTTTTTGTTTACCTACTTGTCCTACCTACATTCAATCCGGATATAAAGAGTCACATTCACCGCGCGGACGTATCGCATTAATGAAAGCAGTCGTTGATGGTTTAATCGAACCAGATGAAGATGTTGAAAATACATTAAACGTTTGTCTTGGTTGCCGTGCTTGTGAGCCTGTTTGTCCATCTGGTGTAAATTATGGACATTTATTAGAAGAAGCTCGTGATATTATTAATCAAAATAAAAAATTCTCAGTGCCAGTGAAAGCTGTTCGAAAAGTCGTTTTTGAAGGATTATTCCCCCATCAAAATCGAATGAGAACATTAACTGGACTAATCGGATTTTATCAACGTTCTGGTTTACAAACGCTAACACATAAAACAGGGATTATGAAGTTATTCCCTGAAACACTTGCAACGATGGATCTCGTTTTACCCAAAGTCCCTAAAATGAAAGCGATGAAAGATCGTCCTTCATTTTTACCTGCAGAAAGTACAAAGAAAAAACAAGTTGCATTCTTCACAGGCTGCTTAATGGATACGATGTTTTTAGAAACAAATAACGCAACGATGAAACTTCTTCAATTAGCTGGTTGTGATATCGTTATTCCGAAAACACAAAGTTGCTGCGGTGCATTGCATGGACATGCTGGTGAAAAGAGTGGAGCAAAAGAATTAGCAAAGCGAAATATAAAAGCATTCGAAGATTTAAACATCGACTATATTATTACGAATGCAGGTGGTTGCGGAGCTTATCTCGTAGACTATGATTATCTTTTAAAGGATGATCCGGATTGGGCTGAACGTGCTAAGCAGTTTATTTCTAAAATTAAAGATATTACTGCTATTCTAGTAGAACTAGATTTCCATAAACGTAATGACTTACGACTCACGCCGCAAGTTATTACGTATCAAGACTCTTGTCATTTACGCAATGTTATGCGCACATCTTCTGAACCTCGTATGTTACTAGAGGCTATCCAAGGTGCAACATACCGTGAAATGAAAGATGCCGACCGTTGCTGTGGTTCTGCTGGTATTTACAATATTGTTCATTCAGAGTTATCAATGGCATTTCTAGATTACAAAATGGACCGTGTGCATGAAACAGACGCAGCAACCATTGTTACTGCAAATCCAGGTTGTTTATTACAAATGAAATTGGGCATTGAGCGAGAAGGGCTTTCTCATAAAATAAGAGGAATTCACATTGTGGATTTATTATTAGAAGCAATTGAAACTAACTCGTAATAACTCGTAACATACGTAATAATAGGAAAACGGCTATCTCCTTCGTCTATGTAAAGAGATAGCCGCTTTTTTGTCTGCTACAACATTAAAAATATGTTACTTTATTATAAAAAAGAACAACAGAAACATTACAGTTTTGTAAAAATCAATCCATTATATTCCTCAAAAAATCGCTCAAACCATTGATACAATAGGATTCTTCATTTTCTATTTAGGTAACTTTATCCAAAAATCCCCTCTTAAAACCAAGTATAAAAACACTATAAATTCCTTTTATACTCTATATTTCTCTTATTTTTGTTCCCTTCTTCTCTTAGGATAAATTAGGTAATTTTAAAGTCTATGAATTTTTTTCCATCTTTTTTCTCGCAAATTGTATGCTACGATGAATTTGTCAGTCAGACAGGCTGTCAAAAACAAATCGTGTGAAAACAAATTAAAACTTTATATAGGGGGACACACATCATGAAAAAGCGTGTTTTATTATCTGTAGCTGCTGCAACAGCTCTTACTTTAGGAGTATCTTCTCTAGATGCACAAGCTGCAACAGTACAACCATCTAACTTAAAGGTTCAAAATATTCAGCATTCAAAAGTGATGATGAAACAAATGAGCCAACAAGAATTACAAGCATTCTTACAATCTATGGGCGTTGAATCATTAGCACAATGGCAACAAGGAAACTTCCAACCAAACTGCTTCATTCCTGGTCAACAACCTACTGAAAATGTTGTAACTGAGCAACCAACTGCTAAGCCAGAAACTCAAAAGCCTGCTGAACAAAAACCAGTTGAGCAAAAGCCTGCTGAACAAAAACCAGTTGAGCAAAAGCCTGCTGAAGAAGTTCAAAAACCAGAAGCTCAAAAACCTGCTGAAAACAACAATACTCAAAAACCTACTGAACAAAAACCTGCTGAGCAAAAGCCTGCTGAAGAAGCAAAATCTTTAAGCGAGTTTGAACAACGTGTTGTTGAATTAACAAATGCTGAGCGTGCAAAACAAGGCTTACCAGCACTAAAAGTCGATACTGAATTAAGCAAAGTAGCACGTATTAAGTCTGAAGATATGCAAAAAAACAACTACTTTGATCATAACAGCCCTACATACGGGTCTCCGTTTGACATGATGAAGAAATTTGGCATTTCTTATACATCTGCAGGTGAAAACATCGCTCAAGGCCAACGTACACCTGAAGAAGTAGTACAAGCTTGGATGAACAGCGCTGGACACCGTGCAAACATCTTAAATAACGGCTTCACTCATATCGGTGTTGGTTATGTAGAAAGCGGCAACTACTGGACACAACAATTTATTACGAAGTAAATAGATTAAAAGAGTCTTCTCATAATGAGAAGACTCTTTTTTAAGTTTCATAGCTTTCTATTATGTATGAATAGAAAATATATAACATAAACAACATAGATCCACAGCTTATTACACTAAGCAATACATAAAATCCCCACTCTAAGTTCAAAAACAATGAAAACAATATGCCACATGCCATCACTTGAAAAATCCGTCTACTCACTAAACGAATTTTTTGTAATTTAATTGGGTCTTTTTCTTTGCCTTTTATTTTCTTAAATTCTTTACTCAGCATAAAAAGAAACATACTAATCCCAATCGTTAATCCTGTTTGAAAGGATATCAAATCCCCAAAATTAATAAAGAGGATAAGCATATGAATAAACAACATAAATAACGTAATTTTCTTTATAAATCCGCCTATAATACCATGCTCTCTTTCATTAAACTTAAATATATTATGTGAAATAATATACAAAAATCCATATGAAAAAATAATAAAACAGGGAATAAATGCTACAACAACTTGTTTACTCATAAACTCGTTTGGCTCACCATTTACATTCCAATGTACTGCCATACGATTTGGTAAATAGGGATAAAGACATAGAGTAAGTAAAAGACAAGCGAAAAATATTCCAAGTACATACTTATATTTGATCAAGTGATTCTCACCTCTCTTTTCTCTTAACGGCTTCGCTTCTTGTAGAGAAATCCCTGCAAAAATCTACTTTTTTCAAGTTAAAACTTATACTTTACGCATTTTCTTTTTGAAATTCTTTTATTTTATTATTTAACTTTGCAGGAAACGGCACATCAACTTCAATCGCTTCTTTCGTAATTGGATGCAAGAAATTTATCTTCATCGCATGTAATGCTTGACTGGACATATATTTTGTTTGTCCACCATATAATACATCCCCAACTAGTGGATTACCATTATGACTCATATGAACACGAATTTGATGTGTTCTACCCGTTTCTAATTGTAACGTTACGAAAGTCGTGTTTTGCTTCTTAAAATACTTTTCTACTTTATAATATGTGATAGCTTGGTCACCTTTTGGAGAAATACGACGCCTTGTAGCATGATGGCGATCCCTTCCGATAGCAGCATCAATCTTTCCTTGTTTCTTCTTTACTTTCCCTTCAACGAGCGCAGCATACGTTCTTTTAATTTTTCTTTCCATTAATAGACGATCCATAATTGCACCAGCAATTCTATGCTTAGCAAACACGACACCACCTGTCGTATCTTTATCTAAACGATGAATATGACGCACCCTCGTCTCTAAACCTTGCATTTGAAAATGAAAAGCAACAAGATTTGCAAGCGTCCCGGTTCCACCTTTTTCAGCAGGGTGTGTGTCCATTTGCTCTGGTTTATTTACGATAAGTACGTGATCATCTTCGTATACTACATGTAATTCACCATATTCTGGATCTACACCGTACTCTTCCTCCGCAAACATATGGACTTGTAACTTATCGTTCTCTTTTAAAAGCTCATTCCATCTTCTTTGTTCCCCGTTAACCGTAACACCTTTTTCCATACGAAGCTGATGTAATAGCTTTTTCGGTATTTCCCATTCTACTTTTAATACCGATTCAATACTTATACCATTCCATTTAGCTGGAACGGTAATTTCACACCATTCGCCCTTTTTCTTTGTTTCCATACTGTTTATCACCTTATTTCTATTGATTCTCTCATTGTAACGGAAAACACACTTTGATGCACCGTCAAAAATAGAGGACAGTCTTATAATAGACTGCCCCTCAAGCTCTAAGTCTTTTCATTTCTAACAATACTTCTTCAGCTTTTTGTTCATACGATAAATCCTTAAAGAAATCCGCCAACCTTTTATAATCATTGTAAGCATCTAATAAATCGTCCATCTTTTCTATTTTCATCACTTGTTGTTTTTGTTTCATTTTTACTGGATAGCGATAACCTGATACTTCTTGTATTTTGTAATACTCATCCTCTACTTGAACGACCTTTACAAGTTCTTCCTCTTCTGCATCCATCGTATACCCGTCAAATTCTCTAAGTAGTTCATAAATGATATGAGTCCATTCATCTTTTGGATAAAATCCTTTTTCTAGCCGATAACCGACAATGCGATACATATGCCCATCGTTCTCGGCAAACTGTACTGTATCATTTAACTTAAACTTAAAATAACGAAACATTGCCTTCACCTACTTATTATGTAATGTTCTTATCACATACTATTTGCAAAATGTAGGCTTTGCTATTCATAAAAAATGCTCATCAATATGATGAGCATTTTTTACAATGATTTTTCTCGTTTTTTTCGAAATGGTAACCACCAGTTCCAGTCTCCAAATAACTTCATTAAGCTTGGTACGAGCATAAGACGAATAATTGTTGCATCAAGAAATATTGCTAACGCAACGCCAAGACCCATCTGCTTTACTGGTAAAATATCAGTAAATGCGAATGCACCAGTTACAACAATCATTATTAAAGCGGCTGATGTAATGATTCTACTTGTTGAAACGAGCCCTTCTAACGTTGCTTGATCGTTATCTCCTGTTTCTTCATAGAGCTCATGAATACGTGAAATAAGAAATACTTCATAATCCATACTAAGCCCAAATACGAGGCCAAAAATGAAGATTGGTAAGACAAACAGAACCGGACTCGTTTCTAAACCGAAATGACCACCTTCAAATAACCAAACAACAATTCCAATAGTTGCACTTAAACTAAGTATATTCATAACAATTGCCTTAATTGGAATGAGTATAGATCGGAATGCAAATAATAATATAACAAAGGTCGATCCAAATATAACAGACATACCAATTACTACTTTATCTTTAATTTCATCTTCTAATTCTTGTTGAAATGTCGTCATTCCGCCTAGATAATAATTAACATCCGTTTCTTTATAGTTCTTTTTAAAGTCACGCACCCACTGTTTTGCAGTCTCTGTACGTGGTTTTGTTTTCAAAAAGATTTCTATCGTCGTCTTATTCCCTTGCGTGTATGCTTCAAATACAGGAGTTAGTTTCGCTGATTCTGGTGACTGTAATATTCCAACAACTTGATCTACTTTCATTCCAGTTAACCCGTCGTATAAACTTCTTACTTCATGTACTTTCTTATCATCTTTTAACTTTTGAACGACTTCTTCTATCTTTTGTAGACTTTCTTTTTCTTTCATATCTTTTTTCGTCTCTACAACTAACGTAACATCAGCGTGTGTTTTGACAGTTTCATTAAATGCTTCTTCATACTTTTCATATGCAATTCTTGTATCACTCTTTTCAGGTAAAGCTTCAACACCAGGGAACTGCAAATTAGCTGTACGTAACGGTAATAAGCAAATAACAATAAATGTTGTAACAACAATAATCATTGCAATTGGATGTTTCATCACAAATTGTGCAAATTTACGCCATGCTTTTGCCGGCGTATGTGCTACTTGATTCTTTTTTAATATTCTTTTACCTATTAACGATAATAGTGCTGGAAGAAGTGTGAGTGAGAATAAAATGCTCATAATGACAACAATCATTCCGCTAATCGCTACAGATTGAATATAATCTATCTTAAAGAAAAACAAACCGGATAACCCAACAAATACACATAATCCTGAAAATACAATCGCACGTCCTGCCGTTTGATATGTAATTGCTATCGCTTCTTTTACCGTTCGTTTAGCAACTTCCTCTCGAAAACGGTTCACAAATAATAGCGCAAAATCAATAGATAATGCAAGTCCAATCATCGGTGCAACGTTTAACACGAAAATAGATAGTTCTTTATCAACACCGATGAAATACAATATCCCCATCGTACTAATAACACTAAGCGCCCCATTCAAAATCGGTAAAATTGATGCCAAAAGACTCCCAAACGAAAATAGTAATACAAGAAACGCAATTGGTAATCCAATCATTTCTGCTACTTTTAAATCATTTTGCGTTCTTTCATTAATCTCTTGATTAATTTTCGGAAATCCTGTAGGTGTTAATTTTAATGCTACATTACTTTCTTTCTCAATCTCATCAGCAAATTGTAATGTCTTTTCCATTCTTTCTTTATTTGTTTTCCCGGAAAATAAAATTGTCGCATAACCGATGTCATCTTGTAGCATTTCTTTATTTTGGATTGGGTGATGGAAAGATTCATAGTTCTCTTTCTCTTGAACATTCTTTACAATTTCATCTATTCGTTTTTTAAATTCCTCATGCGAAACATCTTTATTTTTCTCAAAAACGAGCAGAAGCGTATCTTGAGACTTCTTAAAATCTTTATCTAAAATTTCTTTTGTTTTTTGATAGTCGCCTTCCGTTTGGAAACCATCGCCACCTAATACTCCCGGTAGCTTTGGAGCAAAAATCCCAAGTGCGATTGCGAGCAACAGTAGCGCTACAATTACTGTATAACGAGACTGATACAAAAAGGCTCCTAACTTCCCCCACTTATCAACTTTATGTACATTTGTCTTCACACATTTTCACCTACTTTAAATGATTCAATTGTCACTTATACTGTATCACATCTTGATATAAACAAAAAACGTCTGGAAAAACTATAATGATAGTTTTTCCAGACGTCTTTCTATCTCTCTTTATTAAGCCCTAATCTCTCAGTAAGTAAACGATGGTAGTAAATCGCGATAATTAACAAAATACCACCTACGCAGTAACCAGCTAAAATATCAGTTGGGTAATGTACATTTAAAATGACTCTACTTAATCCAATCGATAGAATTACTATACCCATCAAAATTATTGTGACACATTTCCCAGCTACGCTTTTCAAATTAGCAGCAATGATATAAGTAAGAAATCCAAATGTCATAATCGATAGCATTGCATGTCCACTAGGAAAACTATATCCAAGTGCATCTAGCGCTTCATTTAATGACGGACGTTCTCTCTTTACAATCTCTTTTATCCCTTTATTCACAAGATGTGTTATTAAAATTCCCATTGGATATACAATCATCGCAGCATAATAACGCTTCTTCCAAAAAACAAGCAAACTTATAACGAGCGTAGCGACTATCCCAATTGCTGATCCCAATTTTGTAAAGTACGAGAAAAATGTAAGAGAACTTTCCGTTTGCAGCCCTCTTACTAATCCACGGACATATGTATCCATCACTGTAACGCCACCTGCATGTACGCGCCAAGCAACAATACCAAATACAGCAAATAACAAACCGATACACATTACCTCATACTGATGTAACTTCTTCAAACGATTTCCTCCTACTATGAAAAAATGCGATTTCTACTTTAGAAACCGCATTTCCTTACTTATTTACCTTTTGTTTTTAGCTCTGTCCAGTAACGATCATAATCTTTTAACTTATCGTCCACATCAACAAGCCATTCTGTACGATCTAACTCTTCTTTCGTTAAGAAGATCATGTGATTATCACGGTATTCTTTACTATGAAGAGGATGAGCTTTTTCATTTGGATTACTGTAACCAATTGACTCGTAGTTTTTCACACTTACTTTTTCATCTAGTAAGTAGTTCATAAATTTCTCAGCAAGCTCTTTATGTTTTGCACCTTTTGGAATTGCTAACGTATCAGCCCAAATTGTGCCGCCTTCTTTTGGTACAACATATTCTACATCTTTATTATCTTTTGCGATAAATGCTGCATCTCCAGACCAAACTGTTCCAATCCAAGCATCTTCTGTAATGAATTTTTGTTTAATGTTATCTGTATCAAATGCTAATAAGTTTGGAAGCAGCTTCTTTAAATCATCTGCTGCTGTCTTTAATTGTGCATCGTCTTTCGTACTGTTTGAGAACCCGTGCTTCTTAAGACCCATTCCTAATACTTCACGAGAATCGTTTAGTAACGTTACACGTCCTTTATATTTCTCATTCCATAAGTCAGCCCAGCTTGTAGGTGCTTCTTTCACATACTTTTTATTGTATGCAATCCCTGTTACACCCCAAGTGTACACTAAAGAATATTTATTCTCTGGATCAAACGCAGGTGTTTTGAAATTAGAAACCATGTTTTCGATATTTGGGATATTCTTTTTATCTAACGGCGCTAATAAGTCCATTTTCGCCATTGTTTTAACCATGTAATCAGACGGCTGGATTAAGTCATACTTTGCACCACCAGCTTGTAATTTTGCAAGCATTTCTTCATTACTTGCGTACTTGTCATAGTTAATTTTCACATTATACTTTTTTTCAAAATCTTTTAGCACTTGCTCATCAAAATTGTCAGCCCAGCTATAAATATTTAATTCTTCTTTCTTTTCACCACAACCAGCAAGCACACCAGCAACAAGGCTAAAGCTAATTGCTGCGCCAGCTATTCTTTTCATTAATTTCATCGATTTATTACCCCCTTGTACTTTCTATATCGTTCGTATTATAAAGGAAGGTGTCCTCCAGAGTTTTCTTCACCATCTGCACCTTTGTTCCGGAAGATTTCAGATAGAACCATTAATCCTACGATAGCAACAATTAAAATTGTAGAAAGAGCATTAATTTCTGGTGATACTCCGCGCTTAACCATACTGTAAATGTATAGTGGCAATGTTGTTGATCCTGGTCCTGATACGAAGAAACTAATTACAAAATCATCAATTGATAATGTGAATGTTAATAATGCTGCTGAAATAACTCCCGGTGCAATTGCTGGGAACGTTACATAACGAAACGTTTGCCAAGGGGTTGCTCCTAAATCATTTGCAGCTTCTTCTAAGTCACGTCCCATACTTGAAAGACGCGCAGCTAAAATAACAACAACAAACGAAATACTAAATGTAATATGTGCAATAATAATCGTTGTTTGTCCAAGTTCCATTCCTAACTGACTGAAAAGAATTAGTAAAGATAATCCCATTAAAATATCCGGAATTAAAATTGGTAAATATACAAGGCCATTAATAGCCCCTTCGAAACGATATTTATAACGATGTAAAGCAATTGCAAAGAATACACCAAGTACCGTTGTCACAATCGTTGTTATAACTGCAATCGTAATACTATTTACAAATGCATCAATAACATCTTGTTTTTGAAATAAATCTGTATACCAATGGAATGTAAAACCTTCCCACTCCGCATTAATGCGAGAGTCGTTGAAAGAATAGACCATTAAAACCATCATTGGAAAATACAAGAATAACAAAATTAACCAAGAATAGGAAACTAAAAACTTCTTCATCTTTGCCTATTCGCCTCCGTTCTCATTATATTTATATACTTTCGTTGCACGATAATATAAGTAAATTAACAGAACAGAGAATAGAACAACGATAATCGATAACGCGGATCCAAACGGCCAGTCACGTGCACCTAAGAATTGGTTTTGAATAACGTTTCCGATTAATGCTACTTTCGATCCGCCCATCACGTCTGATACAACAAACATTCCGATAGAAGAAACGAATACTAAAATAGAACCAGTCGCAATTCCTGACATCGTCATCGGCACTGTTATATTCCAAAATGCCTTTATTGGTGTTGCTCCTAAATCATAAGCCGCTTCTAGCTTACGCTTATCCAGCTGCTCAATTGCTGCATACACTGGTAAAATCATAAATGGTAATAAAGAATAGACCATTCCGAGTATTACAGAAGGAGTATTATATAATAAATTTAACGGTTCACTAATAATGCCAAGCTTTAATAACAACGTATTCACAAGACCTTGTGAACGTAAAATAACAATCCATGCGTATGAACGAACAAGAAAGTTAATCCAAAACGGGATCGTTGCCAATAATAAAAGAATAGAGCGGTATTTGCGGTCAACAATTGTAATTGTATAAGCAAACGGATAACCAATTAATAAACATATTACTGTCGTAATAACTGCGATTTTAACAGTTTCCCATAACGTTCCTAAGTACAATGGGTCAAACACACGGGATATATTCTCCAGCGTAAATTGCATTTCTACTGTCCCGTAAGCTCCGCGCTGCATGAAGGCGAATCCTAATACGAATATGAGCGGGATTAGGAAGAAAATTAACAGCCACGCGACTGTAGGTAGTGCGAGTAATTTCCCTTTTTTCAATTTAAGGTCACCTCGTCCTCTTGCTCCCAGCCTACATATACATTATCTCCAATGCTCCACTGCGCTGCCTCTTCAGCAGTTTGATATGCCATTAGTAATTCTGATGTTTTCTCATCACGTACATAAAGCTTCTCCATATTTCCGACAAACTCAATATCTTCAATATGTCCAAGATGGTATTCTTTTAAAATTGGTTCTTCAACCGAACGTACTTTTACATTTTCAGGGCGAATTGCTACATAGCCTTCCCCGTTTTTCACAATATTATTTTCACCGATGAATGTCGCAACGAACAATGTTTTTGGCTTATTATAAATTTCTTTCGGTGTTCCGATTTGTTCGATATGTCCTTTATTCATAACGACGATACGATCGCTCATGCTCATTGCTTCTTCTTGATCGTGCGTTACGTATATGAACGTAATTCCTAAATTACGTTGTAAGTTTTTCAATTCACGTTGCAAGTCTTTTCGTAACTTAAAGTCAAGCGCTCCAAGTGGCTCATCTAATAGTAATACACGCGGATTATTTACAATCGCTCTTGCAATTGCAACACGCTGCTGTTGTCCACCAGAAAGCTTCGCAGGTTTACGATTACGGAACTCAAGTAACTGCGTTAAACGCATTGCCTCTTCAGCACGCTCTTTCTGCTCTGCTGCTGATACTTTCTGCATTTTCATACCAAAACATATATTCTTCTCTACTGTCATATGTGGGAATAGTGCGTAATGTTGGAACACTAGGTTCATATGACGTTTATATGGCGGCAAATCGTTAATTCTTTCATCATCTAATAAAAGATTCCCTTTAGTTGGAGTTTCAAATCCTGCGATCATACGAAGTAAAGTCGTTTTCCCGCAGCCACTCGGCCCTAAAATTGTTAAAAACTCTCCCTCTTTAATATCTAAAGAAAGAGGTGGGATAATCACTTGATTTCCAAAATGTTTTTCAACTGCTTCAACTTTAATAATCTTTTTCATTTTCCCGTCCTATCTACCTTAAATTTTAAATTTTTATATTCATGAATAAATATTTATGTTCTATAGACTATTTTTTGTTTCGATCCAAACAAAAATGGTTATTTAGCAAGCGTTCGTTTCTATTCTTTATGTAGTATGTTTGATTCATTTTCGCATGATACATAACGTCGAACAGAAAAACCCCTTCCATTGCGAAGGGGCTTTTATCATACGGCTACGCCTACTGATAAACACCATCATCATTTTAACAACTTTCGTATGAATTTTAAAGCACTTTTTGTAGAAGAGTAACGAATTTTCATGTCGAATGCTGTAGATTGGGCTAAAATGCTTTTATAATGTGAAAAAGTCCGAAAACTTTCTTTCCCATGATAACCCCCTAATCCACTACTTCCAACACCCCCAAAAGGTAAATATGGCGTGGCAAGATGATAGACAACATCATTAATACAGCCTCCACCATATGAAATATTACTCGTCACTTTCTTTTGTACTTCTTTATCTTCAGAAAATACATATAACGCTAACGGCTTCGGATGTTGCTGGATTGTGCCAATTACATCTTCTATATTGTCGTACTCTATGATTGGTAAAATCGGACCAAAAATTTCATCTTCCATAACAGCATCTTGCCATGTAATATCCGCTAGCACTGTCGGTTCAATATGTAATGTATCTTTCTCATAGTTTCCACCAATTACGACTTGACCATCTTGTAAAAATCCACATAATCGTTCAAAATGACGCTCACTTACAATACGCACATAATTTTCATTTTTCAAAGGTTCTTTACTATACTGCGCTGTAATTTCATGTCGCAGTGCCTCAATTAGCTTTTCTTTCACGGAAGAATGCACGTACATATAATCAGGCGCTACACACGTCTGCCCTGCATTTAAAAACTTACCCCAAACAATTCTTCTTGCTGTCATCTCTATCTTTGCATCTTTATGTACAATACAAGGACTTTTCCCGCCAAGTTCTAAAGTGAGCGGCGTCAACTGTTTCGCTGCTGCTTCCATTACAACTTTTCCAACGCTAACACTACCAGTAAAGAAAATATAATCAAACGGTTCCTTCAGCAAAGATGTACTCTCTTCAACGCCACCTTCTACTACCGCTACAAGCTCTTCTGGAAATAATTCATCTAGCATTCTCTTAAGCACTTTTGAAACGCTTGGCGTTAACTCTGACGGCTTTAAAACGATTGTATTTCCAGCTGCCAATGCTCCTACAAGTGGTGCAATTGCTAATTGAAAAGGATAGTTCCACGGTGCAATAATAAGCGTCACACCATACGGTTCTGGCACTACTTTTCCTTTTGATCCAAAATGAGTCAGTGCTGTTCGAACTCGCTTCGGTTTACTCCACGATGACATATGTTTCAATTGAAAGGAAATTTCTTTTAATACATATCCAACTTCCGTTGTAAACGACTCGTGAACTGACTTATTTAAATCTAATTTCAATGCCTGAAATATTTCTTCTTCAAAATGCTGAATGCCTTCATAAAGCTTCTTCAAATTATTCTTTCTCATTTCGATGCTTCTCGTATGACCTTTTAAAAAATATTCCTTTTGCCTACTTACAATAGAGGAAATACTCATTCACTCACCTTCTCCCACTATTTTTATCCAATTCTTTCATTATTTATATAGACTTCATATATAACAAATTTCTATTCTTAAAGTTACATTATATATGACTTTTTCAGCTATATAAAATTCATTGCTCACAAAAAAACTACCGAAAGAAAATCTCTCGGTAGTTTCACAGTATTAACGATATAAACGAACAGCACCTGCAGAATTATCATCAGCTTGTCCTACTACTTCAAACTTCAGACCAAGCTTCGGTAAAATACGTCCTGCATCTGGAATCTGTTGATTAATATACGTTTTAGAATCATCAAACTTCGGTACACCCGCTAAACCATCATACGTATACGTTCCACGCGTTGGAGATACAACTTTCCAAGCTGGCGTTTTATCGAATGAGAACGCCGCATCAGCGATTTGGAATCGTGTACTACTTTCCACTGTCGGTTTACCATTTAAAGTTCCTACAATTGCTTCTGGATGAGAATCAACTACACCTAGGAATCCGTGTCCTGGATGTACACCTACCCAGTTATCTGTGTAAGCTGAATCTGCATACCATACGACCATACCACTGTTATACTCTGGACCACGAGCAAATTTTAACGCGTTATCTGAACCAGCATAGTTTCTCCACTCAACATAATAGTTATGGCTCTTCTTCTCTGTTCCGTTAGAAACAGCAAAACCATCTAATTTGAATTGTGATGTACCTTCTGCATCATCAGAGAATACTACGTTACCATCTACTGTTAATGAAGCATTATCAAGTAGGAAACCATTTAATGCTAAACCACCATCAGTAATGTAATCAAATGTTAATTTTACTTTCTTACCTTTGAATTGGCTTAAATCATATGATTTGTCAATCCATTTGCCATTTGTCGAATCTGCATTTCCACTATTAGCTTTCTCACCAAGTCTTTCAATTAACGTTTGTTGACCATCTTCTGTTACAGCGTGTACTTCAAGGAAGTCATACTCTGCTTCAATTTCATATAATGATTTGAAGTCAAATTTTGCAGTCGTTGCATTTGTTAAATCGAACAGCGGTGTTTCCATCTTCGTATGAAGATCATCACCTTTTGTGCTGTAGTAATACTGTTTTCCGAATGCCGGCTCAATTGTTTTTATATCTTTATCTGGTAAGTTAACACGAATCATACCCGGACGGTTAGATTTCGTAACACTTTGGTCTAAATATGTTGCTAGGCCGATACCTTTATTTAATTTCTCATAATCTACTTCTACGATATTTGCCCAATTACCACCGATTGTTTTTTGGAAAAACTCTTTATTTTGTGGTGAGAAACTTGTTGGCGTGGTTCCAGCAATTTTACCTGCCCAGCTTCCGCCACTCATAATAGACCAAGCTTGAACTGGTTCACCATCTCCGCTATATTGTGTATCATACTCATCTGGTAAACCTAAATCATGACCATATTCATGTGCGAATACACCAACAGCCCCATCTTCTGGTTCAATTGTGTAGTCGAACGCTGCCATCTTTCCACCCCAATATGGAACTTTCGCTTGTGTACCTTCAATTGCAAATGGTTTTGGTCCAACTGTCCAGCGATGTGACCAAATTGCATCATCACCTAACTTACCACCACCTGCTTCTTGTCCAACACCTGCATGAATAATCATTAAGTGATCAATTAAACCGTCTGGTTGATTTTTATTTCCATCACCATTTACATCATATTGATCAAATTGATCAAACTCTGATAGATCAAGACCGCTATCTACAGCTGCTTTTAATGCATCTTTTACTAAATCACGTGGTCCTTTTGGTCCTTTATTATCATGACCACCGCTAGCAGCATCCGCACCGTAATCAGCAGCTTTACCAGGAACTGTTAACCATTTTGTAACTGTTCCATCTACAGTGTAACTACCACCAGATTGCTCTTCATAATATTGTTTAAATGTTTCAATTTTACTTCCATCATCTAACGTGAATGGCTCGTCACCGAATAACATTTTTTCATAGTGTTCTTTATTAAAGTCTTCCGAATACATATAGCCAGGCTCTTTATCAATATTGTTATGTTTAAAGTCAGCGTACTCTACAAGTAAAACGAGTACTTTATCTTTACGCACATCACCGTTATACGCTTTTTGCTTTGCTGGAGATGTTGGTACTTTACCATTTAATCCGCCTTTAACTGGTCCTGTCGCTGCAGGTGTTCCTGTTGCAGGGTTATCTAATTTTTCTTTCGTGTCTGCTTTCGCATCTTTCACTTTCTTTAAAAAGTCAGATGCTTCTTTCGTAAGTTGATCCCCATTCGGTACTTCTTTCCCAGGATTTTCACCCTTTTTGTTCTCTACATACTTTTCGACAGCTTTCTTTGTTTCTTTCTCTGAAGCTGACGAATCAATTACCCCACGTTTTTTTAGCGCATCTGCTAAACGTTCTTCCGGAATTAAGTGATCATCAACTGGGCTCGTAGCTGTTTTATTCGCAGGCGTTTCAGCATATGCAGATTGAGTGCCAGCTCCGAATGAAAGGCCTAATACAGCTGTTAAAGCGATTGATGACAAAACTTTGAACGGTTTCTTGTTCATCCCATATTTCCTCCCCTAATAAATAATATGTATTACAAATTGAATTTTATTAAAAATTCAATATTTTTTCAATATTTAGTCATATTATGTAATATTTTTAATATATTTGTAAAAATTTCATAGTTAGCATACGAATATATCACAATTCAACAATGTTTTCTGAAAATATTGAAAGTTTTTATCGAACAATTTATAATTTCCATAGAGGGAGTTTAATGGGGATTTTATCTTTGTTTCATCTACACAATATTTGATAATTCACTATATAAAACACAAAATCCGATTGCATTATCATGTATTCTGTAGCAGCAATTATGACCGATAATTAGGGAGGAATTACATTTGTACAAAGATAAGACAGACGCACTGGATCAAGAATGGATTGATTTAATACTTGAAGCTCTAGATGCTGGTATCGCCATGCAAGACATCGAGCAATTTTTCCAACGTATGAAGCCATCCAGTCAGGCTCAATAGGTTTGTTCTTTTTAACGAAGTTTATGTTATAATAATGACATCATAAGACAACTACATATTGATAGAAAGGTGCGCAAATATGATTGGAGAACGTATAAAACGCCTTCGTTTACAAAAAGGTATTTCATTAACTGAACTTGCCGAAAAAGCTGGCGTTGCTAAATCTTACATTAGTTCTATAGAACGAAATTTACAAAAAAACCCTTCCATTCAGTTTCTTGAAAAGATCGCAGCAGTTCTACAAATTCCAGTTGATACTTTACTTCATGATGAAACAACAAAGGAAACTAACCTAGACTCCGAATGGACACAACTCGTTAAAGATGCAATGAACTCTGGTGTCTCCAAAGAACAATTTCGTGAATTTCTTGAATTTACAAAGTGGAAGCAAAATCAAAAATAATAATAGAAAGAAGTGCTTACAACCAGCACTTCTTTTTCTTTATAAAAAAAAGCGGGGGATACCCGCCTTTTTTATTATCTTTCTTCCCCAGCTTCTTGGTTAGCATTGAATGTCCATTCTAAATTCAATGTATCACCTTGGAAGATATTTTGGTCTTTTCCATCATCTACAAATTCAAATTGTACCCATAGATAATCCTCTGTACCAGCTTCTAATCCACCTTTTTCTCCCCACTCAGGAGCGAAGATATCTTTAGCTAAAAGATCTGGATCAGCTTTTTGTAAGTCTGCTAAAGTTGTTTCGTATACAGGCTCACTTTGTTTGTCCCAGTTCCAAAGGAATTTTACTTTAACGTGCTTACCAAAGTCTTCACCTGCATTATCACCTTTTGCATCTTTAACAGTATACTTTGTTGCTAATTTAACGTCTTTAATAGTTAACGAACCGCTGTTTTGTAATAAGAACTCTTTCTTAACAGAATCCCCTGGTTTTAAATCTTTAATATCTACAAGCGTCTTAGGGTTTAATGTAAGGTCTAACGTCCCAGCTGCAAATGTATTGTTTGATACTTCTTTATCACTAAAGAATGCAAATGTTCCTCCACCAATTAAAGCTAACCCCAATGCTGCTGATGCAACTCCCATACCTAATTTCTTTTTCAGACTCACAATCAATTCCCCCTAGCTTTTTTTATATTTTTATCACTTATTTTTCAATAAGAGATGTAAAGAAAACTATATTAGCTTAGCCAATATGTGTTCTTTTTTAAAAACCTTATGTTCATTATAACGAACAAACCTATATAAACACAACACATATTTATTAATATTTTCAGTTATTTTTATTTCTCAATATTATTTAGACTTTTCAGAAAAAATAATGATAATTTATAACTTTTTTCACACTCAAATCATTTAATACTATAAGAAAAAAGAAAAACAAAGAGGTGAGGGCTAACGTTCCCTCACACTCGTATAAATATTACTAGTCTTGCTTATTCGTTCGCTCTCTCTTACACCACATTCTTATTTTCTGGCTGTTTCACTAAAGCAGTTACTCCGCTTTCTTCTGCTCTTCTAGCTTTTTCTGTTCTTCCAATTTCTTTTGCTCTTCTACTTTTTTCTGTTCTTCCACTTTCTTTTGCTCTTCTACTTTCTTTTGTTCTTCTACTTTCTTCTGTTCTTCTACTTTCTTTTGTTCCTCTACTTTCTTTTGTTCCTCTACTTTCTTTTGTTCTTCGGCTTTCTTTTGTTCTTCGGCTTTCTTTTGTCCTTCCGCTTCAATTGCAACGTTTAATTGTTGCTGAAGAGCCTGGATTTGCTCATCAATAGCTTTCAAGCTAATTTCTTTCTCAATATAGTCACGCTTCTCTTTGATACTGCGGAAGCCTTCATTTACATATATGGACACTTGCTGCATCGACTCATCTTTATTTACCTTTAATTCTTCTTGTATTTGATTGTAAGGAGCTTCTATTTCAGTATATACATTTTGCAGGGCTTCCTTCTCAGCAACAATTTTCTCACGCCCTTGTTGCCATACAGAAATCGCCTGTTTTATTTCTTCAATAGAAGTTGCTTTCGATTTCCCCTTCATCGTTCCATACTCACGCTCAATAAACTGTTTATGTTTTTCAGATTGCTCTTTTAACGTATTAACTGTTTTCGGAAATATAATTGCTGTAGAAAGCGTCGCTTCTACTTTCGTTTCATGAATGAACGCCGCTTCTGTATGCGTCATAATTTGAGATCCTAAATAAAACGTAATAGAACACATACACGGCAATATAAGCATCTTTTTAAAATTACGCGGTCTTTTCAGCATCTTAATCTCTCCCATCGAACGTTACGTTCTTTATACAGAACATTACCTATATTATAGTAAAGAACTATTAAAATTGATAGACAAATACTAGAAAAATAGAAAAAGGGCTATCCATGTGATAGCCCTTTTTATTATTATCTTTCTTCACCTGCTGTTTGTTGTGCATCAAACGTCCAATTTAATTGTAACTTATCACCTTGGAATTGATTTTGATCTTTTCCATTATCAACGAACTCAAATTTCACTTTGAATTTATCGGATTTACCTGCTGAAATACCTTTTTCATCCCAGAACCAAGCCGATAAATCATTATCTACAGCTGTAAGTGTGTCACCTTTTAATTTATCTAAAGTAGTTTGTTTCACAATTGTCTCATGTTTATCTACATTTTTTAAGAATGTTACTTTAATATGTTTACCAAAATCATCTTTATTATCTTTCTTTACATCTTCTACATTATAATCTGTTTTCAGTAGAACCTTTTTAATATTTAAAGAACCTTTATTTTCTAGTTTAAATTCTTTTTCAATTGTATCCCCAGGTTTTAAATTCGATACGTTAACAACCGTTGATGGATTTAATGCTAAATCCAGTGTTCCAGCCGCAAATGTATTGTTTGACACTTCTTTATCACTGAAAAATGCAAATGTTCCTCCACCAACTAAAGCTGCTCCTAATACCGCTGATGTAATACCCATTCCTAATTTTTTCTTTAAAGTCATGTCCATATCCCCTTAATATATATTTGTTAACTTCCTAAACGGAAAGTATAACCAAACGAACTAGACGGATTGTTCTACTTTTTTATCTTTCTTTTCTCCGTCAATGCTACGAATAGCACCAAAAATAGAAATCGCGGAATAACCAAGTAAAAAGACTCCTGGAATAATAAGAAGTAATGCTGCTCCCGCTTTTGAATTCGCATAATTCAGTAAATAACCAACATACGGAACTGTAATATCTGCATACTTTCCAACTACATTTTCTGCAAGTACTGGCTCTAAATCTGGTCCGTTGTTGTTATCCCCTTTTGTTTCATACATTACTTTTCCATTTGTATCTTTCACACCGATAATACGGTGAGTGATAATTTTTTGATCTTTCTCTTTAAAGGTAATAACATCACCTTTTTGATATTTAGAACCATCTTTGTTTGGTTCTATTGCAATGATTGATCCTGTTAAAAACGTCGGCTCCATTGATCCTGAAAGAACGCTCTTAAATTGATATCCCATCACTGTCGGATCACCACCGCTTGCTTTTGAAGAAATAACTACAAAAGCTAAAAAAACCATCAATGCAAATAAAACAAATGAGATCGCGTTGCTAATTATCTTCCATATTAATTTCATCGTCTCTCTCCCTCTCCGTTGTTTTATATTATTTGAAGTATGCAATATCCACTTTGTTCTTTAACAAGAACACAAGTAAATGATATAACGAACTTTAAGTTATTGCAATAAGAAAATTTACAATTATTAGTTATTTTAAGTATAGAAAAAAGACTGTGCCAAAATTTTACACAGTCTTTTTATTAGTAATTTATTTACCTTCTGATTTCATTCCTTTTGTATTTCGGCGCAACACTACATATAAAATTGCTCCAAATAATACAATCGCACCTATCCCAACACTTATTACTTTCACATTTGAGTCTTTTACTTCAGGCATAGTTGTATCTTTTTTAGGCATCGTAAAAGTGACATCTTCTGTTGAAAGAACATTTACCGTCGCAATTGTTTGATTATTTTTCGTAATATCAACTGCACCAACTACCTCACCACGATGTATTCCTTTATGATATAAAGATTCTTTATCTAATGAAGCCGCCCGGAAAATAGTTTTCACATTTTTCCCTTCATCTTTCTTAAGCATAAGCTCCGCACTTTGTTCCAACTCAGAATTAACATCTTTATTTAAATATGTTGTTTTTTGATGCCAATTATGTTTATCAAGCACCATTTGCTTCGTAAATTGACCGAAAGAATATTCCGCCATCTGCTTCAAATCTTCATAAATTTCAGGTCTTTGAGAAGCCATTACTACGCTTATAATACGATTTCCATCTTTCTCATTTAATAAAACAAGTGTATTACGTGCTTCATTCGTAAACCCTGTCTTACCGCCAATGCTATATGGATTTTCAAAAAAATTAGATTTATTAAAAATAGACACCGTCTGCCTAGACGTCGTAACTGTCGTTCTTTTCGTATTCATCGCTTGTAAAATTTCAGGATACTTTTGCACACCCTTCGTAATCATAGCCATATCATACGGCGTCGTATAATGGTTCGGATCATGCAATCCATTCGGTGTTACAAAGTGGCTATCTTTCGCCCCCAATTGCTTCGCTTTCTCATTCATCATATTAGCGAAATTCTCAACACTCCCGCCAATCCGCTCCGCAATCGCATACGACACATCATTCGCACTCAGCACCATTAAAATCATAAGCGCAGTATTTCTATTAATTGTCTCTCCAGGTTGAAACTCAATTTGATAATTACTCTTCTCTTGATCTAATGCTAATTGTGAAAATGTAAATTGATCCTCTGGCTTTGTATGCTCCATGAGTAAAATCGCTGTTAACACCTTCGTCGTACTAGCAGGAAATGCGCGGTGATATGCGTTTTTGTCATACAAAACATCTCCTGTTTTTGCATCAATTGTCGTTGCAAACTGACTAAAAACATTCGGTCCTTCCACAGGTGGTGGTGCAACTTGTTCTGGATTTACTCCAATATTCGTCTCAGCACGCAATGTCATAGGTGTCAAAAAAAACGAACAAATAACTGTAATAAAAACCAAAATTTTCTTAAAATTTACCATATGACTCTCCCTTTTCCATTTACTCCTTAACAAAATAATAAATCTACCAATCATATGTAATTTGTATTATATTGGAAGAATTTTCACTATTTTTTACTATATCATACTTTTACGATGAAGAACATAAATATACAATAAAAATAAGAAGGAATTACTCTTTCTTATCCTTCTCATCAATCAACGAATCTATTAACTTTTGACTAGCTTCCTCGGGCGTAATCTCATCTGTTATTCCCATAAACGACCAACCTTTAGAATCAACCCACTCAACAAACTCTTGTAAAAATTCATCATGTGTAACATCCACATCAAGAATCGATCCATTAATCGAAATCGTTCTATTTTTAGACACACGCATCTTGAACGTTTTTCTTACCATTACAACTTTTCTCCCTCTACTTCTGAATATTTATAAAGTGAAACTTTCATCAACCCTCACCAATCGGACTTTTACGGCCATCCAGACTCCAACCTAACTTCTTTACTTTTGCTGAATTTCGAGGTAAGGGATCTTACTGCCTGCAAATAGCGAGATAAAATAATCATGTATCTCTGTTATACATGATTTTCAGTAAATTGTAAAAAGGATATATTGGCCAATTGGCATATTGAAACTGAAAATCTATCATTCTGCAAAAATATCAAATGATATGTAATTGATCATAAATGACTAAATAGATTCACATAAAAATAAAATAACTTACATTTTACCACACCAAATACAAATGACTTTCTTACAATGGAATGGAGTATACTAGAAGAAAACTTAAAATGAGGAGGAACCTCATGACGCGTTGTACGTATTGTAAAACGAAGTGGACAATAAAAGATGTATGGGCAATACTCGTGACATTTGAAAAGGATTGTCCGTATTGTTTTATGAGACAATATCTATCAAAGAAAACGGTGAACGCTATGCCAGAACTTATAAGCTTACCTTTACATTTCTTACTCCCTTTTCTTGTTGATTTGAGTGCTGAAGGTCCTTTGGATTGGTATCGTAAATAATATAACCACTACATCCAAAGACTACTTTCTACTAAATTCGCTTCTCATCATTATTCCTTCATACATTACTAGCATAATCGCTTATACTTTCCCTTTTGAAGATTCTCTAACTCAGCAGGAAGAGCGTCCCCTGAACAAGGTTTATCAATTATGACTTTAATAAACGATGATATATGCATACTGTTAAGCATAAAAAATTAGCATTAAGTTCCACTCAAATATTAATTGAAACCCAACACTCCATTTAATCTGTAATCTAGAATACAAGCAGTGTTTTTTATTATGCATTTTTGCATACAGTATTATTTTCTCTTGTAAATAGATAATAATGTTATATAATAAAACCAACATTTTACCAATAAAAGGTAATAATAAGTGGTGGAATAAGTAAATAACCAAAGCGTATTAACAGATTTGTTCTATGTAAATCATGATACATATATAGAATCAAAACTATGAAATTTTATCTTGTGATTAGATTACTACAAGATGAAAGATTCATAGCGAATACACTTAAGGAAAAAACGTTCCATTAGATTAATATGATATCTATCGAACGAATTGAGAATATACTTAGGGGGAATTTCAAGTGAAAACATTTGGTAAAGTATTATTAACAGGAGCTTTAGCTTTAGGCGGTTTAACAGCTATGAACATTGATACACCAAAGGCACATGCTGACGGAGCAAGCGAGTTCTGTCGTTATATTTGTGGTCCTAGCGAAACGTTGAATGGCTTCACAATTCAATTACACGCTACAGAGTACAGCTACGGCCAAAATATGATTGCAAAAATCACAAATGATAGAGCTGAAGATGTGCGCTATCGTGTAACTATTGAAAAGAAATGGGCAAGTGGCTGGGGTTACTATGAAACTGACTTCAATTTTGGCTCCGAATTACCAGCTGGAACAAACGAAGAATTTTACAATACAACTGGTTTTGGGGGACAACTTCCAGAAAACGGGGAATATCGTTACAAAGTTAAAATTACAAATGCTGACGGTTCTGTAGATACAATTTATACAGCTTCAATGACACTTACAGGAAGATAGCTCATGAACGAGCTCCATTATTTATACTTGTATTTTTGATGATATCATTGATAATTGCGGTGATATTATTATTATTGAAATAAGCTCTTCTGGGCTTATTTTTTATATACAAATTGGAATAATAATATTCAGAAAATTACATCTTTACACTATTGAAGTTTGTTGCTATTATAAGAATACGTCAAATGTTACAATATTCAACAAATTATATAAATCCTCCGATTACACGAATGAAAACACATTGCTGGTCGTAATATTTATAGTTGGGATCCCGTAGCTCAGCAGGGAGAGCGCCACCTTGACAGGGTGGAGGTCGTGAGTTCGAGCCTCTCCGGGGTCATATAAAAAAGAGACACCATATCAACCTTCTACGTGATATGGCGTCTCTTTTTTATCTCATTCAATTACTTCCCACCAAACATCTTCTCCAAAGACTTCGCATTTGCAAACAATACTTCTTTCAAGTTATCGTCAGCAACGATTTTATAGTCGCCATCTTTGTCTTTCTTTAAGTTCAATGTAACTTCGCGAGTTGCCATTGCTGCATCTTTATCTGTTAAGTTTTTGATGATAGTTGAGGTCATTGTTTTTTCGATTGCTTTTTCAGATTGTTCTTTGTCTTCACTAAATGCGCTAGCGAAGGCCATTGGCACAACTTCTCCCACTGCTTTTGTTACAGCAACGGATAGATCAGCAGATGTAATTTTCACTTTCACTTCTGCTTTGTCATCCTTTTTCGATACTTCTTCTAGCTTTTCAAATTTAAAGTTCTTTGTAATTGCACTTAGCATTGCTTTTGCCTCAGCATCATCTGTTTTTTCATTTAGTTTATTAAATTCCTTGTCACTCTCAACAAATGTACGAGCTTTTTCTACATCACCTTTTTGTATCGCTGTTAAAAATTCTTCTGTAGTATCTTTCGGATTTGCACACCCTGCTAAAACACCTGCTGTTAATCCTACTACCATCATTAATAGCAATAATCTCTTTATCTTTTGCACACTCATTCTCCTCTTATCTTTTCTAGTAAGTCAGCATCATACAATATTATGAAACTTACATTACAAACATTTTTTAGTATAGCATTTATATGATTCGTTTCCTATTAACTCCCAAAAGATAAAGGACCTTGCAGCATTCCTACAAGGTCCCTCTTCTATCAATCTATATCCGTAGCACAAATGAACCACATTTTCTGCTCCCTACTACCCGCCACCATCCACATACTCCAATCAAAAATCATAAGCAATAACCAAAGTGATATATTAATATCAGTAAATAATAAATATAAAATGTAATCTCTCTTTTGTATTGCTCCTCTATTCATCAAAATGTAAGCGGCACCGATAGGAGGAAAAAGACAAATATTTTTCTTAACGACCACGGATACAAAGTTACTGTCTGCATATGAATCTCCTTTTCATCATAATACTTGCTTCAACATCGGTCTCACTACCCTATATTCATCACTATAAGTTTCCTTTATAATTAAAGGCGGGTAATCACTTTTTTCTTCCTCAATCATTGTGAATACTTCTGTTTTCTCTTGTAATGTATTAGATTCTCTATCTTTAGTAGGTTTTTTACTTGTTTTAATTTTCTTTGTTACTTCGCCAAGTTTTTGCCCAACTTCTTCTACTTTGGCAGGTTCATTCGTAACATAGTATTCTTGTTCGTCCCATACTAATATAGGTGGCACTTGTTCTCTTTTGTTACATATTATATAAGTAGTACTAGCTACCAGTAGTATACAAGTTAATAAATAGAAGATAGTTCTTTTATTCATATACTACACTCCTTATCTATCATTTCATTGGATTATATAACACAAATTATTTACGGTAAATGGATTTGGTGGTAATTTTTAGGTTGAACAATAAAGAAAAACCTTACCGAAGTAAGGTTCCGTTTTTACATTCTATAGTGACTGATTAATTAATACGATCATTACAATAATTGCTATAAGCATAACAACTAAACAGCCGATTAATTTATAAAATCCTCGCTTCGTTAACGTCCCGCCTTGAACGTCTTTACGAATAAATAAGAATACGGCTAAAAATAATACAAGCCCAATGCCAAAAGCATACATCATTTGCATATGTTAATCTTCCTTTCTCTCCTCCATCTTAATATCTTTTTGCTAAAACAACAAATGAGATAAAGACGGTACTCATTGTAAGTGCCATAAGTATATTCAATAATATAGAAGAAACTTTTTTAAATTTCAGCACGTCTATTTTGAAGCGAAACACGGAACACTGTAAATAGCTGTTACTATATCTCCTCACTTCTTTTTTTAAAATTTAATATCTCCATATTTGTTTTATCCTTTTAAAATATTTCATTTATTTCTTTATTCCACGAAATGCGTTATTTGTTTTACGGTGTTTTTCGTCATATTTATAGAAACTAACTGTTTATGAAGCATTTTTTATGTTTAGCAACTTTTTTTGTAGAAATCCTTCACTTTCCTTTCAATATTTAACACTATCTAAATAAAGTTTACGGTAAATTCATAATTTTTTATTTTTTATACTATATTCCGTTATATTGTTGTATAATATCTATGAAAGCGCTTATTATTTCAATATACATAATTCAAACTATTTTTATCGAAACATTCTAACTATTATACCTATATTTAAATGCAACAATTATAGCTATTAGTATAGGCATACCAAATATATCCACCCCATTTTTCTGTAAAATTACTTTATAACATGAAAGATTAACTTGGGTGATAAGTTATTGTGAATGTTTTTTTACAAAACAGATAAGTAATAGTGTTTGGTATTATGTAAATTATTGTAATAACATAAGAGTAAAGAAAACATTTACATTGATTACTGATTCATTACTTATTGAAAAAGAGCAAAATGCACCTTTGTATGGAAAAGGATTATATGCATTGGGAGGTTTAAACAAATGACGAGGAAGAATACAACGACAAACCCTTGGGCCAAGTTCCACGGTCCGAACCTTGGTTATGTTATTGAGCAGTATGATCTTTACGTAACTGGAGCAGGTTCTGTTGATCCGGAATTACAAGAGCTTTTTGAAATTTTTGGAGCTCCTTCGTTTCAAGATGATGTCGTAACAGGGGACAACACAGCAACACATTTTTCTCCTCAAAACACAGGTAACATTGAAAAAATTCTTAAAGTCGTTCAACTTGTTGAGCAGATTCGTTCTTTCGGGCACACGTTGGCTCACATCAACCCGATGGAAGATGCTGCAAATGGACAATCTCTTCTTGAGAAAGCAATGAACGAACTGAGCAATGCTGACTTGAAAGCGATTCCAGCGAAAACAGTATGGCCAGATGCACCAGAAGGTATTCACACTGCACTTGATGTAATTCATAGATTAAAAGACGTTTATACAAAATCTTTAGCTTATGAATTTTCTCATATACAAGATAGTGAAGAACGCGCGTGGTTGCATCAAATGGTGGAATCAAATTCATTGCGTCAACCACTATCAAATAAAAAACGAACTGCTCTTTTAAAACGTTTAACAGCTGTTGAAGGTTTCGAGCAATTCTTGCATAAAACATTCGTTGGGCAAAAACGTTTCTCTATCGAGGGCGTTGATATGCTTGTACCTGTTTTAGATGAAATTGTTCTAGAAGGTGCTAAAAACGGCGTAGAGGATGTCATGATTGGTATGGCTCACCGCGGTCGCCTAAGCGTACTTGCTCACGTATTAGAAAAACCATATAGTCACATGTTTGCTGAGTTCAAACATGCAAAAATAGAAGGCGCAGTAGCCAATTCTGGCTGGACTGGCGACGTGAAATACCACCTAGGTAGAGAACAAGTCGTTAGTAACGAAGAAGTTAGCACTCGCGTTACATTAGCAAATAACCCGAGTCATCTTGAGTTCGTGAATCCTGTAGTAGAAGGTTTCGCACGTGCTGCTCAAGAGAATCGTAAAAAATCTGGTCTTCCAGATCAAGATACTTCAAAATCATTCGTAATTTTAGTTCATGGTGATGCTGCATTCCCTGGTCAAGGTATTGTATCTGAGACACTCAACTTAAGCAGATTGAACGCGTATCAAACAGGCGGAACGATTCATGTTATCGCAAACAATGCAGTTGGTTTTACGACTGATAGCTATGATTCTCGTTCTACGAAATATTCAAGTGACCTTGCAAAAGGTTTCGATATTCCGATTGTTCACGTGAACGCTGATGATCCGGAAGCTTGTCTTGCAGCTGCTAACCTTGCGATTCAATATCGCATGTTGTTCAAAAAAGATTTCTTAATCGATTTAATTGGTTACCGCCGCTACGGTCATAACGAAATGGATGATCCAGCAGTTACGCAACCACAAGTGTACAAAAAAATTAAAAACCATCCAACTGTAAGAGCAATTTATGCAGATCAATTACAAGCTGCTGGTGTTCTAAATGCAGATGAGGTTGAAACAATTACACAGTTTACACAAGAGCAATTAAAATCCGACTATGCACAAGTACCACCAGCTGATACGAGTGATGCAACAATTCACGTTAAAGTACCAGATGTTGTTGCAAAAGGTATTCAGTCAATTGATACTGGTGTTGAGATTGACTCACTTCGTGCAATTAATGAAGGTCTACTATCTTGGCCAGAAGGCTTTAACGTATATCCGAAAGTGAAGAAAATTCTTGAGCGCCGTAAAGATGCTCTTGAAGAGAACGGTAAAATTGAATGGGCACTTGCTGAATCATTAGCATTCGCTTCTATTTTACAAGAAGGTACGCCAATTCGTTTAACTGGTCAAGATTCACAGCGTGGTACATTCGCACACCGTCATATCGTATTACACGATACTGATACAAATGAAACATATTCACCGTTACATCGCTTACCAAACATTAATGCTTCGTTCTCTGTTCATAACAGTCCGTTATCAGAGGCTGCTGTTGTTGGTTACGAATATGGTTATAACGTATTCGCTCCAGAAACTCTTGTTATGTGGGAAGCGCAATATGGTGACTTCTCAAATACTGCGCAAGCATTATTTGATCAATATGTTTCAGCTGGAAGAGCAAAATGGGGTCAAAAATCTGGTTTAGTTCTTCTATTACCACACGGTTATGAAGGTCAAGGACCAGAGCACTCTAGTGCACGTCCAGAGCGTTTCTTACAGTTAGCTGCTGAGAATAACTGGACAGTTGCAAACTTAACGAGCGCGGCTCAATACTTCCATATCCTGCGTCGTCAAGCATCTATCTTAGGAACAGAAGCTGTTCGACCATTAGTATTGATGACGCCGAAGAGTTTATTACGTCACCCACTTACGCTTTCAACTGCTAGTCAGTTAAGCGAAGGACGTTTCCAACCTGCTTTAGAACAAGAAAACCTTGGCATGAAACCAAATAAAGTAAAACGTCTTGTTTTAAGCACAGGTAAAATGGCAATTGACTTAGCAGCAGAAATCGAGTCTGGTAAACATGAGTACAACTTAGACGAAGTTCATGTCGTTCGTATTGAGCAATTGTACCCATTCCCTGCTGAGAAAGTTCAATCTATTATTAAACGCTTTAAAAACTTAGAAGAAATCATTTGGGTTCAAGAAGAACCTCGTAATATGGGCGCATGGCATTACATGGCTCCAATTCTGTTCGAACTTGCTGGAGATAAAGTGAAAACAGGTTACATTGGACGTCCTGATCGCTCTAGTCCATCTGGCGGCGATCCATTCGCTCACAAAGCTGAGCAAGAACTAATTGTTGCACATGCTTTAGATGTGAAGTATAACTTCCGTCAAGATAAACAAGAAATTGAAGTTTACAGCAACTAAAAAGTAACAATGAAGGTTTCTAGCTTGTTCCTTGGGCAGAATATCTGCCCAAGGCCAGGCTAACAAATGGAGATTACCGAAGACAAAAGAAGAAAAAACACACCGTTAGGCAAATAAGGGGAGGACATTTAAAATGATCGAAATTAAAGTACCTGAGCTTGCAGAATCTATTACTGAAGGAACTATTTCACAATGGCTTATCAACGTAGGCGACAAAGTTGAGAAAGGTGGCAGCGTTGTTGAGCTTGAAACTGATAAAGTCAATGTAGAAATCATTGCAGAAGATTCAGGTATTGTATCGAAGTTACTAGGCGAACCTGGAGATACAGTTGAAGTTGGAGCAACTATCGCAATTTTAGATGCTAATGGAGCACCAGTTGCAGTAAGTACACCTGCACCGGCTGCTGAGCAACCAAAACAAGAAACGGCTGAAGCACCGAAAGCTGCGGCACCAAATGGTGAGCAAACTGCAACACTACAAGGTTTACCAAATACAAACCGTCCTATCGCATCACCAGCTGCTAGAAAAATGGCTCGTGAATTAGGAATCGACTTAAACGACGTACGTAGTACAGATCCACTTGGACGCGTGAGACCACATGATGTACAAGCTCATGCTGCAGCACCAAAAGAAGCACCAGCTGCTCCAAAGAGTCCAGCTCCTGCTCCAGTTGCAAAAACGGAATTCGAAAAACCAGTTGAGCGCGTGAAAATGTCCCGCCGCCGTCAAACAATTGCAAAACGTCTTGTAGAAGTTCAACAAACATCTGCAATGTTAACAACATTTAACGAAGTTGATATGAGTGCGATCATGGAATTACGTAAAGAACGCAAAGATGCTTTCGAGAAAAAACATGATGTACGTCTTGGCTTCATGTCATTCTTCACAAAAGCAGTTGTTGCAGCATTAAAACAATTCCCACTATTAAATGCTGAAATTCAAGGTGACGAGCTTATCATTAAAAAATTCTATGATATCGGTATTGCAGTAGCAGCTCCAGATGGATTAGTTGTTCCAGTTGTACGCGATGCTAACCAATTAAACTTCGCTGAAATCGAAAGCGAGATTCGTGAATTAGGTAAAAAAGCACGCGATAACAAACTTTCATTAAAAGAACTACAAGGTGGTACATTTACAATTACAAACGGTGGTGTATTCGGTTCTCTAATGTCAACACCGATCCTAAATAGCCCTCAAGTTGGTATTTTAGGAATGCATAAAATTCAAGTACGCCCAGTTGCAATTGATAACGAGCGTATGGAAAACCGCCCAATGATGTACATTGCTTTATCTTACGATCACCGTATTGTAGATGGTAAAGAAGCAGTTAGCTTCCTTGTTGCTGTTAAAGATATGCTTGAAGATCCAAAGTCATTATTATTAGAAGGTTGATAGATTAAAAATCTATTAAAGGCTGTAGAATGATTCATTCTACAGCCTTTTTTTATTGTGTTCATACGGGACAAATTTCATGACATAAGGTAATAATGTATGCCTAAACGTAAGGAGGATTAAAATGAATAACCTTCCAATTCATGCAAAACTTAAAGTAAATAAGGATACTTTCTTCCTCCCCGATTCAAACGGGGGTGTCTATTTTCGAAATAACGCCAGTTCATTTCGCATGGACGGTGATGGAATTTATGACTGGATTGAAAAATTAATGCCAATGTTTAACGGGAATTATTCTTTAGCAGAAATAACCGATGGCCTCCCTCTCCCCTATCAAAATCGAGTATTTGAAATTGGAGAGATTTTATATGAAAATGGTTTCGTTCGCGATGCAAATCAAGATGCACCTCATGAATTAAACAGTACATTACTCGACAGATATGCTTCACAAATTGAATTTTTAGAAGCTGATTCTCATTCAGGTGCTTTAAAATTTGAAACATACCGCGGAGCAAATGTCCTTGTACTTGGCTCCGGAGATATGCTTACTTCTTTAGTTTCTTCTTTATTAGAATCTGGTTTACCTACATTTCATTACCTCGTTACAGATCGAGATGAAACAAACTATGACAGAATACATGAGCTAATAGAACGTGCATATGAAGTTGATAATAGTGTACTCCTTCAAGAAATCGATACTACAATTGACCGTCCCTTGCATGAAGTATTCGAACCTTTTGATTGGATTTTATATGTTTCTCAAAATGGAGACATTGACGGTTTAAAAACAGTTCACACTATTTGTAGAGAAACGAAAAAGAATTTTATACCAGCTATTTGTTTATCAACACTCGGTATAGCTGGACCTGTCGTAACGGAAAATCGTGATGAATGCTGGGAATCCGCATGGCATCGGCTACATGAAACGACTTTGCAAAATGAAAATTCATCGGATTCCTTCTCACCAATTACATCTGCCATGTTAGCAAATGTAATCGTTTTTGAATTGTTTAAACATGTCGCGGATGATTCATATCGTGAAAAAGAATCACAATTCTTTTTATTAAACTATGAAACACTTGAAGGAACATGGCATCCTTTTATAAAACACCCTCTTGCAACTGATGAAAGTTTTACAATTGATACGATAGAAAATCTTTCTGAAAAACTTGAGCATCGGTCGAACCAACATACTTCAACTGATGTATTCCGATTTTTTGACTCATTAACTTCTAAAGAATCCGGTATATTCCATGTATGGGATGAACAAGATTCATATCAATTACCGTTATCACAGTGCTATATTCAAGTAGCCAATCCACTATCAGATGGCCCAGCTCCCCTTCTGCCTCTTATGACTCGCAGTGGATTGACTCATAATGAAGCACGCCGAGAAGCTGGTTTAACAGGAATTGAAACATATGTAGCAGAAATCATTCACCGCCTTATTCCTGAACATAACGATATCGGTATCGGGGCTGGAGAAACGATGACAGAAGGATTTTACCGGGCACTACAACAACATTTAAACAATAAATTGTATGAGCGGCAATCACATATGCTAGAAGAACTTACAACGATTGATTTAACTGATATTCACGATAAACATTGTAGATTTTATTACGATGCCCTTGCTACAATTCATGAAACACCTAAAATCGCAATGAGCGAAGAGATTCTTAGTTTTCCAGTCGTTTGGGTTGGTATAAATGATAGATGGTACGGTGCATCTAATATTAATATGACGTTAGCGTTACGGAACGCACTACAACTATCACTGCTCCACATTCAAAGTGAAGAGACTCCTTACAGAGCTAATATCTTGCCTGAATCGTCTATTATTTTATATGACACGGATTCTTTTAGAGTGGAAATACAAGCGGAAGAAGACATTCCAAGCGTACAATCTTTACAACTCGCCTTACAACATTTAGAAGAACATAATTTTTACCCATTCGTATTTGATTTAGCAATTGAACCATTTTTGAAAGAAAGCTTAGACGGTGTATACGGAGTATTAATTGCAAAGGAGGACGGTCTATGACTCAAAATATATTGCTTATAGGAGATGGCCTTCTTGCAGACTATGTACATGATCAATTATGCAAACAATATTCCATCATTCGCCAGCATACCCTTACAGAAGAACTTCCTGAAAATATTCATCTCGCTCTCGTATTACATGATGGATCTCCTTCTACTATTCATCATGATGCTGAGCTAATTTTTCGGTCAAAACATATCCCGTGGCTACGTGGTTTTACTTCATTTGGCGAAGGTATTATCGGTCCTTACATTCATCCTCTTGCGCCCGGATGTTCCCATTGTTCTGATGGACGCCGTTTTATCGCTGGCTTTGATCAAAAAGAAATGTGGGAACTACAGCGGAAATATGCCTTTAAAGCAGATAATGTAACGAGGCGTGATGTACGTGCCACCCAAAATGGAATGTTGCAAATGTGCCATATTATTTGCGCAGAAACAGAAAAAATATTAACTCATAACCATTCCTCTTTAGAAAATGAACTTATTTTACTAAACTTACAAACATTACAATGTACGCGGCATTCTTTTCTTCCAGATCCTCTCTGTCCTGTATGTAGTAATTTACCTGATGATACTGCGGATGCGGCGGAAGTTTCTTTACAACCGAGTTTAAAAGTAAGCACCGAAACGTATCGCTGCCGTTCCATTCATGAATTAAACACATTTTTAACAAGAGACTATTTAGATTATCGGGTCGGTATGTTGAACGGCAAAATACAGCATTCTTTATTACCATTCGCTGACGTCATTATAAACATGCCATTAATGTTTGGAAATGAAGGTGTTGCAGGCCGAACTCATTCATTTGCAGTGAGTGAAGCAACTGCCATTTTAGAAGGTTTAGAACGATATTGCGGTATGTCGCCTCGTGGAAAAAAAACAAATGTGCATGGTAGTTTTCATGATTTAGAGGAACATGCACTAAATCCCCTCACACTCGGTGTACATACAAATGAACATTACAATCGTAATAATTTTCCATTTAAACCGTTTGATCCTGATTATGAGCAAAACTGGGTATGGGGATATTCTTTATCACAAAACAGACCGCTTTTAGTTCCTGAATCAATTGCTTATTACAGCCTCGGTCATCGAGATGCTTTCGTGTATGAAACATCAAATGGATGTGCAATTGGCGGTAGTTTAGAAGAAGCGATTTTTCACGGCATTTTAGAAATTGTAGAGCGTGATGCCTTCTTACTCACTTGGTATGCCGAATTACCTCTTCCCCGCCTTGATCTTAATTCAGCAAATGATACAGAATTACAATTAATGATCCAGCGGTTACGTACGATTACCGGATATGAATTATACGCTTTTAATGCGACGATGGAACACGGCATCCCGAGCTTATGGGTAATTGCAAAAAATACGCGTGAAAATGGAATGAACGTTGTTTGTGCGGGAGGCGCTCATTTAGATCCTATTCGAGCCTTAAAAAGCGCCATTCAAGAAATAGCAGGCATGTTACTTATAACAGACGATGAGCTCGAGCACAAAAGAGAATACTACGAAAAATGCTTACAAGATCCTTATTTCGTTAATAAAATGGAAGACCATAGTATGCTGTATGGATTGAAAGAAACGGAAGAACGTCTTCACTTCCTTTTACGAGAAGATGCACCGGTGCAAACGTTCCAAGAAATGAATGTATCACAATCATTTGATATGGATTTAACATCCGATCTCCACCAACTTTTAAATCGTTTGCATCAATCTAATCTGGAAATAATTGTTGTAGATCAAACCGTTCCCCTTATAGAAAAGAACGGACTATACTGTGTAAAAGTTATTATTCCAGGCATGTTACCGATGACGTTCGGACACCATCTTACTCGGGTTACAGGATTGGACCGGGTATATACCGTACCGATGACACTTGGATATACAGACGAACCTTTAACGAATGAAAAATTAAATCCACATCCACATCCGTTTCCATAGTAAAGGAGGGATTTCATGCAGCTAGATACTTTTTTACATCATCTCCATTTCTCTATCGATGAAATTATGCCGAATCATGAGGTGGACTGGAAAGACGCACCGCTTCCTTATAAATTATATCGAAATGTACCTACCATCCCGCTCTCCTTAGAAATCCCGTTATCTTTATCGAACTCTTCTACTACACCTACTCTAAATGAGATTGGTTATTACCTTTGGTATTCATTTGGTGTAACACAATTATGTCAGCTAAATAGCGAGAGAAATGTATTACGTAGATCCATTCCTTCAGGCGGTGCCTTATACCCGAATGAATTGTATATCTATTTAAAGGTTGACGATTATCCAGACGGCATTTACCATTATGACGCCGCACATCACCGACTTATTTTACTTCGCGAAGGAAATTTCGATTCTTATTTAACAGACGCACTCGGTAATCGCTGTAATATACATGATTGTTTCGGTGCTGCATTCGTATCGACTATGTTTTGGAAAAACTTCTTTAAATACAATAACTTTTCATATCGACTTCAAGGATTAGATAGCGGGGTTCTCATTGGACAATTACTAGAATGTGCAAAACAGTTCGGTTATACGAACGGCGTATACTTTCAATTTCTAGACCGTGCACTGAACCATTTACTCGGATTGTCAGAAGGTGAAGAAAGTTTGTATGCCGTTATTCCTTTAAGTACAGAGCCAGAAACTAATTGGTTTCACAATGATTACCGTGAAAATAAAACAGTTACTTCTCATGAGTTGTTGCAACAAATTCCGCCGCTCGCACATGAACATTTCATTCGCTCAAAACATGTAGATGAATATCCGATGATAACAAAAATAAATGAAGCTTCTATGATCGAATCGACAGCACACTTCCAAACACTACATCATGAAGAGCACTATCAACATAATACGTACGCTGTACAGCTACCAAAAGTAGAACGGTTATCGTATGATTTCTTGCAACTTTGCAGAAAACGATATTCTCCTGATGCGGACTTTATTTTAACGAAATGGGATGCAGCCGAGCTCGCTACTTTACTACAAGAAGCGAGTCTCTCCTTCCCCTATTACAACGATCTTGACGGTAAGTATACAAATGAAAATACACGCATCTCCTTATATGGATGTTTTTATAACGTGAAAAATATTAAAAACGGGGCTTACGCTTATAACAGTAAAACACATTCCATACAACCAATTCGATATGGAGACCTTCGCTACCCACTTCAGTCTAGTATGACGATGGATAACGTTAACCTTTTTCAAGTACCACTTTGCTTACATGTAGTCGGAAAGAAAGATTACTATACACGTGCATTAGGCTATAGAGGATACCGCATTCACCAAATGGAAGCAGGTATACTCGTTCATAAACTCATTTTCGCTGCAACTGCTATGGGGATGGGCGGGCATCCGTTACTAAGTTTTGATACAAATTCATGTGATCAATTGTACGGTATTGATGCTGGGAATGAAACATCTCTTATTCAAGTTCCAGTTGGGGCATATCGGGCGCGGAATTGGTTAAAAGGGGCTTTGCATAGTTAAAAGCACGCCGATGGACGGCGTGCTTTTTTACTAGATTAACTTAAAAATACTCTTAATTTGTCTAGCAAATAACCAATTTTTCGTACCGTAGTTATCATTTAAACTATCTAAATTAATAGATTGTCCATTAGCAAACTTTAATTCTAACGTAGTATTTTTGTCATTTGTTTTTAAATTACTATTGGTAATGGCATCATACTTTAATTTTTCAATCTCAACATATTCGTCTTTTTCTTGTCCAATCACGACATGGTCTTGGAAGAAGAAAAAGACTTCTACTTTTTTACCGAAACAAAATACGTTTTTCGTATAAATTAATGTCGCGTTATCAAGTCCGACACATACTTCTTTCATTTCTTCCACAACGTGTCCAAAGTCTTCTTCATGTCTTGCATTTGATTCAGCAATCCATTCTTCGATTGTTTTCATGTTAATTGCCATACTGCGCCCCCTGGTTCGTTCATTGCTTCGTTTAAAAAATAAATACTATATGAAAATATAAGCGATACGTACGATGTTTTCAAGGGGGCACGGTATATTCAAAATAAAGTGAAACTTTATTTACTCCCTCATTGTAAAAAAAATAGCACTTTAAAAAGTGCTATTCCGCTCTCCTTGCCGCTTGCTGAATTGGGTCCCACACGCTGTTATATGGTGGTGCATAACTTAAGTCGACATCTTCTAAATCATGAATACTCATTTTATTGAAAAGCGCCATCGCAATCACATCAATACGTTTATCTACGCCTTCTTCTCCAATTACTTGTCCACCTAATAATTGTTTCGTGTCAGAACGGTATAGTAATTTTAAGTAAAGTGGTTTCGCATTTGGATAATAGCCTGCCATATTTGTGGAATCTACTTTGACTGTTTTATACGGGATATGTAGTCCTTTTGCTTCTTTTTCATTTAAGCCTGTTCTTGCAAGCGTCAAATTCATAAATTTAATAATGCCTGTACCTAACGTTCCTTTAAAAGCTCTTCGTTTATCCAGCATATTCAGCCCGGCAAGTCGCCCTTGTTTATTTGCAGTTGTTCCAATTGGAATATGGTCATAAATTTCTTTTATCACGTGATAATGTGTCGCACAATCACCAGCTGCATATACATCTTGCACATTCGTCTGCATATATGCATTTACCTCGATGGCCCCTTTATGATTTGTACGTATGTTCGTTCCTTCAAGAAAATCAGTATTCGGCTTCACTCCGACAGATACTAAAACAAGATCCGCTTTATACGTACCTTTATCCGTTTCAACTGCTTCTACTCGTTCATTCCCTTTGAACGCTTTTACATTTTCATTCGTTAAAATTTCAATATGATGTTTATCTGCTTCTTTATGTATATACTCCGCCATATCCGCATCATAAATCGTACCGATATGATCATTTCGCTCAATCATTCTTACTTTCTTACCAAGTTCGACGAATGTTTCTGCCATTTCCAGTCCGATTGCACCACCTCCAATAATCGTTACATCTTCAACTTTACTCGTTTCTAGCGTTTTTAATATGCGCTCAGCATCAGGAATTGTTTTTAAAAGATGAACACCTTGTAATTCCCGTCCCTCCCATTCTGGCATAACAGGACGCACTCCAGTCGCAATTAATAATCGATCATATGGAAATTCAAAGACATCTTTCGTCTTCGTATGCTCTGCATACACCATTTTCTTTTCCGTATCTACTTTCGTTACTTCATGACGCACTTTCGCATCAATTCCATATTTCTCACGAAACGTCTTCACGTTGCGCGCGATTAACTTTTCAGTTGAAGCGATAGCACCACTAATGACATACGGTAATCCACACTGAGCGTATGAATAAATTTCACCTTTTTCTAAAGTTACAACATTTGCATTTTCATCGTTTCTAACAATTTGCATAGCTGCACTCATACCAGCTGCATCTCCGCCAATAATGACATAGTTCACTTTACCACTCCTTCTTTTTTACATATTCTTTACGTTTTCCATATTTTATAGAAATAACACCTACTTCCATTGTAAAGAAAGAGAATTTCATCTTCAAATTTGGTGCACAAACTTATGTATGAATAGGTAACTGTCGTGTCTTATAAACAACATGTTTAATATGCTATAACAGTAACTATTGAAAGTAGGTGAAACATACATGTGCGCTGGTCTTCTCGCTCAGTTTCCAGAGGAACCGAAAGAACCGAAAGCCGCCCTCCCGCTTGAACAAGAATTTACCGTTAATGCAACATTATACAGTGCTCGCGCTTGGTTATCAGACAATGATACTTTCTCTCAAACTATTTGGAAAGCCACTCGCTTTGCTTCTGCATCACATGCTGGTAAGTCCATCTTCCCCGTCGGTACTATTAAAGTTGTAAATGTTTCTGATGATACAATAACGGTTACTATATCATCAGAATCAGATGATGCACTCAAAATAGTCGTTCCTCCTCATTCTGAAGCTGCCTTAACGTCTAGTTCTTTATCTGATGTGCAAGCCAGTACATCCGGGGGAGCAAGTAAAGTCACATTTCTCTTTCATATCTTTTTCTCTAGGGATCCTGGTACAGCTAAATAACGATAGAAAAGGTACAGCAATATACACTGTACCTTTTTCAAGCGCTCTATTCTCTTGATTTGATTAGTTCAATATTATAAGTTTCGATATCTGTTAACGTTCCTGTAAAATAAGGATTTTCTCTATACCAAGACTGTTTTGCAAAATACGCTTGCATATCTTTCGTTTGAAAAATATGGCCATGCCTTGCATATATTTCGTTTCTAGCAATTTTCAACTGCTCTTTCGATAAATATGTTAAATCTGCGCTCGTTAATTTTCGAATATCACTATCAGGAAAGATGAAACCATTATATACATACTCAGTCGTAGGTGGCGGGGTAACATTATAAACAACTGTTTTTTCTGTACTTTTCTTTTGGAATGGAAGATTATAAGACGAAAGTGCCGTTACCGTCTCTACTTTTGTCGTTTCCCGTCCACTTTCTCCATTTCGTTCTAAATAAATCGTAGCACTTCCATCAGTCGCTACAGGCCCCCATGTAATTTCTTCTCCTGCCAGCGCTGTAACTGGTTTTTGATTTACGTACAATGTTGCACCAGGCGCGTTCGTTTGAACTGTAATATATTGACCTTGCAACGTTAAATCTACCGTTACGTTATTTTGGCTTTGTTTCATAAGTACAACCTTTTCCTCACGCAATAGTTTTACGTAGTCATTTTTATATTCTGATTGAAACACTTGATTTCCCGGAAGAAATGGCCCATATTGCTTCTCAAACTTTTTGTCATCTGTCTTATCAATTTCTTTTCCGTTCATTTTTAACGATACGTCTTTTTCATTTGTAAGCAAAGTTGTATAGTACGTCTTCGCTTTCAATTTATAGCGATCAAATATAAAGAAATACTTTCCGTCTTTCGTTAATGAAAAATCAGCTCTTTCTATTCCATCCCGTTGTTTTTCACCTTGTCTCAAGTATTCTCTTAATTCATTTACGTAAGATGGATTTTCTTTTATATATGAAAATAGAGGCGTTACGCTCTCTCTCGTTATCATAATCGATGGATCATCTGCCGTAACGATCTCAGCTAATTTCTCTCCGTCCCTCTCTTGTAAAATCGTAATCATCCGGTCTACTTGTGCCACCTGCGTATAATACGACGATCCGTACAAATACAATCCAATAATCGCTATAACAAATAGCGCTAACAGTGTAATGCCAACTTTTACACCACCGCTCATGTTCTTCTTTACTACAGAACGTCCCCTCTTCGTCCCGCAGTTTTGACAAAATTGCACACCATCTTCAAACTGAACTCCGCACTTTGTACATACCTTCATCCAGTCAACCACCTTTTCATTAGAAGCCAGTTATTCCTTGTGCTAAGGCTTGAATTATCGTGCTAATGTAAGACCAAAGTACAATGAATGTTGCAATTCCAATTAAAACATTCGCAATAATAAGTGTGTAAACGAGATCTAATCCGCCATTGGCTAGTTTTAATACCGCTACAGTTATACTAATCCCTATATAAGTTGTAGCTACCGATAATAATATCGGTAAGAAAAAGATTAATAAGAAACTAAAAAGAAAAGAAAGGACTAATATGACAATAGCCGGCGTCGCTATCGTTCCCCATATACCGAATACTTCAAGAAACGAAAAAGATGATTTCATCATCTTACCACTTACAAAAATAATAAATCCGACAAATAAAGTTAAAATTAATAAAAAGAAAAAGACCGTTATAGATTCTCCAAAAAACGTAGGAGTAGATATATCTGGTGCAAATGTTCTCGTAACTGCTGATGCTGCACTCATCATTCTATAAAAAATACATGCTCCTAAAAAACAAATAAGAATAAGACTTACAATTCCATTTCGCACTTCAATAGCGCCGCTTTTCATAATCGCTGTCGGTGCTTGTAATGCATGTTTAAAAAATTGAAAATAGCCGCTCGCAAACCGCTTCGCTTGTTCTACCGTTTCATTTGGCCCAGTTTTCTTCGCTTGTGCCGCACGTGCTTGTTCCGGCCCTTCTTCTTGACCACTACTTGCCACTACCTCTTCCGTTAACGAATGTCCACAATTCCCGCAAAATTTTGCCTCTGCTGCATTTTCTGTATGACATGACGGACATTTCATTCTCTCATCCCTCCTTAAGCATATACCATATAGGGTGTTACAAGTTCAATATATGACTTTGGACATAAAACATGACTACAAGAAAAAGATTCTGAAATCCTTCTTTCAAAAGAAATTATATATGCTAGCAATCTTGAAAAATAATGCTATTATGAAACAGAACAAATAACATTTTTAACAGATTGGATGAAAGACAATGGAATTGGTAAACTCAATTTTTCAAATATTCCTTACGAGCGTAATCCAATTATTTTCTTTAATTGGCGTTATCATTGTAATTGGATTTCTATTAGGTTATTTAGAATCACTAACACGAATGTATTGGTCGAGGGCTTTCGGAAGAAAAGGATTCCTTTTAACGGCGTGGATTGGTGTTCCGATTCACGAACTTGGACATGCCATTATGTGCGTACTGTTCCGTCATAAAATTGTAGCAACGCAGTTTTTCCCAACAGATACAAGTCAAGGAGCATTAGGTTACGTACAACATCAATACAATCAAAAAAGTGTGTATCAACGAATTGGGAATTTCTTCATCGGCATCGGGCCTATTATTTCTGGTATTACTGCATTAATCCTTTTAATGCGCTATTTCGTACCAGAATCATATTTTTTATTTAATACAACTCTCGAAAAAACGATTGCTTCTACTTCTATTAATGTAGAAATGATCCAAAACATGCTCTTATCGACGTTTGTATTATTGAAAAGCTTATTTACAATCGGCAATTTATTGAATCCTTCCTTTTGGTTATTTTTATTTATCGCCATTTGTATTTCCGCACATATCGCTTTAAGTAAACCAGACATTAAAGGATCAATAGACGGAGTTATCGTCATGTTTATCGTTTTATTTTTATTCAACATCATAGCGGGACTGTTTCAATACGACAGTAACCAGCTAATTGGACAGGTTATGAAATATAATATGTATCTCATTGCGTTTTCTAGTGTAGCACTGCTTTTCTCTTGTCTTTCTACACTCGTTAGTTTTTCGTTTTATAAAATAAGAAGAGGGCGTTCTTTTTGAACGCCCTCTTCTTATTAATTATTCCCCTTATAATCACAATGCTCAACAGGCACACGAGCATGCCCTTCTTCATCGGTACACCATGACTGTGATTGGAATGCAAGAAAGATACCAATCCATTCTTCTTCCTTTTCAAAGTGAATGAGTATCCCTCCGTCTTGCCATATGCCATTATCACCTTTCCATTTCTCTACATTCCCTTGATTCATGTGAATATCATGTATACCGTTTCCTGGTTTGAAATGAAAATAGGAATCTGGTGTATTTTCTTCTGGTCCCCATCTTTCACCAAACGCGTAAATAATCGCTTTTTCTTCTATCGCTCGCTTTATATAACGTTCTATTTTTTCGTTTAAATCATTATCTGCTCCTGCTTTTTCGGGAGGCAAAGGAATCATTTGTTTTGAATCAAATAGATTTCCTCTTACATAATCTAAAGCCACTTTCGGTTCATTGTTTTTTATTTCTGTAAAACCGAATGGTAATGTCGGTAAAATATGAATTGCTTCTGATTTAATATTGTTACTCGCAAAATATAAAACTTCTGACGGATAACTTTGCGATTTTACGTTAATTGCAATACGATAATCTACTCCTACTTCATCTTGTAAATGAACTTGATAATGAGGTGTTTTCCCTTTTCCAATCTTTGATTGTATAACTGTACCTTTTAACACACCGTAGTTTTTTAGGGGCATACATTTCATCTCCTATTCATTTAGTAGAAGCTATTCATATTTAAATCATTATCCACTCATAAAAAAAATCCTCCTATGTTAGGGGGATTTTTAATTTCTCAACATATACCAAACAATAACCTCTACCACTACAAGTAAAACCGCACCAAAGATCATTAACGTCGTCTTCTTTAATAGTTCATTTTCACGGTAAGGGATATTACATAAGTAAGCACCTAATGTAATCCGTGATGGACAAGCGATTGTCGCTACTGATGATGCGGTGTTTTGAAGTGTTGTGACATATTGCCACGGGAGTGCTACGTTTTGTGCGGTTTGCATTTGTAGTTTTATAAACATTGCATTTGATCCTGCGTTACTACCTGTTAAAAATCCACCAATAGCGCCAATAAACGGAGCAACAAAAACGAAAAAGCTTCCAAATGTTTCACCAGCTGTTTTTGCAAGTAATGAATGCATGCCAGATGCACCCATTAGTTCTGAAATGGCGATAAACATTGTCGTTGTAATAGCAAATGGAATCCATTGTTTGATCGTTTGTGAGAATGATTGTTTAATAATATTAGACGGGATGCGGAAGAAAATAATAGTAAATAAGCAAGTCATACCGAGCCAAAATCCTGGTGAATATAGTAACTCTAGTTTGTAAGAGTATGATTTCAAATCAAGAACCGCATATGATCTGAACAAATCATGTAATGCTGGAACGAGGCGAGAAAGTAAAATACAAACTGTTAGAAATATATAAGGGCTAATAATTTTTATAATGGATACTTCTCTCTCCGTTGCAGCCGCATGTTCTGTTATAAGATTTTGCCCACTTTTTCCTTTTAATTTAATGATAAGAAAGCCAAATGTAATCGTAACGATAGAACTTAATATCCCGGCTAGTTCAACACTTACGTACGCATTAGAAAGATATATTCCGAGAGAAAATAATAGAAAGAACCCTACTCCTTCTTTCCACTTTTCTATAACCGCTTGCCAGCCGCCAACAACGTGTAAAGAAAGAATAACGAAGTAAGCAAACATCGGAATACTTAATAGCGCTGTATTTGTACCAAGTGTTGTAAGAGGCATATTTATTAGCTGCGAACCGATAATCGTACCCGTTGCCATTGCGCCCCATGAACTAGCTAGTAAGCCGATGAATGAGAGCAGTACAGCTTGAAATGGTTTATAGCCTAGCGAAAGAAAAATAGGTGCTGCAACCATGAATCCAATACCAAATCCACTTACTGATTCAATAAGCGGGCAAATGCCAAAACACATAAGCAGCATTTGTAATAAGCGATCATGTGTGATTTCTTCTAAAAAACGTGCTACTTGATCGATGTATCCCATTTTGTTCATGAGGTGAAATAAAAAAATACCGAAAAATAAAACGTACCCGACAATAAAACAAATTAACCATCCTTTAATCGTTGCGTGCACAGTTTCACTTATCCCTAATCGAAACGTTGGCGAGAGTAAAACGATTCCGACAGACACTGCATAAGAAATTAACGAGGACCTTAATGACGTTTGTTTAAATAAAAATAAACAAATGAAAATCATCATAATTGGGATAAGCGCCAACAACATGGCCATGTTATCATCTCATTTCGTTTAAAATACAATTTTTAACTATTATATAACAGATGATATAATTTTCAATTGTTTTTACAACAGATTCAAAAAAGGAACCAAACGGTTCCTTTTCATTCACTCCCATTTTCTATTATCCTGAAAAACTGTCTGCTTTCCGACTATTTCTTTCAACACAACAAACACAATGTAAGTACATATTGCTTGCAATATAATATTCCAAAATTTCATTAATGTAAATGAATGAATCCGTAGAAATAATTCGTTTAATAATACAATCGAAACGATACTAAATAATTCTATACTAATTGAAAATAGACATATTTCTAAAATAGACTGTTCTTGAATGCGATTTAAGTTGGAAAAGATGAATACATATCCTAAAAATAGAGCCATTAACTCTATTTTTGTCATGCTAATTAGCCAAGCGTATAGCGGTACAGTTAAAAATAGATATAGTAGTTTACGTCTTAGCATGCCTTCTCTCCCCTTTAATTATATGTATTTTCTGTATATTTTAACATTTATTACGCAAAACAAAAAGAAGAGACTACGCCTCTTCTTTTTGTTTTGTTGCATATATTAATTCACATATTTCTTCTCGCTTTTCATTTTCTAAAAGCTCAATGATCTTACTTCCAACGACAACGCCGTCGCATATTGTAACCATTTCTTCTACATGTTCTTTTGTTGAGATGCCGAATCCAGCGACTACTGGTAAGTTGACGTGTGATTTTACTTTTTCTAAGTAACTATGAATCTCCTCTTTAAAATTTTGACGTACTCCTGTTACGCCCGCTACTGTAACGGCGTATACGAATCCTTCTGATTCACTCGTAATTTTTTTGATTCGCTCAATTGGGCTCGTTACGGTAACGAGTGGAATTAAAGCGATATTCGCCTCTCGAAGGAGCGGCGCAATAATATCTTGTTCTTCATACGGTAAATCTGGAACGATGATGCCGTCTACACCCGCTTCTAAGCATCTCTCAATGAATTGTTCTTTTCCGAATGCGAGTACTGGATTTAAATATGTCATGAGTACAAACGGAATTTGTACTTCTTTCCTTACCTCTATCAATGCTTGAAAAATGCCTTTTACTGTTACACCGCCATCTAGCGCTCGTTTCCCTGCTCTTTGAATCGTTGGACCGTCTGCAACTGGATCTGAAAACGGGATGCCAATTTCAACGATGCTCGCTCCCGCTTCATCTAAAAAACGAATTCTTTCTTTTAATTTTTCAAGACCACCATCTCCGCCCATTACGTACGGAATAAATGCTTTCTTACCACTTTCAAACGCTGCTTTAATTTTTTCTACTCCCATTTTTCACACCTCTTCCATATAACGTTTTATACTCTCTACATCTTTATCGCCGCGGCCAGATAAACAAATGACAAGTCCCTCATCTTCCTTCATTTTCGGAGCTAATTTTAATGCGTATGCGACAGCATGTGAACTTTCTAACGCTGGGATAATGCCTTCTTTTCTCGTTAATAATTGAAATGCTTCTAATGCTTCTTCGTCTGTTATCGAATGATAAGAAACGCGGCCAATATCTTTTAGCAAACTATGTTCTGGACCAACACCTGGATAATCAAGTCCTGCTGAAATAGAGTGAGCTTCTTGAATTTGTCCTTCTTCATTTTGTAGAAGATACATCATCGATCCGTGTAAAACGCCGACGCTTCCTTTCGTTAAAGTCGCTGCATGCTTTTCTGTATGAACGCCTTTTCCAGCTGCTTCTACGCCGTAAAGAGTGACTTCTTCATCGTGTACGAATGGATAAAACATTCCCATCGCATTACTACCACCACCAATACAAGCAACGACTGCTTCTGGTAACTTTCCTTCTAACGCCTCATATTGTTTTTTCGTTTCATTTCCAATTACACTTTGGAAATCACGGACAATTTGCGGGAATGGATGTGGTCCGAGAACAGATCCCATAATGTAGTGCGTATCATGCACATGTGAAACCCAGTAACGAAGCGCCTCGTTTACCGCATCTTTTAATGTACCGCTACCTGCCGCTACACTTTCTACTTTCGCTCCGAGTAATTCCATTCGGAACACATTTAATTTTTGACGTCTTACATCTTCTTCTCCCATAAAAATGACGCATTCTAATCCGAGAAGAGCACATACAGTAGCTGTTGCGACTCCGTGTTGTCCAGCTCCTGTTTCAGCGACAACTTTTTTCTTGCCCATTCGTACCGCAAGAAGCGCCTGACCAATTGTATTGTTAATTTTATGAGCCCCTGTATGATTCAAATCTTCACGTTTTAAATAAATCTTTGCACCTCCGCAATACTCCGTCATATTCTCAGCGAAATAAAGCGGTGTTTCTCTTCCGACATACGTTTTTAAATAATGATTTAATTCCTTTTGAAATGCTTCATCTTCCATCGCCTCTTTATACGCTTCTTCTAGTTCTAATACAGATTGCATTAACGTTTCTGGAACGTATCGTCCTCCATATATACCGTAGTGACCTTTTTCATCTGGATATGCGTAATTCATTTGGAACACTCCTTCGCTTTTTTAATAAATTGTTTTATTTTCTCTACATCTTTCTTTCCTTCCGTCTCTACTCCGCTACTTACATCAACCATATATGGTCGAACAGTTTGAATTGCTTCTTCTATATTAAGAGCGTTTAATCCACCAGCTAATATCGTTTTCTCTCGTAATTCTTTTGGCATATACCCAAGTAATTCCCAAGAAAATGTCTTTCCATTTCCTCCGTGAAACTTTTCCTTCGGGCTATCAAATAATATATAATCCGTTTCATACCCTTGGGCGTTTTTCATATCACTCTCTGAAGTTACTCCTAGCGACTTTATAGACGGAATATTCAATCTTCTAATTTGATAATTGTCTTCATCCCCATGTAGTTGTACATGTGTTAACCCGCACTCATCTGCAATTTTCTGGATCACTTCTACTGATTCATTTACGAAAACACCGATTTTTAACACGTTGGCTGGAAGCTCCTGAATGATTTCTTCCGCTCTCTTTGGAGTGATTTTCCGCTTACTTTCTGCAAAAACAAATCCGAGTGCATCTGCTCCGTATTCGCAAGCACGTTTTGCTGTTTCCATATCAGTGATGCCGCAAATTTTCACTTTCATATGTTCACCTTACAATCTTCAAAAAAGGTACGAATAGAAGATGATGTCATAAGTGCTTCTCCAACTAATACACCTTTTGCTCCAGCTCTTTTAACACGGATAATATCCTCTTTTGAATGAATCCCGCTTTCGCTAATCCAAAGTAATTTCTCCTCATTTAATCGTTTTCCAAGCTTTTCTGTTTGGCCTAAATCGACTTCGAATGTTTTTAAATTACGGTTGTTAATACCGATAACGTGTGGATTTAATTCGATTGCAATTTCTAATTCCTCTTCATCATGAACTTCAACAATTGCTTCTAATCTTTTTTCTCGTACATAGCTATATAGCTCTTTTAATTTCTCTTTCGTTAAAGCTGCTACAATTAATAAAATAATATCTGCGCCAGCTTCATATGCTCTATCAATTTGAATCTTATCGATTATGAAATCTTTACATAAAAGCGGAATGTTACTTTCTTCTCTTGCCGTTTGTAAATCATGAAACGACCCTTTAAAAAATTGACCGTCTGTTAAAACAGAAACTGCTCCTGCGCCACATTCTTCGTATGTTTTCACTTGTTTTCGTACATCAACGTGTAAATTGATATCTCCTTTTGATGGTGACGCTCGCTTTACTTCTGCAATAACAGTAAACTGCTGTAATGCTTCTACGAGTGAATGTGTCTTTCTTTTTGCTTTTACTGGTGTATATATTTCACATAACTCCGCAACTTCCTTTTTCTTCTGTTCTACAATTTTATCTAAAATCGTCTCCACTTTAGTTCACCCTTTCTAATTTTTCGTTGCTTGCTGCAATTAATAAATTTAATTTGGCTAATGCTTTTCCAGAGTCAATGCTATGTGCCGCGAGTTTAATTCCTTCTTCAATCGTTTCCGTTTTTCCATTTGCGAAAAGAGCTAGACCTGCATTTAATAAAACGGTATCGCGGTAAACACTCTTTTCTCCGCTCAATACGCCGACTGTAATCTTTGCATTTTCTTTCGAATCCCCGCCTCTAATCTCTTCATTGTTCACTATTGAGAAACCGTATTTCTCAGGTTCAATACTCGTTTCTACTATTTCATTATCTTTTAAAAGAACTACGTGATTTTCCCCTTGTAATGATGCTTCATCTAAAAAACCACTTCCATTTACGACAAGCGCTTGTTTCCGGCCTAACTTTTGTAATACTTGTGCAACTGGTAATAACATATCTCGTTTATAAATACCCACAAATTGTGTTTCTAAATTCACTGGATTTGTTAAAGGGCCAATTAAATTAAAGATCGTCGGAACATTTAATTCTTTTCTTATTTTCATAATGCGCCTTAATGCTGGATGCATCGCTGGTGCAAATAAGAAGGCAATGCCCACATGCTCTAATAAATAATCAATTTCGTTTGGCGTACTACTAATATTTACACCGAGTTCTTCTAATAAATCTGCACTTCCTGTTTTACTAGAAACAGCGCGATTACCATGTTTTGCAACCTTTACACCTGCGCCTGCCAGTACGAATGCTGATGTTGTGCTAATATTAAACGTTTGGGCACCGTCACCACCTGTCCCGCAATTGTCCATCGCGCCTTGTATATGGTTCGAAAATGGTAATGCCTTTTCACGAAGAGCTCGAACGAGACCGTATATTTCTTCTGCTGTTTCACCTTTCGCTTTCAGTAATACTAAAAAAGCTGCAATTTCACTTTCCAATATGTTTTCATTTAATAAAAGAAGCCCTGCTTTATACATTTCCTCTTCTGTTAAATGTTGCCCCTCCACTAATTTACGAAGATAGTTATTCATACTCTTTCCTCCTCTTTCACTTCGCCTAAAAAGGCATGTATTAACTTTCCGCCTTCTTCTGTTGCGATTGATTCCGGATGAAACTGTAATCCGAAGAGCGGATAATAATTGTGACGAACTGCCATTATTTCTCCGTCGTCCATCGCTGTCGCTAATATGTCAAAACACTCTGGCAAGCTCGTTTGCTCTGCAACAAGGGAATGATAGCGCATTGCTGTTAGCGGCTGCATCACATATGAAAAGATTGACGTTCCGTTATGTTTCACACGCGATGTTTTTCCGTGTCTAATACGTTCTGCTCTAACAATGTCTCCTCCAAATGCAGCTATGATCGCTTGGTGACCAAGACAAATCCCTAATATAGGAACGTTCTTATAAAAATGACCGATGACGTCGATACAAATGCCAGCATCCTCTGGTTTTCCTGGTCCTGGTGAAAGTACAATTCCTCTTGGATTCATCTCTTCTAACTGTTCTATCGTTATTTCATCATTTCTTACAACTACAATTTCTTCTTCATGTTCGCCTAACAGTTGGTACAAGTTATATGTGAACGAATCGTAATTATCGATAAGTACAATCATTTCATTACCTCCAAAAGCGCTCTCGCTTTATTTAATGTTTCTTCATATTCAGCTACTGGATCTGAATCGTAAACGACTCCTGCTCCTGCCTGAACATATGCTTTTTCATCCTTTACGACCATCGTTCGGATGGCGAGCGCCATATCAAGATTTCCTGAAAAACTAACGTATCCAACTGCACCAGCGTATACATTTCTTTTTTCATTCTCTAGTTCATTTATAATTTCCATCGCTCTAATTTTCGGAGCTCCAGAAACCGTCCCTGCTGGTAAGCAATACGCTAACGCATCAAATCCGCTCATTTGTTTTCGCAATGTTCCGTAAACTTCAGATACAATGTGCATAACGTGAGAGTATTTTTCTACTTTCATATATTTATCTATCGTAACCGAGCCAATTTCGCTCACTCTACCAATATCGTTTCGCCCAAGATCTACAAGCATCATATGCTCTGCTCGCTCTTTCTCATTGCCTAACAGTTCTTTTGCGATTTCCTCATCTTCCCTCTTCGTTTTCCCTCTTGGTCTCGTACCAGCAATTGGATTCGTCATCACTTTATCCTCCCTTACTGATAGTAAACTTTCCGGCGAAGAACCGAGTACAACATAATCTTGGAAATCGATATAAAACATATATGGTGATGGATTTGCAATTCGAAGTTTTCGATATAACGCGAATGGATCACCAATACATTCACTTTGTAAACGCTGTGACAGTACGACTTGGAATATATCTCCCGCTCTTACATATTCTTTGGCCATTTCTACCATCTCACAAAACTCTTTTTCCGTTATAGAAGAAGTGAATGATAATGTGGATGGTATTGCATTTACTTCAGCTTCTTCTCCTTGTAGCACTTCTTCTTTGTATACTCGTAGTCTTTCGTATACTTCCTCATAATTTGCTGAATCATCTTCCCTGCATACATATACAAACGACAACTTTTGGCGTAAATGATCGTAAACGATAAACTCACGATATAGTAAAAGGTGTACTTCCGGAATATTTAATGGGTCGTGTAAATCCGCTCCAATGTTTTCATACTGCCGAATGACATCATATCCAATATAACCAACTGCTCCTCCGCAAAATGGAAATGGACTGTCTACTTGTGATGGTGCAACTACTTCTTCTAACACTTGTAGTACGTTACCTTGTAACTTTTCTGCGCGGTCGAAAATCGTTCGTTCCACTTCCGTACCAACGCTTTTCACTTCTCCATAAGGATTACATCCTAAGTAAGAATAACGCCCTTTATCTTGATGAAGCTGTGAACTTTCTAATAAGAATTTCTTCTTCCCTTTCATACGTCTATATAAAGAAATTGGCGTAATGCTATCTCCTTCTTCTTCAGTGATTACTAAAAATGTCTTTCTCTCTCTTTTTTGTTTTATAAATTCTTCTTTCGTCATCATGTCCTTCACCTCGCCCTGAAAAATAAAAAAGTCCTCTACATATCGAAAATATGTAGAGGACGATAAATATACCGCGGTACCACCTCGTGTTGGATGCAAAAGCATCCCGCTTTGTTCAGGTACAAAATTTATACCTTATCCTTGTAACGGCGGAACCCGGGTTGCCTACTGAATATAATTGTTCAGCATACCTCTCGTAAGCCCATTCCGTATATGGCACCGTACCGGGCTCCCACCTATTCCCGGCTCTCTGTAACGTCTCCAATATACGTACTCTTCTTACTTAAACGATTTCATTTATTTAATTTTTTATACACAAAAAGGGAGTACTCATCCTATAGAAAGGACGGGTACTCCCGTGGTGCCACCTTTATTCGTTACAAATGTAACGCACTTTACCGTATCAAAAACAATACGTGTCTCTTGTATCGATGAGATCATGTCGCCAAAGCCTACTTCTTTCGTTTCGGTTTGGAAGCTCCGAAGCCCATTCCACATCAATTCCATACTGATTCGCACCAACCATCAGCTCTCTGACATGTTCATCATGTGTACTCTTCTTCATCAACGCTTGCATTTTTTTAAGTTGCACTCATTATAGACCTGAATTTTTTCACAAGTCAATACTTTTTTAAAAATTTTATTTTTCTTTCCTTTCAATATTATATTGACAAAACAACCTCTTTTTATGTAAATATAATAAATACTCTATTAAAAATAAGGTTTTTTGTATGAATATTATATATTAAAAAAGTAAAATGACGCCAAAAAACGCTTACATTTCTGAAAATTCGTATTTCTATATGGATTTTTCAGAATAATCATGATAGATTATAAAGTGAAACTTTAATCAGTGGGGGGTGTTCATCCCCACTGATTATTAGTTGAACCAATCGGGCATTTACGGGCAGTTGATCTCCCACCTAACTTCCTTGCACAGCCAATTTTAAGGTGGGAGTTTTACTACCCGTTAATGCGGGATAAATATGCATAACGCATCAAAAGACATGACAAAAGGAAGGGGAACTATATGAGTACGCAGATGTTAACTTTAACTTCAATCTCTATCTACATGCTCGGGATGTTAGTAATTGGCTATTTCGCCTATAAACGAACGTCCAACTTAACAGATTATATGCTTGGCGGGCGTACACTAGGACCCGCAGTAACGGCATTAAGTGCTGGAGCATCCGATATGAGTGGTTGGCTTTTAATGGGATTACCAGGTGCAATGTTTAGCGTTGGATTAAGTAGTAGTTGGATTGCGATCGGCCTAACACTAGGCGCATACGCAAACTGGCTTTATGTTGCTCCTCGCTTACGTACCTACTCAGAAATTGCAAATAACTCTATTACTATTCCAGAATTTTTGGAACACCGTTTCCACGACAAATCTCATATGCTACGTTTAGTATCTGGACTTGTTATTATGATTTTCTTTACTTTCTATGTAGCTTCAGGATTAGTTTCAGGCGCTGTATTATTTGAAAATTCATTTGGCATGAACTATCATGTTGGATTATTCATTGTAGCAGGCGTTGTTGTAGCTTACACATTATTTGGTGGTTTCTTAGCAGTAAGTTGGACAGACTTCGTGCAAGGAATCATTATGGTAGTTGCTCTTATTCTTGTTCCTATCGTAACAATTATGAATTCGAACGGACTTGGACCTGCATTTGATACAATTCGATCTGTAGATCCAACACGTCTAGATATTTTTAAAGGTGCCTCTACTTTAGGAATGATTTCTCTATTCGCATGGGGCCTTGGTTATGTCGGACAACCTCATATTATCGTACGCTTTATGGCAATTTCTTCTGTAAAAGAACTTAAAAGCGCACGAAGAATTGGTATGAGCTGGATGATTTTCTCTGTTGTTGGAGCTATGTTTACTGGTCTTATTGGTATTGCTTACTATTCACAACAAGAGTTAACATTATCTAACCCAGAAACAATTTTCCTTGAACTTGGGAAAATTTTATTCCACCCACTTATTACTGGATTTTTATTAGCCGCTATTTTAGCAGCGATTATGAGTACAATCTCATCTCAGTTACTCGTTACTTCTAGTGCCGTAACGGAAGACTTATATCGTACATTCTTCAAACGTTCTGCATCTGATAAAGAACTTGTATTTGTCGGTCGTATGGCTGTACTTGTTATTGCATTAGTTGGGTGCGCTTTAGCGTTTAAACAAAATGATACGATTTTAGCTCTTGTTGGATACGCTTGGGCTGGTTTTGGTTCTTCATTCGGACCTGCTATTTTATTAAGCTTATATTGGAAACGTATGACGAAATGGGGCGCGCTTGCTGGTATGATTTCTGGTGCCGCTACAGTCATTATTTGGACTCAATTCAAATTCTTAAAAGATTTCTTATATGAAATGATTCCAGGTTTTGCTATTAGTTTACTAGCCATCGTAATTGTTAGTTTACTAACACAACCTTCAAAAGAAGTTGAAGAGCAATTTGAGGATTTCGAAAAACAACATCGTCATAATTTATAAAAAAATCTCTGCTGTTATCGTAACAGCAGAGATTTTTTACAGTTCGACAATCTTCTTATCAAATTTAACAAATTCTTTATGTTTCGTTAAATTTAACATAACACTACTCCTTTATAGTATGAGTATCAGCACTTATACAGAAAGGGGACTCCAAAATGTTAGCAGCTTTCCAGCAACAACAAACACGAAAATTTTCACCTATCACAAATACTTCTGCGTCTTGTTTAAACATGCAACCTAACCCGCCTAAAATTTCAATTGCTCCTTCTGTTATTTCAGTCATCGGTGTTCATATGGAAAAACATAAATTAAAAATAAAAACGGGACAAAACATTGTGTTAGCAGCTTCCATTTTGCCAATACAAGCAACGAATAAAGAGCTTATTTGGTCAAATATGAATTCTGATATCATCACCATATATCCAAAAGGTGACACCGTGACGATTACTGGAAAAAGTGCAGGTAAAGCAGTCGTAATTGTCACAACTGCTGAAGGCAAATTCCGTGACCTATGTGTCATTCATGTACAACCTTATATGACAAATCCAAAGTAAAAGAGTGGCTTCATAGCCACTCTTTTACTTGATTTCAATATTTAAGTTTTTACTTTTTACAAGGTTAATAAATTATTCTTTATTTCTTGGAGAAATAATTTCTGTTTTATGTGTATCGTAAACAATTTCAAGTCGGTCAAATGATAATGCATGAGCTGCTATTGGATTTTTCGTATTTGAAATTTGTTTTATATCTCTTATAAATATACGTTTTGTAACGAGACCCGATCTAATTGTAATTATTTCTTCCCCGGCAATATATTTTGCCAAAAACCAACTCCAGCTAAACAACATTGCTAATGGAATTGTAAAAAGCAAAAGAAAATATTCTCTCCCTACAAAAATTGTCGCAAAATAAGCACCAAAAACAATGAAAACAAGTGGATATAACCATGTATCTTTTTTTGATGGAAATTCGATTTCCATCCCCCTTCTATGCCCATATTTCTATAAAACAAAAAGAGAAGTATCACAACTTCTCTTTTCTCCCCTAACACTATAATTCCTGTGTATACACCGGCTCGTTTACGACGTTTTTTGCTGTACGTTTTTGTTGCTGCAGTAAGAAAACAGATACACCAAACAATACGAGCATGCTACCGATAATTTGCATTGCATTTAATTTTTCTCCAAGTAAGAAGAACGCAAGTATAGATGCTCCAACAGGTTCTCCTAAAATACTCATTGAAATTGTCGTTGCATTTACATAATTTAACAGCCAATTATTAATTACATGTGACACTGTCGGCACAACCGCAAGTAAAAGAAAAACGGTCCAATCCCATTTCGTATAACCTGTAAAAGGTACTTGTAATATGACATTATAAATCCCCATAAAAAGACCTGCGAACGCAAAGACTGTAAAACTATAAATCCAGTGTGATACTTTCTTTACTGTCGTTTGCCCGATAAATAAATAACCGACAACTGCTATTACACTTAGAAAGGATAATATGTCTCCATAAATTGCTTGCTTACTTAACCCTAAATCTCCCCAACCAATGCACATTACCCCTAAAATAGCGATTCCCATCGTTGCAATGGCTGAATATGTTGTTCTTTCTTTAAACAGAAAAAAACCTCCAACTAAAGATACGATCGGTTGAAGTGCCAAAATAATTGTTGAACTAGCAACTGTTGTATGCTTTAAAGATTCAAACCATAAAAGAAAATGAAGTGCTAAAAAGAAACCAGATCCAATTAAAAAGCCCCAATCTTTCATTTGAATCCTATTAAATTCCTCTCTTTTTTTCCATACGATAGGCAGCATAATAAGTACGATAATCCATAAGCGGTACATACTTAATATTGAAGATGGTGCTGAGGACATCTTTACAAAAACTGCTGCAAAGGAAATGGCAATTATAGAAATAGCCAATGGTAGTGCGATTGATTTTTCTTGTTTCAAATCCTGTCTCCCCTCTCACCTGTCAAAAATCCCACTTCATTATATCCGTTTTCTTTCGTAACTTAAATACTAATTTTTTAGATTCTTCGTACCATTATGGTAAAATAGAAATTAAGGCGCCAATTAGTGAATATTTCTTTCCTTTTCACTACAAGCGTCGCTCTTACAATCGTTACAGTAAATTTTTATTTAGGGGGATCTACATGAGTCAAACAATAGGGAGAATTGAAGAAATTTCATTTTATAGCGCATCACTTCAAGAAGACGTTACACTTCTCGTTTATTTACCTGTAAATTACACACCACTGCACAAACATACAGTTGTAATTGCACAAGATGGTAGAGATTATTTTCAGCTCGGTAAAGCGCACCGTGTAATTGAGCGCCTTCGTGAAACCGAAGAAATTGACCGTACAATTATTGTCGGTATTCCATATAAAAATGTACATGATCGTAAAGAAAAATATTTCCCAAATGAAGTGAAAAATGCTGCATATATTCGTTTCCTTGCTCATGAACTTGCACCATACATTGATGAAAATTATCCAACGTACCAAATGGGAAAAGGTCGTGTTTTAATTGGTGATTCTCTTGGCGGAACAGTTTCCTTTATGACTGCACTTATGTATCCGCATACATTCGGTAAAGTCGTTATGCAATCACCATTTGTGGATGAGACAGTGATGAACTTAGCAAAAGAATTCAAAGATCCACAGGCGTTAGAACTGTATCACGTCATCGGTACAGAAGAAACGGCTGTAAAGCGTACTGATGGACAAGTATCGGATTTCGTAGGGCCGAACCGTGAGTTAAATAAGCTTCTTACGGATAGAAATTTCATCACGCATTACGAGGAGTTTGAAGGCAATCATACTTGGAAATATTGGCAAACTGATTTACCGAAAGCCTTCTCTCATATTCTAGCAATGAAATAATAGAGAGCAGTATTCAGAATAATTTGATATAATAGATAAAGAGATTTATTTATCTCAAAATCTAACTAGACTTACAAAGGGAGGAATTGGAACATGAAATTAGGCATTGTAATTTTTCCATCTAAAATGATTCAAGATAAAGCGAACGGATTGCGTAAACGTTATGACCCGCACTACGCATTAGTTCCACCACATATTACATTGAAAACACCCTTTGAGGCGCAAGATGAACAATTAGAGTCGATTGTAAACGAATTACATACAATCGCAAGTAAAACGAACCCTTTCACCCTTCATGTTGGGAAAGTTGGTTCATTCGCACCTGTTAATAACGTCCTTTACTTTAAAGTAGAAAAAACACCTGAACTTACTTTCTTAAATGAAGAAATGCATAGCGGGTTATTCACGCAAGAACGCGAATATGCTTTCGTACCTCATTTAACAATCGGACAAGGCTTATCAGATGCAGAGCATGCTGATGTTTTGGGCCGATTACGTATGAAAGATTTCTATTACGAACAGCCAATTGATCGTTTCCATCTTCTATATCAATTAGAAAATGGAACATGGACTGTACACGAAACATTCCGTCTTGGAAAGGGGAACAACTAATTTGCACGCACAGATTGTACAAACGGACGAACAACTAAGAGATGCATTCTCTGTACGTAAACAAGTGTTTGTAAATGAACAACGTGTCTCTGCTGAAGAAGAGTACGATGAGTTTGAAGAAACTTCCACACACGTTGTTATATATGACAATGATGTTCCAGTTGGTGCTGGACGTTTTCGCACCCTTGATGGTATAGGAAAAATGGAACGCATTTGCGTGTTAGGTTCCCATCGTAAAAAAGGTATCGGAAAAATTGTTATGGATGCGCTTGAAGCGTATGCAAAGGAAAATTCGTTACCGAAATTGAAACTTCATGCTCAAACACATGCTGAAGATTTCTATAAAAAACTTGGATATGTAACAAGTTCTGATGTATTTATGGAAGCAAATATCCCGCACGTCATAATGATAAAAGAATTGTAATTTGAAAGCAGGAGGTGACCCCTCCTGTTTTTTTACATTGCTATTTTCTTTTTCTTCCGCTAAAGTTAAATGTTGATGCTATAGTTTTGAAGGTGAACATATGACACAAGAAAAATTTTCACAAAAATCGTTAACACACGCTGATATTCCGCGTGCGACATATCATATTCCGAAAACATCTACCCATTTAATTATGGAAGAAGATGTAGATGCGGCTTATTTCCGCGCTCTAGAACAACAAAATGTTTTTTTAAACGAAAAACAATTAGAAGCTGTGCGCACAACAGAAGGTCCTGTTCTTACACTAGCTGGTGCCGGAAGCGGGAAAACATCTGTTTTAACAACTCGCGTTGGTTATTTAGTAAATGTAAAACAAGTTCATCCACGAAATATTTTATTACTTACATTTACACAAAAAGCTGCTGAAGAAATCCGAAGTCGTGTTGCGAAGTTACCAGGTATGAACCATGCAGCAAGTAGCTACGTAGTTGCTGGTACATTCCACTCTGTTTTCTTAAAATTGCTTCGTAGTCAAGGGTATAATCAACAAATTTTAGCAAATGAAAAACATAAACAAATTATGATAAAGAAAATCTTAAAAGAATTGCGTTTAAAAGACGATTACGATGCTGAAACGATGCTCGCGATGATTTCACTTGAAAAAAACAAATTAAATCGTCCGAAAGATGTAAAAGCGAAAACACCAGTGGAACAAGAATTTAAAGAAGTATATGAACGTTTTGAAGAGGTAAAACAACGATACAATTATATTGATTTCGATGACATCTTATTGGAAACATATTATATGTTAGAAAATAATGCTCCTTTACTAACTCAATTACAACAACGTTTTCACTACATTGAAGTAGATGAGTTTCAAGATACATCCTATGCACAATATGAAATTGTAAAATTGTTAGCCACGCCAAGAAATAATTTGTTCATCGCAGGTGATGATGATCAAGCAATTTATGGCTGGCGAGGGGCAAGTCACCAAATTATTTTATCTTTTCCAAAAGAATTTGATAACACAACAATTATTGCACTAAATACGAATTATCGATCCAATCCCTTTATCGTCGGGCTTGGAAATGAAGTTATAAAATTAAATCAAGAACGTTTTGATAAAGAGCTATACTCCGTTCGCGAGGAAGGTGTACAACCTTTTTATGCACGACCTGCTACGACTCTTGATGAAGCAAATCAAATTTTACAGCTCATTCAAGAAAAAGTAGATAGCGGTGACCGAAACTATAAAGATTTTTGTTTACTGTATCGCACACATTCTGTAAGTCGTTCGTTACTTGATCAGCTTACCATTCATAAAATCCCGTTTATTAAACACGGGGCGAGCCAATCATTTTATGAACATTCTTTAATTAAGCCTGTATTAGATCATTTAAGACTCGTGATTGAGCCGTTTCGGCTAGAATCACTTTCAAACATATTGCCGACGATGTATATCGGACGTGATGATTGTATTTCATTTATTGAACGTGAACAATGGAAATATGGTGAGGGACGCTTCCCTTCTCTTCTTCATTTCTTACTATTAAATCCAAGCTTAAAACCTTTTCAAGTGAAAAAGGTAAATGAGCGCATCGATTTTATTAAGTTTATTAAAGAATTAGAACCGAAAAAAGCATTAAAAGAAATTATTCATGGTAAAGGAAAATATTTAGAGTACTTACAAAGTAACGATCGTTCTTCCTTTACGATGCATAAAGACATACAAGAAGAAATGTTGGAAGAATTAATGGAGTCTGCAACTCGTTTCACCGATATTCCAGCTTATTTACAATTTATCGACGAGGCGATTCAAGGTCAAAAAGAAATGGAAGCATTAAAAACAATGCCGCAAAAAGATGCCGTTTCACTTATGTCAATCCATAACGCAAAAGGCCTTGAATTTCCATGTGTCTTTTTACTTGGAGCGAGTGATGGAATCCTGCCCCATACTTCTTCTTTAAAAGATGCAAATGATCGTATTACGGAAACTTCTGAAGCGTTAGAAGAAGAACGCCGATTACTGTATGTCGCCATTACACGTGCAAAAGAAGAACTTTACATTTCTTCTCCGCAATTTTTCAGAGGAAAGAAATTAGATATATCTCGTTTTTTATATACTGTGCGAAAAGATTTACCTGAAAAGACATCCACTAAATAAGGATGTCTTTTTTTATATCACGTTATGTACATCCCTCCTATATAAATTCCCTGTTTTTATCGTGAGAATTAACGTAATATCAGCCATATCCCACTCATATTGTAATAGTGTATGTCAGAACTCACGAGAAGGAGTGAACATAATGAGCTGCAATTGTAACGAAGACCATCATGAACATGATTGTGATTTCAACTGTGTATCTAATGTCGTTCGCTTTATACATGAACTGCAAGAATGTGCAACGACAACATGTGGATCTGGTTGCGAAGTTCCATTTTTAGGAGCACATAACACTGCATCAGTAGCGAATACACGTCCTTTTATTTTATACACAAAAGCCGGAGCACCTTTTGAAGCATTTGCACCATCTTCAAGCCTTACTAGTTGCCGATCTCCAATTTTCCGCGTAGAAAGTATAGATGATGATGACTGTGCTGTATTACGTGTATTAACTGTAGTATTAGGTGATAACTCACCCGTACCACCTACTGATGACCCAATTTGTACGTTTTTAGCTGTACCAAATGCAAGATTAGTATCAACCTCTACTTGCATTACTGTTGATTTAAGTTGCTTCTGTGCTATTCAATGCTTACGCGATGTTACAATTTAAAACTAAATAATGAGTTAAGTATGGATTGGGTGGCAGATAATTCTGCCACCCAATCCATGCTTAAAGAGTATTATTATGTAAATTTCTTAAAATTGGGAACTTGTCTAGAACATAGAACCTGTCCTTTTCATTAACTGAAAGTAGAAACAGATAAAGGAGTGAAAAACATGTTCTCTTCTGATTGCGAATTTACTAAAATTGATTGTGAGGCAAAGCCAGCTAGTACACTACCTGCCTTCGGTTTTGCTTTCAACGCGTCTGCACCTCAGTTCGCTTCACTATTTACACCACTACTATTACCTAGCGTAAGTCCAAACCCAAATATTACTGTTCCAGTAATAAATGATACAGTAAGTGTTGGAGATGGCATTCGAATTCTACGAGCTGGTATTTATCAAATCAGTTATACATTAACGATTAGTCTTGATAACGCACCTGTAGCACCAGAAGCTGGTCGTTTCTTCTTATCATTAAATACGCCAGCTAACATTATTCCTGGATCAGGTACAGCGGTTCGTTCTAACGTTATTGGTACTGGTGAAGTAGACGTATCCAGCGGTGTTATTCTTATTAACTTAAATCCTGGTGACTTAATTCAAATTGTACCAGTTGAGTTAATTGGAACTGTAGACGTCCGTGCAGCAGCATTAACAGTTGCACAAATTAGCTAGTAAAAAGCGGTATTTCTAATACAGAAATACCGCTTTTTATATGTATAATAAAAAACACTCACAGTAACATGAGTGTTTCATTCTTCATATTGTTTTATTGTGTTCTTCTTTTTCCCACAATTACATCCCTTTTTCTTCACAAATCCTTGTTGTTGCAATTGTTCTTGATATGCCTGTTGTTGTGCATGGTGCTGTTGCTGTATTTGATACCACTGCTGCAGGTCATATGAATTTTGCCTTGGATTATTGCTCACAGCAAACATCTCCTCTACTGTCAATTCTGTCTATTTACTATATGAACAACTCTTTATTTCCGTTCCCTCATTCTTTTAAACTCCGCTTTTTCTCTTATTATGAAAATATATTATTCTCCCATAAAATATCCTGTAATCGTTTCAATGATTGCTGCTGCTCCTGCAATAGCCAATAATGCAAGTAACGGCTCCGCAACAATAGGAATCCAATTATATAAAACTAATAAAAAAGCACTAACCCATACACCTGTACACCAATAACAGCTTAATAATTCGCCAATCCACTTTCTTAATCCTTTACCTTTCACTTTTGTAAACGTTGATACACTTCCATCTGGCTCCGTAATCTCTAATTCATCAATAAATGGTCTTCGCAAAAAGGCTGTAATTTTATCATAAACAATTAAACGAGTGAGCCTAAAGGCTGCTAACGCGAAAATAAAAAATAAAAGCCAGCTTGTAAACAGCATAATTCCACCTTCCCTTATCCTCTTTCGCCTATTTAAAAAAAAAGGTCTTGAGATTGTGACCAAATCTCCTCGACTCCAATATCTTATTAATGTAAATACAAACAAGAAGATAAGGAGTGACATTAATGAGTTGTAACGAAAATAAACACCATGGCTCTTCTCATTGTGTAGTTGACGTTGTAAAATTCATCAATGAATTACAAGATTGTTCTACAACAACGTGTGGATCTGGTTGTGAAATTCCATTTTTAGGTGCACACAATACTGCATCAGTAGCAAATACACGTCCTTTTATTTTATACACAAAAACTGGAGAACCTTTTGAAGCATTTGCACCATCTGCAAGCCTTGTTGGCTGCCGATCTCCAATTTTCCGTGTGGAAAGTGTAGATGATGATAGCTGTGCTGTACTACGTGTATTAAGTGTAGTATTAGGTGATAGCTCTCCTGTACCACCTACTGATGACCCAATTTGTACGTTTTTAGCTGTACCAAATGCAAGACTAGTATCGACATCTACTTGCATTACTGTTGATTTAAGCTGTTTCTGTGCGATTCAGTGCTTACGCGACGTTACTATCTAATGTGAAGTGAACTAAAAAACTATTGGGGTGGTAGAAGCTTTCTACCACCTTTACATATTTAAAAGCCGGCCATACTAATCGATTGGATATCATCTATAGACAACCTAATATCTCTCATACTATTTTGCGGCATAATAGATACGATGCCATTACGATACGATATGATTGATCCAACATAAGAAACTGTAGCTGTTTTTATTCTACACCTTACTTTCGGAATGTAATGAGGGCGGTTTAATAAAAAATGAATTTTTTCATCATTATTCATATCCTTAAATGATTTATTATACGGGACGGTTCTTACCTGCTCTTGCTCTTCTTGTTCTTCTTGTTCTTCTTTTTCCTCTTCTTCTATTTTTCCTTCCACTTGCTGTTCTTCTTGCTTCTCTTCTTGTTGTTCTTGTTCTATTACCTCTTCCACAGCACTACTTACAATATTTTCTTGTCTATTACTTTTTTCTTTTTGATCTTCATTTTCAAAGTTTGTCAGGATAATCCTTTTTATTTTCGGTGCAGCAAGTTCTAAACTTACTTGCGTAATATATAACAACGGTTTTCCAACTGTTGAACTTTTATTTTTATTCTTCACACTCGTCCCTCCCACTTCCATACGTAGCTGAATAAATCGTGTACTATTATAGTTATATTCATCACGTGGCAAGAACTTTCGTTAAAAATCGTTCTTTCTAAGAACAAATAAAAAGGACAATCTCAGCATTTAGAGATTGTCCTTTAAAAATTAATATTATATTTATCCTAGGATATGATACCCTGAATCAACGTGAATGTTTTCTCCTGTTACACCGCGTGCTAAATCACTGAATAGGAATACTGCTGTATCGCCAACTTCTTCTTGCGTTGTTGTACGACGAAGTGGTGCGCGCTCCTCAATTTCTCTTAAGATTGAGTTGAAATCGCCTACACCTTTTGCAGATAACGTACGAATTGGTCCTGCAGAAATAGCGTTGACGCGAATACCATGTTGACCTAAATCGTTCGCTAAATATTTCACGCTCGCTTCTAATGAAGCTTTCGCAACACCCATAACGTTATAATTTTTCACAACGCGCTCGCCGCCAAGATATGTTAACGTTAAAATATTTCCGCCTTCTGTCATTACTTTCTTCGCTTCTCTTGCTACAGCTGTTAAAGAGAATGCACTAATATTTTGTGCAAGTAAAAATCCATCGCGAGAAGTATCTACAAATTCACCTTTTAAGTCATCGCGATTTGCAAAAGCAATACAATGTGCTACACCGTGAATAGTACCTACTTCTTGTTTAATTGTTTCAAAACAAGCTGTAAGTTCCTCATCATTCGTTACATCACAAGGTAATACAAGTGATTCTTGCCCTTCTAATGTGTCCGCTAATTCACGAACGTTTCTTTCTAAACGTTCTCCTGCATATGTGAAGATTAATTTTGCACCTGCATTATGCAAAGAGCGAGCAATTCCCCATGCAATACTTCTTTGGTTCGCAACGCCCATAACAACAAATGTTTTCCCTTGTAATAGTTCCATGATATATCCTCCCAGAAATACTTATACTTGTTATTAGTACCTGATACTATAATTATAGTAACATAAAACCGCTTAAAGGCAAACAAAAAAGTCATTAACAGAAATTTGTTAATGACTTTTGGTTTCTATAAAAAAGCGCTCTAATCCTTCTTCCCAAGACGGCATTTGTAAAAAACCATTTAATCGTAGCATGTTATGTTGAAAGATAGAATATTTGGGCCTTGCAGCCGCAGCTCCGAATTCTTCCGTTGAAACAGGTAATACATTCACTTTCATATTGGCGTACGAAAATATTTTTTGTGCAAATTCAAACCAAGAGCATGAACCTCTGTTTGATACGTGGTATGTACCGTATAAAGAAGTATGAATGAGCTTATTAATAACCATATTTAAATCCGCCACATACGTAGGAGAGCCAACTTGATCCGCTACAACAGATATTTCATCTCTTTCTTTTCCTAATCGTATCATCGTTTTTACGAAATTATTTCCATATTTACCATATAGCCACGATGTGCGAACGATAAAATATTTATTATGTAACTCTTTGACGAACTGCTCCCCCGCATACTTAGAGGCTCCATATATATTTACCGGAGCAGGACTATGAAATTCATCGTACCCCTCTGGTCTGGCGCCTTGAAATACATAATCAGTACTAATATAAACTAGCTTCGCCCCTACTAATTGTGAAGCGACCGCTACATTTCGAGCTCCAATTGCATTTATTCTATATGCAAGATCCTGTTCTTTCTCTGCATGATCTACTTTCGTATAGGCAGCACAATGAATAATTATATGTGGTTTTATTTCTTGTACCACTTGTTGTATTCGGGATATATTTGTGACATCTAGTAACTTTTTATCAAATGCATATATATCATATTCTTCAGAGTTTAACTCTTCAAATAGTTGCTTTCCTAATTGGCCGTTTGCTCCTGTTATGATAACCCTCTCTTTCATTTAACATGCCCCTTACTAATCTTTTAGTGGTTTCCACCATTCCTTATTCTTTTCATACCATTTCACCGTCTCTTGTAATCCTTGTTGAAATGTATATTTCGGTTCCCAATCAAATTCATTCTTCATTTTCTCTGCATCAATCGCATAACGACGATCGTGCCCTAAACGATCTGTAACATATTCAATATCTTTTTTTGTTTTTCCTAAAAGAGTAATAATTTGTTCCACAACTTCTACATTTGTTTTTTCATTATTTCCACCTATATTATATACTTCTCCTACACGTCCCTTATGCAGAACAACGTCAATCGCACTGCAATGATCCGTTACATGTAACCAATCTCTTACATTTAAACCATCACCATATAACGGTAATTTTTTTCCTTCCAGTGCATTCGTAACCATTAATGGAATTAATTTCTCGGGATACTGGTACGGCCCATAATTGTTAGAACAACGCGTTACTATAACTGGTAATTGATATGTTTTATAGTAAGATAGAGCTATCATGTCCGCGCTCGCCTTACTTGAAGAATATGGACTATTTGGAGCTAACGGCGTTGTCTCTGTGAACTTCCCTGTTTTTCCTAAAGAACCATACACTTCATCTGTTGACACTTGCACAAGTTTTATATGCGAATATTTTTTAACTAGTTCTAATAAAGTGACCGTCCCAATTACATTTGTATCATAAAAAGGAATCGGATTTTCAATACTACGGTCCACATGTGATTCAGCTGCAAAATTTACAATCACTTGTACGTCTCGCTCTTTTATGACGTGTTCTAATAGCTCTCCATTTTGAATTTCTCCTTTTACAAAAGAGTAATTCGGGTGATCCTGAAGAGATTTTACATTATTTAAATTCCCGCTATATGTTAATGCATCGTAATTAATAATTTTATATGTTTCATAACTTTGTAGCATGTAATGAACGAAATTACTTCCAATAAATCCAGCCCCACCTGTTACTAATATATTCATAAACAACTCTCCTACTTAAAAACTATCTTCATATTCCTCTAGTAATGGCAATATCCGGTCCTTATCGGACAATATGGGATCTGTTACCGGCCAAGGAATTGCTAAATCTTTATCTTCCCAAAGTAATCCAGAGTCATGCTCTGCACTATAATATTCATCTACTTTATACATAACGATAGTATGCGGGACAAGCGTGCAAAAACCATGGGCAAATCCTTTTGGCACTAGTAATTGCCGATGGTTATCTGCACTTAAAATATACCCTTTCCATTGTTTAAATGTTGGTGATTTTTTTCGCAAATCAACGATAACATCATAAATTGCTCCTTGCATAACTTGAATGAGTTTCGTTTGTGCTTTCGGTTTTTTTTGAAAGTGTAGCCCCCGTATCGTTCCTGCCTTAACCGAATAAGATACGTTATCCTGTACAAATGAATACGTAATCCCTAATGTTTCTAGCACCTGCTTATTATAGCTCTCTGAAAAAAAGCCACGCTCATCTCCAAATAACCTCGGTTCTAACAATTTTGCATCGGTAAAATTTGTTTCTATAACTTTCATATTCTCACCTATTCTCCGTTAAACTGTTTCCCAAAGTTAATATCCTGTGCTAACGTATTCGCCTTTTGAAGAGAAGCATGAGTTCCAGCATCAGTCCACCAACCGCTCATTTCATTATAAGTAAGTACCCCTCGTTTTAAATACCAATTATTTATATCTGTAATTTCAAGTTCTCCCCGTGCAGAAGGTTTTAATTCTTTTATATAAGAAAAGACTTTCGAATCATACAAATAAATTCCCGTAACAGCATAAGAACTTTTCGGCTCTTTCGGCTTTTCTTCAATTTCAACTATTTTTCGGTTTTGAATATGTGCTACGCCAAATCTTTCGGGATCTTCTACAGATTGCAATAGTACTTTCGCACCTTCTTTTTGATTTGCAAACTCTTCAACATACGGAAGAATATCATCTGAGAAAATATTATCTCCTAATATAACTACCATACGATCATTCCCGACGAAATCTTCACAAAGCCCTAACGCCTGTGCGATCCCGCCCGCTTTATCTTGCACACGATACGTAAAGGACACGCCAAATTCATGACCACTTCCTAAAAAGCTAACAACATCCCCCATATGCTCTTTACCTGTAATAATCATAATATCTGTAATATCGCATTGTTTTAGTTTATATACCGCATGATAAATCATCGGATACCGCCCAACAGGAAGTAAATGTTTATTCGTTACTTTCGTTATTGGATATAATCTCGACCCAGTACCACCTGCTAAAATAATTCCTTTCACTCTGCATCTCTCCTTTATGATGGAGATAATATATCTTTGTAATGTTCTACAAACACTTTCCGGTACTTCTCATATGTATCCGCATCAAACTCATCCCCGTTGTAATGAATACACCATAAATTTGCTTGATTTGGGATACCGATTAAATAACCAGCCCTTTGAAATTCTAAAGATTGTGACACATCATAAAAGTGAAACCCTTGAAATAAATCTTCTCGCCACGGAATATCATACTGCGTTGCCATAAATAAACCATCAATTGCCTGAACTGACAAAAATGGTTGATTACCATAAAAAACCTGATCCAAATTTAATAATTGATAATTCCGTCTTCTATATTCAATCACTTTCCCTACTAAATTTTTCCCTTCCCACCATATCCCGTTATTCGGTAAAAACTGAGCCCCAGCGACCCCTATTAAACCAAGCTTTTCATTTTCTTCAAAAAGAGATATAAGTGTATAAAACATATCTCGATTAATAAGATATGTATCTTGATGTATATACACTTTGTATTTCGCTGGATATGAAAGGGCTCGGTTATATGCACTTGCCATACTTTGTGCATCTCGTATCGGAAAAATTTGTACAGCGTAACCAGGGGGAACAAAAATGTTTCTTATTTGGCTCTCACATTGTTTAAAAAGCTCCTCATTATTTACACAAACAACGACTAATATTGTATGATCTTTCATTTTTGTCCCCCCTTTATTCTTCCTTATTTACATCTGCCATATAGTGTTCTACAAATATTTTTCGATACTTTTCATAGTTCGTCATATTCACATCAAAATGATAATGGATGCACCAAGCATCGCGCTGTACTGGTACACCGACTGTATATCCTGCTTTTTTAAATTCAAATGATTGAGATACATCATAAAAATCAAATCCGTCAAATAAGTCTTCTCGCCACGGAACATCATATTGTGTCGCCATTAATAAACCGTCAATACATTCTACAGGAATAAATGTTTTTGATTCATGATACGGTTGTTCTAAACTTGCCATATAAAACAAATCATTCATATAACCAATGACCTTTCCTACAATTCCACGCCCTTCGTTCCATACACCAGTTGGAGGAACATATTGCGCTCCAACCATCCCAATCATACCAAGGTGTTCATGTTCCTCAAATAATTGAAGTAATCCATATAAAAAAGCTCTATTTATAATAAAAACATCTTGATGTAAATACACTTTATACTTCGCTGGATGCGAAATAGCTTGATTGTATCCACTCGTCATACTTTTCGCATTTCGAATCGGCATAAATTGAACAATATACCCTGGAGGTACTAACAATTGCAATATATGTCGCACGCAGTTTGCATACAATTTCCGATCATTTATACATGTAACAAATAATATTGTTTTGTCTGCAGCACTCATAATTGTGATTTTTCAGCTTCAATAATATACTGAAATACAACTGTCTCAGCCATGAAGCCACTTCCAAGACGATATTTTTTACAAATTCCATACAACTCCTCAATAAGCGGCTCATACATTTTATGATCAACATATACACGATCTACTTTACTAATAACATATCCTGCTTTTAAAAACATTCTTAGCATTTCATTAAATGTAAAGAAACGAATATGTGTTTTATCTAATAAACCATATTCTGTATACGTCCAATTTCCGGCAAGTAAGGGCGCTAATACTGAAATATGAGCAACGTTTGGTATACTTGCTAAAATCACACCATTTTGCTTTATATATGGCTTAACCTTTTCAATCACAGCCCATGGATCAAATAAATGCTCTAATACATCTCCAAATAGGATGCAATCAAATTGCCCCTCCTCATAAGGAAGATCTATTTTTTCTATATCCCCTAAAATAACATGATCTAGTATTTCTTTCGCTTTTTCTGCAGCCTCTGGAAATGCCTCAATTCCTGATACACGTGTACCGTTTTCTTTAATAGCTGCTCCCAATGCACCGCTCGAGCAACCAATATCAAGAACTTCTTTCCATTCCTTTTTTATATGCTTTAATAAATTCGGATTCGCTGCATTATAATAATGCTCGGATTTTTCTTCATATAAAGAACTTTTTTCGCGATTCATTTCACACACTCCTTATGCAAATTGAATTAGAAATATAAATCTCATATGAATTCTATAAAGTGTAGTTTTTGTTCATCCCCCACTGATTATTAGCCCGCAAATAGCAGTATAAAAATTTTTATCTATATTGGTTACGTTACTGATACTCTAATATATAACCAATCTATTAGAGTTAGAATAACGATAAATCATTTCTAAAAAAACGAAACCTATTACGCTTTATATGGTTTATCAAAAACTCCCCGAAAATATTTACGGTTATATTCAATTGCAGCATTATTCGGAACATAAGAAGCTGCTAATTCATTGTAATAATATGCTTTATCCTGCTCTCCTAACCTGCTATAACAAATACACATTTGTAAATAGGGTAGCCATGTGTAGCTAGCTGGACTATGGAAAGGACTTTCCGTTGCCATTGGTACTTCCGTTGCAAGTTTAAACCAAAATATCGCTTCATTATATTTTTCTTGTTCCATATATATATATCCTATTCTTGTACAATTCTCTCCTCTAGGGACGTCATACCGAAACGACTTCACACAAGATTCAATTGCCTTCTCCCACATTCCGAGCTTCGCATAGCAATCTCCTAACTTACCACATGCATAAATTTTTTCTTCATACCATCCTTCGTCCTGATTAAGAAATGTTTCATAAAGAAGAACTGCATCATCATATTTTTGGTTATCCATAGATTCATTTGCGTAATAAAATAAATCCCTCGGACTCAATTCTTCCCCTGCAGCTACAGTGTTTTGAAAAATTCTCAAATTACGATCTGTTACTTTTTTTTCTTTTTTATGCGTAATAGCAACATTACTACTAAAAACCTCACCAGAAATAGCTAAATACTCGTGAACCTTTCCAAACCATTGAAATTGTTTTTCACGTTTTACAAGTCGATTTCTTTTTGTACAATATAAAGGTTTCCCGTTAGAATCCATTGCAAGGTGATAAGGCATCGAAACGGCATCAATTTTAGGATCTAATTCTCTTTTTAAAAGTTTCAACGCTTCTTGAGCATCTTCTAATAATACGTCATCTGCATCTAGCCACAATATATACTCTTGCGTCGCTTTTGAAAAAGAAAAATTTCTTGCTGCTGCAAAATCATCAATCCACTGGAAATCATATATGTTAGAAGTGTATTTCTCTACGATTTCTTTCGTTCGATCGACGGAACCTGTATCAACTACTATAATTTCATCCACAATTTTTTCAACTGTGTCTAAACAACGGGCTATTGTCTCCTCTTCATCTCGAACAATCATACATAAACTAATTGTAATTCCTTGCTTGTTCAACATAATCACCCTCTTCCAAATCAATCATATGTTATACCTATACTAAACTTTCCATTTTTTTAAATTGTTCAAGTAGTTTAAGATTTCTTTTCAATAATTCAAATGTCCGTGTCATTTTCTTTCGGTTTTGCATCTACTATATAATGAACGCTTTATGGAGGTGAATTTATGTCAAATAATAATTATTCAAATGGATTAAATCCCGATGAATCTTTATCAGCTAGTGCATTTGACCCTAATCTTGTAGGACCTACATTACCACCGATACCACCGTTTACCCTTCCGACTGGGCCGACCGGGCCGACTGGACCGACCGGACCTACAGGGCCGACTGTACCTACGGGGCCAACTGGACCTACGGGACCAACTGGTGACACTGGGGCTACTGGACCTACGGGGCCGACTGGTGACACTGGGGCTACTGGACCTACGGGGCCGACTGGTGACACTGGAGCTACTGGACCTACGGGGGCTACTGGACCTACGGGGGCTACTGGACCGACTGGACCAACTGGACCATCCGGACTAGGACTTCCAGCAGGACTATACGCATTTAACTCCGGTGGGATTTCTTTAGATCTAGGAATTAATGATCCAGTACCATTTAATACTGTTGGATCTCAGTTTGGTACAGCAATTTCTCAATTAGATGCTGATACTTTCGTAATTAGTGAAACTGGATTCTATAAAATTACTGTTATCGCTAATACTGCAACAGCAAGTCTATTAGGAGGTCTTACAATCCAAGTGAATGGAGTACCTGTACCAGGTACTGGATCAAGTTTAATCTCACTCGGAGCACCTATCGTTATTCAAGCAATTACGCAAATTACGACAACTCCATCATTAGTTGAAGTAATTGTTACAGGGCTTGGGCTATCATTAGCTCTTGGCACGAGTGCATCTATTATTATTGAAAAAGTTGCTTAATTTTTTACTTAGCAGTAAAACTGATATCAGTTTTACTGCTTTTTCAATTTCAAATTCAATCATGAAACATTCAGTACCTACATAATCATATTGTTGTATGACATTTTGCAGGAGGCACAAATATGGAAAGTAAATCTGCTGTTCAGCTTTATCTCGAATTGCTAAAGAAGACAATTTTATTTGAAATATGGTTAGAATATGAGGCATACTTACCCGCATCTCTACATATTTCGAAAGAACTAGAATTCGAACCAGTTACAGTCCCTCTCCCTTTATTCATTAAGCAATATGCCGAAAACCATAACTTAAAAATTGTAAAACCAAATGTCTCAAAAAGTGAACGTCATGATGGAATGGATTGGCCAAGAGCAGCACATAGCATGATTGGTCGAGAACGTATGAACCAATTACAAGAGGCGATGGAAACCGTTGTTCGTGAAAATATAGAAGGTGATTTTATTGAAACAGGTGTATGGCGCGGAGGATCATGCATTTTTATGAATGGGTTTTTACAAGCAAACAACATTACGGATCGTAATGTGTGGGTCGCAGATTCATTTGAAGGTTTGCCAGCACCGAATCTAGAACAATATCCAAAAGATTACGGTGATTATTTACACACATTCGATTACTTACGCGTCTCTTTAGAACAAGTACAAGAGAATTTCAAAAAATATGATTTACTAAATGATCAAGTGAAATTTTTAAAAGGTTGGTTTAAAGATACTTTACCAACAGCACCAATTGAAAAAATAGCAATTGCACGGCTTGATGGTGATATGTACGAATCCACCATGGATGGTCTCATGAACTTATATGATAAAGTTTCTAAAGGTGGCTATATAATTATCGATGACTACGGGTTACCACCATGCGCTGAGGCTGTGACAGACTTTAGAAAGCAACGAAATTTAAAAGCCCCTATTACTAAAATTGATGTATTTGGCGTTTATTGGAGAAAAGAATAAAAAGATTTAATCTATAGGAGATCCCATTTTCACTCATCCTTCTCTCACTTCTAACCCAACAAAATATTTTTTTCGGAATCTCCTTACATATAACAATTGTTTTCCTGTCTTCTCTCACTACAAATTGAAAATTTCATTAATAGAGTTACTGCATATTCTCACACAAGAAAGGGGTATACTCATGAGCGAATTTAACAAAGAAATGACTTTACTCCCCCCTCCTGAACTCGTCCAATATGTAGGTGGCGACTTCAAAAAGGTTGGAAAAGAGTTCCTAAAGCATTTTATTCAAATTGGCGCTTTAAAATCAAATGAAAAAGTATTGGATGTAGGCTGCGGCGTCGGCCGAATGGCTGTACCATTAATGAATTACTTAAATGATGATGGAGCGTATTATGGATTTGATTTGTTTAAAGATGGAATTACTTGGTGTCAAAATAACATTTCAACTATGCGTAATAATTTTCACTTTGAACATGTTGACATATACAATCAATTCTATAATCCGGAAGGAAAAGAAGATGCCTCTCAATATCGTTTTCCCTATGAAGACGGAACATTCGATTTTATCTTTTTAACTTCTGTATTTACGCATCTTCTCCCAAAAGAATTAGAACATTACGTATCTGAAATTGTACGTGTATTAAAAAAAGACGGGAGATGTTTCATTACATTCTTTCTTATAAACCCTGAATCGTCTTATTATTTAAATGCAGGACAAAGTACATTAGGTTTTTATCATCGAATTGAAAATTGCTACGTTGTAAATAAAGATATTCCGAATTTCGCAGTTGCTTATCCGGAGACAGATATTTGCAATTTATTGAATAAGTACGACCTAGAAATAATCAATAAGCCGCATTACGGCTTATGGTGCGGCAGACATGAATATACAAGTTACCAAGATATTGTTCTTACAAAAAAAAGCTTCTGAAAGGAAGTTATGTATGATGAATGAAAAAAATCCACCTCTCGTTTCCATCCTTATTCCCACTTATAATCGGCCTCATTATTTCAAAATTGCTCTAGAAAGTGCATTGGCACAAACTTATTCAAATATTGAAATCATCATCGGAGATGATAGTACAAATGATGAAACAGCAACTTTAATACGCGAACAATACTTACCAAATTATAAAAATATAACATATATTCGAAATACCCCTACTCTAGGACAATTTCACAATGACCTTATGCTCATAGAAAAATCAAATGGTGAGTATATAAACTTTTTAATGGACGATGACGTGTTTTATAAGCATAAAATACAAAAAATGATGGCCTATTTTGAGCAAGATTCCAATAAAAATCTTGCTCTTGTTACTTCTTATCGAGTACGTATTGATGATTATGGAAATCTAATAGGTGATTCCCACCCAACACAAAGGTTATATAGTGAAGACACCCCATTAAACGGGATATTTTTAGGTAATTGGATGTTAAAGGGCGGGCACAACATTATCGGTGAGCCTACGACTACTTTGTTTCGAAAAAAATTACTCACTGAACCTTTTGGCACCCTTAAAGAGCGACAATATTCTTGTAGTGTTGATATGGCCTCATGGATTTCTTTACTTTCTAAAGGAAATGCAATATACATTTCTGAGCCTTTAAGTCAATTTCGCTACCATGCTGGACAACAAATACACAATAAGCTCCTTCAAGGTTGTGAAGATTTCACACACCTTGTTATAACAGCAAAAGAATATGGCTTTTTACAAAATACTATGGACTATAGAGCAGCTCTACTTAGTGCTTACCAATGGTGTAAAAGTTCCTTAAAATACTATCTTCATCAACTAGATATTTTTCCTGACGCACATGTACGTCTTTCCCATTGTTTGGATATAATTATTAAAGAGTTAAACAATTAAACTACTTTGCAAAATTAAAAGTGTATGGACTATATGTGAATCATTCGTATAGTTCATACATTCTTTCTCATACTATAAAGTGAAACTTTAATCAGCCCTCACCAATCGGGCTTTTACGGGCAGTTGATCCCCCACCTAACTTCTTCGCTTTCCCTGAATTTTGAGGCGGGGGTCTTACTGCCCATTAATGCGGGATAAAATCCATTACTATAAAGAGCAGTAGAAAGGAATACCTACATTGAAAGATCCAAATTCTCAATATCAAATAGACTACTTATTACTATTTATTTTATTTGCCATTGGGATTGTTAGTTGTTGTGCTATTGCAAGTGCACAAGCCTCTTTACCTCCATTTTTACAAAACGTCAATTTTGTACTAAAGCAAATCCAATGGTATTTCATTGGATTTATAGCCATTGGTGTTATTATGATTATCGACTTCGATCGTTATCAAAAAATTGCTTGGTATTTATACAGCTTTGCAATGGTACTACTTATTGGACTAGAACTTCAAGTACCAGGTGCCGTTACAATTAAAGGCGCTACCGCTTGGTACAGGCTCCCAGGTATCGGAAATTTTCAGCCTTCTGAAATTATGAAATTGTTTTTAATTATCGTCATTGGACGAATTATAGCAAATCATAATGAGAAATATTTTTCCCAAACGATACATGACGATTTTTTATTACTTGGAAAAATATTTGCGACAAGCTTGCCACCACTACTACTTATTGCAAAAGAACCAGATTTAGGAAACACAATGGTCATTTCAGCGATGCTTGCAGCAATGATACTAGTTTCTGGCATACGATGGCGTTTTATTTTCGGATTAGTTTCAGCTACTTTCGTGGCTGGATCTACATTAATATATATTTTTTTTACTCACACAGATTTTTTTAAAGCACACATTTTAAAAGAATATCAATTAAATCGCTTCTACGGATGGTTAGCACCTTACAAATATGATGCACAAGGCTATCAATTAAGACAAGCATTCTTAGCGACTGGATCCGGAGAAATGCAAGGAAAAGGATGGGAAAATGGACAAGTATATTTTCCAGAACCCCATACAGATTTTATTTTCACTAATGTCGCTGAACAATTTGGATTTCTAGGCGCAAGTGTCATTATTTCACTTTTTTTCTTACTCATTTTCCGAATGATTCATATCGCTTTAGAAAGTAATGACCCTTTCGGTAGTTACATTTGCGCTGGTACAATCGGAATGTTTACTTTCCAAGTATTTCAAAATATCGGGATGACAATTGGATTACTTCCCATTACAGGGATAACATTACCTCTTATGAGCTACGGAGGCAGTTCACTACTTACATACATGATTGCGATTGGATTCATTTTAAATGTTCGCTCAAGAACGAAAATCTTTATATTTAAATGAACAACATAAAACCGCTATATTTTATCTCTATCCTTTTTTAGATATACTAATGAAAAATACGATGGAGGTTTAAATATGAAATATGACATTATAGGAGATATTCATGGATGCTTCCAAGAGTTTCAAAATTTAACGGAGAAGCTAGGATATAACTGGAGTAGCGGTCTACCAGTTCACCCTGACCAACGTAAACTTGCATTCGTTGGCGATATTACAGACCGTGGTCCTCATTCATTACGTATGATTGAAATTGTATGGGAACTTGTCATACATAAAAAAGAAGCTTATTACGCTCCTGGAAATCACTGTAATAAACTATATCGATTTTTCCTTGGGCGTAATGTAACAGTCGCTCACGGACTTGAAACAACTGTTGCTGAATATGAGGCACTTCCTTCTCATAAGCAAAACATTATAAAAGAAAAGTTTATCACTCTTTATGAACAATCACCGCTCTACCACATACTAGATGAAAAAAGAGTAATCGTATGTCACGCTGGAATTCGGCAAGATTACATAGGAAGACAAGATAAAAAAGTACAAACCTTTGTATTATATGGCGATATTACAGGAGAAAAGCATGCCGATGGCTCACCTGTCCGTCGCGATTGGGCACAAGAATACAAGGGACAAGCTTGGATTGTATATGGACATACACCAGTGGCAGAACCTCGATTCATCAATCAGACAGTCAATATTGATACTGGCGCTGTATTTGGTGGCAAATTAACCGGATTACGTTATCCTGAAATGGAGACTATCTCTGTCCCTTCTTCTTTACCTTTTGTAGCCGAGAAATTCCGTCCAATTTCATAACTACCTTACTTAGCGAAAGATTATCGTATTATTTAAGCAGATTTCATATAAAACTAGGTAAAGTAATTAAAAAAAGATGCAATAAAGTGCATCTTTTTTTAATTACCCTACATATAATGTCGCAGGAGGTGACAGAATGAAGAAAAAATCTTCTAAACAAAAAAGAAAATTTTCCCCTTTATATCTGCCCATGTACGGAATTAACAACTGGTGTAGTATTCGGGCTGCAGCGATAGAAGAACTGGAAGAACAAGAGTCATCAAAAAAAAGCAAAGTAAAACCAACATATGTCTCTTTAGAAAATGCTGTGATGAGCCGCATAATCGATCGCAGAAAAATAAAGATGCAACAAAAAAATAAACAGCTTTCAAATCAAGATGAACAGATACTACATTCTAACCAAACAGAAGAAAAGACGGAAGAAAATATTTCTGTAGCAGTGAATAAAGAAGTGGAACCAGAAATTCCAGCTGCTATTATAAACAAAGTAAAAAAAATAAAAGAAGCATTGGCTTCATCGAATGATATACAAATTGAAAAACCGCTCATAATTGAGACACCTACACCTGAAAATACAAAAGTTAAAAGAGGCGGCCGATATGCATATGCGGAAGGGCTTCACTCTCATGCAGAGGGCATGGCAGCACATGCGGAAGGCTTATTAACACATGCAAAAGGTTCTTTCTCTCATGCAGAAGGATCAAACTCAAAAGCAACTGGACATAGTTCGCATAGTGAGGGAAGTGAAACGACAGCAGGCGGCTCTTATTCTCATGCAGAGGGTAAACAGACGATCGCTTTAGGCGAAGCAGCACACGCAGAAGGAACCGCAACTATCGCTAACGGATCCTCTTCTCATGCGGAAGGTCATCATACATCAACAGCTCATTTTGCAGGTAGCCATATTATGGGGCGCTTCGGCACTGCAGAAGAAGCTTATTCTTGGTTTATTGCAAATGGTGTAAACGACACCGACCATAATATCGGTGCTAAATGGCTTGCCCATAATGGAGAAATGTACATTGAGGGCGCGTCTTACAATGCAAGCGGAACAGATTTTGCACAAATGTTTGAAACAGAAGATCCTACCCCTATTGATGTCGGTTATTTCGTTACATTTAGTAGCGAAGAAAAAATTCGGTTAGCTACTTCACACGATTCATTCATTTTAGGAATATCTAGTGCAACCCCTGCTCTTATAGGAAATAGCGGGGCTTTAAGTTGGCAAAAACGTTATAAAACAGATAACTTTGGAAAACGTCAATATGTATGGACGGAAACAGAAGAAATACAACCTCTTTTAAATACAGAATGGGATCCAACTTGCAAATATGTAGCAAGAAAAGATCGCGCCGAATGGCTTCCTGTCGGATTAATTGGACAAATGTTAGTACGTGATGACGGCACTTGCGAAGCACATGGATATTGTCGTCCAAATGACAATGGCATTGCTACAAAAGCCGAAAGTGGATTTTTCGTCATAAAGCGTACGGGTGAAAACCAAATTTTAATATTATTCCGCTAAGAAAAAAGGGAACAAAATTCTTTATAATATAAGAATTTTGTTCCCTTTTTAAGTATGCCGCAACACTTCTTGCATATCGCTTGGAAGCTTTATAGTAAAAGACATCTCTTTCTCTAAAATAGGATGATAAAACGTCAAAGATTTACTATGAAGTGCTTGCCGCTTCATTTCATCCCTTCTCCCTCCATATAAGCTATCACCAAGTAATGGATGTCCTATATGAGCCATATGCACACGAATTTGATGCGTTCTTCCTGTTTCAAGCTCAAGCGCTACATGTGTCTTATGATATGTACTATCAATTACTTTAAAATGAGTAACTGCCCTTTGTCCATCCTCACAAACCGTTCGCTCAATAATGCTATCAGATTTTCGACCAATTGGTGCATCAATTATTCCTTCTCGTTCTACAATCTTTCCGTGAACAATTGCTTCATACGTTCGTTTCACAGCTTTTTGTTGATGCTGCTTCGATAAAAGATGATGCACAAAACGATTTTTTGCAATAAGCATAAGCCCCGAAGTATCACGATCTAACCGTGTTACAATGTGCACTGTACTTGCAAGATGCTGCTTATCATAATGAGATAAAAGCGCATTAGCAACACTCCCTGTCGGATGTTCTCTAGACGGAATTGTTGACATGTTCGCCTCTTTATTAATGATAAGAACCGCATCATCTTCATATACAATGTATAAAGGGATATCTTCTGCCATCATCCCTTCACTTCTTTCCTCCACTGGAAAAAAGATACGTAATTCTTCACTAGCGCGCAGCTGATGACGAACACTCGCATGTTGCCCATTTACTTCAATCGCCCCGCCGTGAAACTTTATATCCGTTAAAGCGGCTTTAGAAATACCTTTCGTTTTCAAAAATTCCCTAACTAAAGTTCCCTCTTCAGCCAGCCCTATATCCCATTTCAATGTAAATCTGTTCAAATATATAACCCTTTCTATTTATCTGCAACAAACGAGTCACGAACTCGTTTCCAGAACGGGAACGGGCGGAAACGAACAAATCGTACTTTCTCGTTTGCGACGCGATACTGGATTGATTTCACATCTTGATGAACCATCGTTAAATGATCCACTGTAATTTGTAAGTTCATTCCCGCAGCTGGCTTTAACACACATGTATGATGCTTCGGCAATACAAGTGGCGATCCTACAGTACGAAATACACGATTGTTAATGGACGCCATTTCTGCAATTTGAATCGCTTCAATAGATGGGTGAATAATTGCTCCGCCAAGCGCTTTATTATACGCGGTACTGCCTGAAGGAGTAGAGATACAAAGGCCGTCTCCGCGGAATGTTTCAAAATATTCTCCGCGTATTTCTACTTCTGTTACTAATGTACCTTCTGCACTTTTTACAGTCGCCTCATTCATCGCTAAATACTGTGACTCTTTACTTCCATTCACATAGCGAATAATTACTTCTAAAAGCGGATATTCCACCACTTGGAATGGTGTTTTCGCAATCGCAATTACTAATTTCTCTACTTCTGTCGGTAACCAATCTGCATAGAAACCTAAATGTCCTGTATGTACACCAACAAATGCTGTTTCATCCAATCGATTATAATAACGATGAAACGCATATAAAAGCGTTCCATCTCCCCCAACAGAAATTACAATATCGGGTTCCTGTTCATCCATTATAAATCCAAAATCTAGCAAGTACTCTTTCATCGTGCTTGCCAGTGTATCTGATGATTTATCTCCCTTTGACATAATTGTAAATTTCATCGCCCAACACCCTTTAGTTTATGATTCGGAATCTTTCGTTTCTTGCTTTCTTGAAAAAGCCTTTTGCGCTTCTTGAATTTCAAGACGAATAGAAGACATTTCTTCATCTAATAAAAACGCCGCTTCAGCTGCACGTTGCAAGCGTATTTTAATATCTTCAGGAAAACGTCCACTATATTTATAATTTAAAGAATGCTCAATTGTTGCCCAAAAGTTCATTGCTAGCGTGCGTATTTGGATTTCTACCAATACTTTTTGTTCACCCTGAATCGTTTGAACAGGATAACTAATGACAACATGATAAGAACGATAACCGCTATCTTTCTTTTGCGTGACATAATCACGTTCTTCCACGATTTCAAAGTCATTTCGTTTTCGAAGATATTCTACAACAGGCTTAATCTCATCAACAAATTGACACATCATTCTAAGCCCAGCAATATCCTGCATATCTTCTCTCAATCGGTCTAACGGTACATTTCTCTTCTCCGCTTTATCAATAATACTTGCAACCGACTTTACCCTTCCTGTTACAAACTCAATTGGAGAATGCTCTGTTAACATTGCAAATTGAGTACGCATTCCTTTTAGTTTCACTTTCAGCTCTGCCACCGCTTGGTGGTAAGGTGCTAAAAATTCTTCCCAATTTCGATTCATTTCAACCACCACCAAAATCAATCCATTTGCTTATAGAAATACTTTTTCTACAGCAGTTACTAGTTCTTCTCCGTAATTTGCATTACCTTCAATATTTTCAACTAAATATTCTACTTCTTCTTTTAATCCTTCTAATTCCATTTCAATGTCATTCACGCGAACGAACATAACCACATCGTTATTCATCGCTTCATGCATTGCTTCCCAGCATGTGTGCGGAATACTTACATAAATGAAAGATGATTCGTTTTCTAAGATATATAAAAATGATAAATTGTCTGAGTCTACAAGTACGTGATTACGCGCACTTAACTCCTTTACCTCTATTTCACTATTTTCCGCACAAAAAATAAGAGCATTCTCTCTCTTTTCTACGCTCTTAACTTGGATTTTATTTTGCATGCTCTAACTCCTCCATCTCAACTTCCTGTCTTACTTAACAGTATTATTGTATCATAACATGGACGCAAACAAATAAAACATTGAACCAAATTTATGAAAAAGCGATAATGTGTAAAGAATTATTTTTCAAAAGGAGATTATACAATGACACAAGAAATTGAAATTGAATTCAAAAATATCGTTACAAAAGAAGAATTCGATACATTATGTAAATCGTTTTCTATTGAAGCATTTACAAAACAAGTGAATCACTACTTTGAAACACCTGACTTCTCGTTAAAAGAAGCTGGCTCTGCACTTCGTATTCGTCATAAAGGAGAAACTTATACGTTAACGTTGAAACAACCTGCAGAAATCGGTTTATTAGAAACGCATCAAGTCGTAACAGAATACGAAGCAAAAATGATGATGGAAACAAACACAATCATTCAAGGAGCAGTAGTAGATCAATTACATAAATTACAAATTCCTGTTTCTGCTTTAACATATATGGGTAGTTTAACAACAGAAAGAGCAGAAACATTATTTAAAGGCGGAACGCTTGTCTTTGATCATAGTTTCTATTACAATCACGATGATTATGAAATTGAATTTGAAGTGCAAGATGAAGAAACAGGAAAAGCTGCATTTATTCATTTATTAACGCAACATAACATACCTGTTCGTCATACAAATAACAAAGTAAAACGCTTTTTTCTTGCCAAACAAAACAAAGCACGCTAAAGTGAAAATTCCACTAGTGAATATGTTTCACTAGTGGATACATCTCACTAAAAAAGTTTACACCCGTAGAATAAGCAAAGAATCTTTGAGAAAGCTGTTTATTTGCCCTCTCGAACATTCCATTGCTACAATAGATATACATTTCATGGAAAAAGGAGTTTATAAAGGATGAGCAAGCAACCGATGACACCATTTGAAGCAATTGGCGGTGAACAATGCATTGCAATATTAGTAGATACATTTTATTCCTACGTCAGTAAACACCCTGACTTATCTCCCATCTTCCCGGAAGATTTAACAGAAACCGCTAGGAAGCAGAAGCAATTTTTAACACAATATTTAGGTGGTCCTAATTTGTACACTGAAGAACATGGTCATCCTATGTTAAGAGCACGCCATCTCCCGTTTGAGATTACTCCAAAACGAGCAGAAGCTTGGCTATCATGTATGGAACAAGCAATGGATGATACTGAAGTGCATGGTCATATAAGAGAGTTTGTTTTTGAACGTTTAGCATTAACCGCTCAACACATGGTTAATACTCCAAACGAAACAGGTGAAGTGTAATGGATAAGCAGGAAGCAAAGCATATAAATATGCCATCTCCTTCCGCATGCGAGCATAAGTCTGTAGAAGCATATTTATTTATTGATCCACTTTGTAAAGATTGCTGGGAAATTGAGCCTTTTATTATTAAACTATGGCTTGAATACGGAAAATACTTCTCTATTCGTCATATCGTAACAGGAAAAGTGGATGGAACGAACGCTTCCTCACACAAATGGAATAAACCTGCTAATATTCGATTTGTGTGGGAAAAGACAACAAGTTTACAAGGTTTTTCATGTGATGGAAAGGTACATATGCAAGAAGCATCGTCAACACCATATTTAGTTTCGATGGCAATTAAGGCAGCGGAGTTGCAAGGCCGAAAAGCAGGTTCGAAGTTTTTGCGAAAACTCCAAGAATACATCTTCCTTGAAAATGTATCAAACCCTGACTGCGAACTATTACTTGCATGTGCGAAAGATAGCAATATTGATGTAGAAGAATTTAAAAAAGACCTACATTCTGCTAGTGCAAAAAAAGCTTTCCAATGTGACTTGAAATTCACGAATGAGATGCATATTACAGAAATACCCTCCCTCGTCTTTTTTCATGCGAACTCAGATGAAGAAGGTATTAAAATTGCTGGAAATTATTCCTACGATGTATACGTACAATTATTGAAAGAACTTGTAAAATGTGAAATTGAGCCAGAACCATTACCACCTTTAGAAGTGTTACTAGAAGCCACACAATTTATATCTTCAAAAGAAGTAGCATTTATTTATAACTGTCCGCAACAAGAAATTGAGCGCGAACTAAAAAAATTACAACTGAAACGAAAAGTGCAAATGATTGAAGTAAAATGCCAACGTTATTGGAAATGGATAGCAAAAGAAAAAGACCTGGTGTAAACACCAGGTCTTCTTCTTTACGGCTTATAAAAATATTAAAGGGGATGGGAGAAATTTTCACGTTCAAACAAAGGGGTATATGTTTGTATGTGAATTCGTTCACGCTTATTATATTACAAGATTCGACGTCAAATGACAACCCCTTTTGTCGATTTTCACACTTTTGTCACATTCTAAACGTTTTCATTTTTGAATAAGCTATAAAAAAGGTCATTTAGGGGGTTTATTTATGAAAAAATCTTATATTGCTCTTCTCTTTCTAGCTGTCATCGTTTCTTTTTTCTTGTACATCCTCTCTCTACTACAAGCTTTTCCTAAAATTATTGCCTTACCTCTTTTATTCGGAATCATCGTTATCACACTCTCTTATTTCAATTATAAAAAACGATTCAAAGGGTTTTAATTTCAAAAGTCAGCCGTAAAGCTATCCTTTCAGTTAGAAAAAACAAAGAAATCCACCCTTCTCTTCGACAAATATCGACATTGAATCTATTCAACAAAAAAGACGAGGATACAATCCCTCGTCTTTTTTCATTACTTTTCTTCAAATAATAATGCTTCTAATTCATTTAATTTCTCTTCAAATACTTGTAGCGCCTCTTTTACTGGTTCAGGAGATGCCATATCTACTCCTGCTTTTTTCAACACTTCAATTGGATAATCAGAGCTTCCTGCTTTTAAGAACTCGTTAATATAGCGTTCTACTGCTGGTTGTCCTTCTTCTAAAATCTGTTTAGATAGAGCGGTCGCTGCACTAAATCCTGTTGCGTATTGATATACGTAATAGTTGTAGTAGAAGTGTGGAATACGAGACCATTCTAAACCAATCTCTTCGTCGATTACTAAAGCGTCACCGAAATATTTCTTATTTAAATCATAGTAGATTTCCGTTAGCATATCTGGCGTAACAGCATGTCCTTCTTGTACTTTCTTATGAATAGTATGTTCAAACTCTGCAAACATCGTTTGACGGAATACAGTACCACGGAATCCTTCTAAATAATGATTTAATAAATATAGACGCTCTTTCTTATCTTCTGTCGTTTTTAATAAATAATCATTTAGAAGCGCTTCATTACAAGTAGATGCCACTTCTGCTACGAAGATGGAATAATCACCATATACGTGCGGTTGTGTCTTTCTTGTATAGTAACTATGCACCGAATGACCAAACTCATGAGCAAGTGTAAATAAATTATTTACATTATCATGCCAGTTCATTAAAATATACGGATTTGTTCCATATGCACCAGATGAATATGCCCCGCTTCGTTTTCCTTTATTCTCATACACATCTACCCAGCGATTTTCATATGCTTCTTTCAAAATACCAACATATTCATCACCAAGTACGTTTAAAGATTTTAATAAAAGGTCTTGCGCTTCTTCGTATTTCACATTCATTTTCACTTCTGGTACAAGTGGTGTATATAAATCATACATATGAAGCTCATCAAGTCCTAATGCACGCTTACGAATATCGATGTAACGGTGTAATAAATGTAAGTTATCATTTACCGTTTCAACGAGTTGATCGTATACTGCTTCCGGAATATTATTATTGCTCAGTGCAGCTTGGCGAGCAGAATCGTATTTACGAACACGCGCATTGAAATTATTACGTTTTACTGCTCCACTTAACGTACTTGCGAATGTGTTTTTAAATTTTCCGTACGTTTCATATACAGCTTTAAATGCATCTTCGCGAACACGACGATCATCACTTTCTAAAAACTGAATGTAACGACCATGTGTAATTTCTATTTCTTCTCCGTCTTCACCTTTAATAGATGGGAATTTTAAATCCGCGTTATTCAACATACCGAATGTATTGCTTGATGAACTCATTACTTCAGATGCTTCCGCTAATAAAGCTTCCTCAGCTTCTGATAATACGTGCGGGCGTTGACGTGTAATTTCTTCTAATGCATGTTCATATACACTTAAATCTCTATTTTCCTTCAAGAATGTTTGCAGTGTATCTTCTGAAATAGATAAAATTTCAGGCACAATATACGCTGTGCCACTAGATACTTGTGAATATAAATTTGTTGCGCGATCATTTAATGCTTGATACACAGAGTTTGTTGTATCTTGATCGTAACGCATATGAGCATATGTATAGAGCTTACCTAATCGCATTGAAATTTCATCTTCATATTGCAATGTCTCAAGTAAATTGTCCGCAGAATCACCAAGTTTCCCTTTAAATTCAGTTAACTTCGGTAATAGCTCCTTAATAGCTTGGAATTCTTTTTCCCATTCTGCATCTGTTTGGAAAATATCTTCTAATCGCCACGTACTTGCTTCTTCAATCTCATTGCGATCTGGTAATGTTTTCGCTTTGTTTTGTTCAGACATTCTTTAAGCCCTCCTTTAAATATCTCTACTTAAGTACAATTCGTTTTTTTCTTATGTAATTCCTTCACAATCAGTCTTTATTATATCCCCTTTTCCTTCTCTCATGTTGTACTTTGCCTCAAATAAAGATAAGGCATACGCTAAACAAGTTTCATCATATTTCATAACTTCCTCCTCTGTTTTTAACATAACGATCCCCCTTATTTTCCGGTACTTATAAGCCTCCACTTTACGTAATACACCTGTATAACATAAAAATGTCATATATTCAGTAACTGCTACTTTCCATATATGCTTTGAAAAGTACGGGAGCATACGCCTTTTCGTATACTTTTTTACATAACTACACACATATTGAATAGAAATACAATCCCCTACCGCAAGCTCACCTATACACTTCATATATAGAAATGCTTGCCATATAAATGGATTTGTTTGAAAAGCAAATGAGGATGGGAGCGGCACACCAATTTCAGAAGGAAAATTTGCTGGGGTACATTTACATTGATATAAAAAGCGTAATAGTGACTTATAATTATAATTCCAAATAGGCAAAGCATTTTTTCGAAAATAGTCCTTTCGTTGCTTCCATTCTCGGTCTAATATTTCTTTTTGGAAAGGAACAGAGGAAAAGAGTAGTTCAAAAGTAGTCGTTTCAGTTGGTAAATATATAGTATGTGAGAAAGAGACGCTTGTAGAAAATGAAGTAAGAAACGCGCATTTCATAAATGATTTTTGCTTGGAACAGAAGAAAATAAGAAATGGTTGAGGATAAGATTGTAAGGAGAAAGCCATAAGTGAGGAGAATTTCATCCAATATGCAGATTGCTTTTTCAATTGATTTCCACCAATGATCCAAATGACCGGTATACCCGCTCGCCAATACGAATATGTTCGTTTGTACAGCTGCTCTATAGAAAGGTTTGCGCATTGGTATTCAATCGCAATTTTTCTCCCTGCTCTCTCTATAAAAATATCTGGCCGTTGCTGAATCTCTGGCAGATAACGCTCTATATCTACATGAAAGTTTTGACGTTTGAACCATTTATATAACAATTCTTTACCGTGCCTATGATACATAGATTCCGCTTCATAAAAGGCAAGACATGAATCCACTTTTTTATGAGCAAAATGCCAACTTTTTTGTTTCCCTAATTTCATTTGTACTTCCTTTCCACAAGCTACACAAAAGAATCGTTCCTGTTGACGCATACGGCGCAAAAGCTCTTCATTACAATTGTAGAGTAAATGAATTTTTTCTCCGTTTTCTCTTTTAGCGATAAATATCGTAATCACACCCTTTCAGCTCCTTATATTCTACAATTTGTTACAAATTCCTTTAAAAAAGAGATGTCCCAATTTCGGACATCTCTTTTTATAATAAAGGCGATAATAACCGGTACGTTGATTCAACAATTCGTCTATGAAGACGCCTTTTATGAAAACGATCGACGTGAATTTCACTGGATTCTTCTAAATCGTCTTTAAAATCTTGAACAAGCTTTCGAATGCTATCTGTATCATATAAAAAGGCATTTACTTCAAAATTCAAATGAAAACTTCTCATATCCATATTAGCTGTCCCAATTGAAGCTAAATCAGAATCGACAATGACAACTTTACTATGAAGAAAACCTTTTTCATACTCATATATCTTTACCCCTGCATCTAAAAGCTCTGGGAAATACGATCTCGATGCGTAAAAGACAGTACGCTTATCAGGCTTACTCGGCATTAACAAACGAACATCGATACCAGCAAGTGCAGCAACCTTTAATGCGGATAAAATATCATCATCCGGAATGAAATACGGCGTTGCAATCCAAATGGATTTCCGCGCAGAAGCAATCATTGCGAAATATAAATGCTTAATTGTTTCCCACTTATTATCCGGTCCACCTGCAACGAGCTGCACGCCTCCCCAATGTTCCCCCTCAACTGCTTTCGCTTGTAAATATTCAGGGGCTAGCACAGCCTCACCAGTCATATAAAACCAATCTTGAAGGAAAATAAGCTGCAAACTTTGTACAGCTTCACCACGCAAATATAAATGTGTGTCTCGCCAAAAGCCGAAGTACTTATCCTTGCCTAAATATTCATCACCAATATTTAATCCACCTACAAATCCTTCATTTCCATCAATAATAACGATTTTTCGGTGGTTTCGATAATTAATCTTATCGTTTAAAATCGGAAAGCGCACAGGGAAGAACGGAATCATTTCGACACCTGCATCGTTTAATTCTTCAATATACGATTTTGATAATTTAAAACTTCCAACCGCATCATATAAAAAACGAACGACTACGCCCTCTTTTGATTTTTGTATTAAAATATCTTTAATTTCTGTTCCAAGCTTATCATCACGCACAATGTAATATTCCATATGAATGTGATGTTTCGCTCGTTTTAATCCATCTAAAATGGCCTGAAACGTTTCATCTCCATTTGTTAATGTTCTCGTTTCAGTTTGAAATGAAATATTTAAAGCGCCTAAGCGATCCGCTAAACGAAATAATAGCTCTTGATGCTTATGATTGCGCAAAATCCGTTCTTCGTAATCTTCATGCCCTTTATATTGTAAAAACGCCTGTTCATCAAGTAAAGCCTTCTTTTGGAACATTCTTTTTCTCCGAAAATTTTGTCCAAATAATAAATAAGCAAAGAAGCCAAATACCGGAAAAATACCTAACACAATTAACCATGTTAGTGTTTTTGACGGATGACGGTTCTCTAAGAAAATAACGCAGCCAATTAAAAACGCAGATACTGTAAATAAAATACTAATAATACCTAAAATCGAAACATCTTTTATCCCAATCACATCCGAATAAAATGCTACATCAATAAACATACGTAGTGAAACAAATAATGCGAACAATAGAAAAACAAAGAAAATCAACTTTAACGTATTTTTCATCTCTTACCTCCTAACTAAGAAAGCTTTCCTATTCTTCATATAAAAAGCCGATTTCATACTACAGAAATCGGCCTACGTTTTAGCAGGAAAATTATTGCGAATCGTTTCAAGCGCATGCTCTTTCACAATTTGTTTTCCATACTCACTTACACGATGAATTGTTAAAGTTGATTCTTCTCCATATTCTAAAATAATACTTAAAATACGATCAATTTCTTCTTCATCATGTAGCACTTCATCGAATTCCACATATACATAATAGCGGTTCTCAAATGAATACAGCTCATCTTTTATATCTTCAAAGATAAGACGATGACTTAATGAAATGACATCTTCAAAATCATTAAATTTAATTAAAAAGCCAAACGTACCATCTTCATTAAAGGTTGTTCCTGTTTGTTCTTCTACCTCTTCGACTAACTCTTGCTGGAATAATGATTCGATGCCTTCATCTAGAGGAATATCTATAATTTTGTCTACCCCTATCGGTAGTTCCAGCTTTTGCCCGTCCTTTGAAAGCTCTGCTTTCGTGACAAGTACTTCAATCCCTTTATCGACTGCTTGCACTTGAATCCATAACGGTCCATCAATAAAGAAATCGTCATGATCACGAGCTTCGTCCATCATCTCCCAAAAGAGCTCTTCACTTCGTTCGCGATCATACCAAATTTCTTCACGATTAAATCCTCTATCCTCTATATCAATGTACGTAATAAAAAATTTCATCGTATGATCATTAATTCTTTCAATATCCAAAATACAACTCTCCCTTCCTGCTTAGAATTGTTATGAAGGGATTCCCCACTCATATGACAAATCAATAGATTCTTGTACTCTCATTTTATGATAAGATTCTCCAGAATGGAAATAAAATCGATTTATTTTACAAAAATAGTTATATGCCTATCTTTACTCGATCAACTACATAAATATATTATTATAGCGATTTCTTACTTACAAAAAATTTGGACATACATTTCCACATTCCCCCGTACACTGTAATAAAGTGAAACTTCTATTGGAAGAGATTACTTAACAACAACTTTCTTCATCACATACATATAGTTCGCTTATTAAAACATCATAAATGGAGGCAGACGAATGGACTTAGAGTTTTTAACATCAGTACTAATGATTGTCGGTATCGATGTTGTATTAGGTGGTGACAATGCAATCGTCATCGCACTAGCTAGCCGAAACTTACCTGAATCGAAACGAAATAAAGCCATTTTGATCGGTACTCTTTTAGCAATCGTACTAAGAATTGTCCTTACTATACTAGCTGTCTATTTACTGGACATTCCATTTCTGCAACTTATCGGGGGCGTTTTACTTACATTAATCGCAGTAAATTTATTAACTGATAATAGCAACGATCTTTCTTCTATTCAAGGAAAAACAACTTTATTTCAAGCGGTGCGTACAATTGTATTCGCGGACCTTGTTATGGGGTTTGATAATGTTATTGCCATTGCAGGTGCAGCTCACGGGAGATTTTTACTCGTCATAATCGGCTTACTCATTTCTATTCCGATTATTATTTGGGGTAGCAAACTTATTTTAATACTTATGGAACGATTTCCATTCCTCATTTATTGTGGTGCAGCGATTCTTTCCTATACTGCAGGAAAAATGGTTACACATGAAGACAGACTTGCAACCTTTTTTCATAACAACCCAAGTTTCACTGCAAGCATTCCTTATTTGTTCATTTTCACTATTTTATGCATCGGCTTTATCGTACAACAAGTTCGATTACGCAATGTGAAACATTAAAAAAACCTTCTACTATATAATAGGTAGAAGGTTTTCATATTATTATAATTAATTTACAAGACGTTGTGCTTCACGTAATTGGAACGTTCTTACTGTACGTGGTAAGAAACGGCGAATTTCGTCTTCGTTGTAACCAACTTGAAGGCGTTTCTCGTCAATCATAATTGGACGACGTAAAATCCCTGGATAGTCACGAATCATCTTATATAAATCTTGAAGTGGTAAAGACTCTAAGTTTACATTCAATTCTTGGAAAACTTTCGAACGAGTAGAAATAATCTCATCCGTTCCGCTTTCTGTCATACGTAAAATCTCTTTAATTTCCTCAATCGTTAATGGATCTGAGAAAATATTACGTTCTGTATAAGGAATATGATTTTCCTCTAGCCATAATTTCGCCTTTCTACAAGACGTACAGCTTGGAGAACTATATAATGTTACCATACAAAGCTCACTCTCCTTAAAGAGTACAAATTCTGTACTAAATACAGTTTTAATTTCTAACTTCAGCAATTTTTCGCGATAACTTGTCTTATTAAAAAGTACAAAAATCGCATTTCATGTAAGCAACAACTTATAATAAACAACAATTACTTTTAATAAGTAACTTCTATAATCATTATACAATAGATCTTGCAAGAAATATACAGTAAATTTCCTGCTAGTTGAGAAAACTCTTCCGTGTATTCCACTGCTATGTAACATGATTACGCTCACTTCAGCTGTACTTGAACAATAACTTTCAACCCTTTTACTACTCACTTCCCATAGATTTTTCATATAATATATAGTTATTTATCTATAATCTTTCCTATGAAAAAGAGAACGTTTTCTTACTTTTTCGTGATAAATCAATTAAGAAATGTAAGACTATACAAATGAGAACGAAAAGGAACGTTTGTTCTCATTTTAACAAACATTCCCCCTCCTGTCTACAAGATTTCTAAAGTAAACCGAAAATTTTTCTGACATTTCTTTCTTTTTTATTTTTTATCTCATACAATAAACATACAGACAGGCAAAGGGGGAGTTTGCAAATGATTGCTTTTTTTATTGATTTTATTACGGTTGCTGCCCTCATCATCGGAATAACAGCATTGATTGGTGTCATTACAAATAGCATTGGTGAAAAGCTCTTTGGTGGAAAAGAAAAAATGAAGTTTGTTAACAAAAGTTTGGATGTACAATCCGGCTGGAACGAAGTTGGCGGAAAAGGCATTTATAAGAAACGAACGTATTAAAAAAAGCAGGTGGTTAGCCTGCTTTTTTTATTTTCCTACGGACGCCCACTTAAAGCTTAAATCTCCGCCATATTTATGGTTGTACATATCTTTAATTGTTTCTCTTTGTAAGTATGCTCTACCACGTTGATATACTGGAACGATTGCAGCGTCATCAAGTAACATTTTTTCTGCTTCTAATAAGTTTTTCCAACGAGCATTTACATCGCTTCCATCTTTTTTCGCCTTCATAATGATTTCATCGTATTTTGGATTAGAGTACTTCATCTTATTTTGTGACCCATCTGTTACAAACATATCAAGATATGTAATTGGATCTGGGAAGTCCGCACTCCATCCAGAGAATGACATGACATAATCGCCCGCATCTTCTAATTTTAGTTTTTGTGCGAATGGTTGTTGTTTAATCTTTACTGTTAAACCTGGTAAATTCTTTTCTAATTCACCTTTTAAATATTCACCAGTTTTCTTTGATAACTCTACATCTTCATTTAATAATTCTAATTCGATTTCATTTTTACCAAGTTCTTTTTTACCAGCTTCCCAATATTTTTTCGCTTCTTTCGCGTTTGGTTTTACAATATCCCCGTTTACAGCACGGAAATCTTTTTTATCTGGTCCTTTAATGAAGTTATCAGGAATTAATCCTGTCGCTGGCTTAGAACCGTTATTTAATAATGTATCCACGAATGGCTTACGGTCAAAAGCAAGTGAAATTGCTTTACGAATATTTTTATTTGCTAAAGCTGGATCTTTTTGATTTAAACGAAGGAAGAACACAGATGTATCTTCTACTGTTTGGAAATCTGGTTTTCCTTTATATTTATCAATAAACTCCGCTAATAACGACGCTCGATCAATTGCATTTGTTTCATATAAGTTAATTGGCGTAGATGTATCTTTTACAATATTAAAGTTTACTTCCTCAATCTTCACTTCTTTATTGTCCCAATATGACGCGCTCTTTGTCATTTTAAAGCTACGTTCATGTTGCCAATCACTTAATGTAAATGGTCCGTTATAAAGCGTTGTATTCGCTTCCAAACCAAACTTCGTACCTTGCTCTTTCACAAACTTTTCATTCACAGGATAGAAGATTGGATATACCATTAAATCTACAAGGTATGGAATGGTATTATCTAATTCCACTTCTAATGTATAATCATCAATCGCCTTTACCCCTAATTGATCCGGACTCATCTCTTTTTTATTAATTTTCTCTGCATTTTTTATATCATACATAATGTACGCTGATTTCGCAGCTGTATCTGGGTTAATCGCTCTTTGCCATGCGTATACGAAATCTTTTGCCGTCACAGGCTCACCATTTGACCATTTTGCGTCTTCACGTAATTTAAATGTATATTTTTTACCATCTTCTGATTTTTTGAATTCCTTCGCTACACCAGGAACTAGCTTATCATCTTTTCCTAAACTGTATAAGCCTTCCATCGTATTAGTCATTACTCTTGAAGAAACTGCATCAGCTGATAATGCTGGATCCATCGTTGGTATTTCTTGCATTTCAATTAAGTTAATAACTTGCTTTGCGCCGCTTTTCCCGCTATCCCCTTTTGCGTTCGCTTGCGGTTCATCTTTTTGATAGCTACATGCCCCTAACATCATGCTCATCGCTACTGTTGATGCTACAAAAACTGGTATCTTTTTTTTCATACTTCCACCCTCCAAAAAAAATGTTAACCCTTTCATTTTCAAACAGAAAGAAATATATATATGTTCTAATAATTCATATTATACACACAAATATATTTTTTGTATATTTATATTTCTATTTTATTAAAATTTTCCGTTTTAAAATATATCTTTGTAAACGTTTTATATTACCGATAATCCTTACTAAAGTACTGAAAATAATTATTTTTATATTTTTCTAAATTATCAGAGAAAAACAAATTTTATATTTTATAATACTTTATGCATAATTATCCCACCCTTTTTAACATAAAATAGCAGACCCTTCATATTAAAAATATGTAGGCTAAAATGAGTGCAAAGGTTAAGAAAGTATGTTACGATACATTTTGCTAAAAATAGATATCGGTAAAGAGGGGACGGACATGACAGCAATTCAGGCAAAAAATGGACCGACAGAGAAATTAAGTTTATTCTTATTAACATGGCCTATTTTTCTAGAAGTTTTTCTTTTTATGTTAATGGGGATCGCTGATACTTTCATGTTAAGTGCATTATCAGACGATGCTGTATCTGGGGTTGGTGCAGCGAATCAATATCTTCATATTGCGATTTTGGTATTAGAAGTCATCGGGAACGGCGCTGCTATCGTTGTATCTCAATACCTCGGTTCCAAACGCTTTATGGAAGCATCTAAAATATCAGCATTAGCCGTCACATTAAATTTAATAGTTGGGCTCGTTATAAGTGCTGGTTTTCTTTTATTTTCGAAACATATGATGCTCGCAATGAACTTACAAGGCGATGTACTAACGTATGCGCAAAACTACTTATCTATCGTCGGAGGAGCCATCTTCCTACAAGCTATTATTAACTCATTAGCCGCAATTATCCGTGTACACGGTTTTACAAAGCAAGCGATGTTTATTTCACTCGGAATGAATATGATTCATATCGCTGGAAACTACGTACTCATTTTCGGGAAATTTGGTTTCCCTGAGCTCGGTGTACAAGGGGCTGCAATTTCTTCTGCTATCAGTCGATTGATCGCACTTATTGTTTTCTTCTGGTTACTATACCGCGTTATGGAATATCGTGTAAAATTACAATATTACTTCACTTTATCCAAAGAATACATTGGGAAAATTTTAAAAATTGGCATTCCATCTGCATTTGAACAAGTGATGTATCAAGCTTGTCAAATCGTCTTCCTTTATTACGCAACGTACTTAGGAACGGAATCATTAGCTGCTAGACAATACGCTACTAACATTTCCATGTTCACTTATTTATTTGCAATTGCAATTGGTATGGGAACAGCCATTATTATCGGCCGCCTCGTTGGTGGTGGCGAAAAGGATGAAGCATACGAACGCTTGTGGAAAAGTGTAAAATGGGCAATTGGTGTAACTTTATGTATGGTCGCTCTCGTTATTACATTCCGTACACAATTAATGGGACTGTTTACAGATAATCCGCACATTATCGGGTTAGGCGCAAGTGTTCTTTTACTAAGTGTACTACTTGAAACGGGACGCACGATGAACATCGTCATCATTAATTCGCTTCGTGCAGCTGGTGATGCAAAATATCCTGTTTTAATCGGTGCATTTTCTATGGTGTTAATGAGTTTACCACTAGGTTACTTTTTCGCCTTTCATTTAGATATGGGGCTCGTTGGTATTTGGCTAGCGATCGCCATCGACGAATGGACACGTGCCATAATTATGTTCTTCCGCTGGAAAAGTAGAGCGTGGGAACGTTATGCACTTGTTAAACCCGAGGAGCAAGAAGAGAATATTTCTGTTCAAGTTCAGTAATTTTGCATATGGATATCACTAATGGTACATGAGATTTATCCTAGCGATTCTTTAAATATATCAACTGACCGACAAATGTATAAAATTCTTTTATATAGTAGAAAAAGAGCCATCCTTCCATAATGAAGTGCACCCCAATTGTTAGACACAGTCTAACAATTGGAGGTGCATTTTTTATGGCTAAATTTTCTTCAAAAGAAAAAATCCAAGCGGTGAAACGATATTTA